>JBLIIE010000025.1:0-42566 GCA_047634635.1 Granulosicoccus sp. | reverse complement strand
ACGAGCGTTCGGGCACCGGATGCAGGTGCCAGACCCATATGTCCGTCTGAGCGCACAGCTTCTTCAGCGTACCAGCGAAAAAACTCAGCGGCATAGGTTGCCTCTCCTATGGCATCGGCTCGCGCTTTACCATTCTCAAGCGTTATTAATGTGGCAATGTCATCCAGTTTTTCGGTGAACAGCTCGAACGCCTTACGTAGGATCTCTGCTCGCTCTCGCGGCGACTTCGCAGCCCAGGCCGGCATGGCCGCCGCTGCTGCCTCGACAGCATTCTGCGCATCTACTACCGATGCAGAACAGACGGTAGATAGAACAGACTCATCTGCAGGGTTAAATACGTCGAACTGAGCACCGTCTGACGCATCACGCCATTGTCCGTTAATGTATAGCTTCGTGTGCATAGTAGATTGGGCTGGATTGTTCATAACAAATGTCGCAAAGGTTGTTCGACAAGCTGACAAATTCGGTTCAGCAATGACACGGCTGAATCAAGAGAAAGACTTGATTCATCGAAACGTAGACTCAAATTCAGATGGTCTAATCCATCTTCAACCACTGTGAGTGTTGGACAAGCAGGTTCATTGGGGGATTGATAGTGGGTTAATGGCGTTCCCGTCATATCGCGCACTAACATATCAACGTAGCCGTTTGGTTCGTATGAGACGATCTCCAGCAAACCGACTCTATCGGCATTGATAGAGAATAAGTCTGACTCACGATCCGACCATTGTTCGAGTTCTACACAGACATCGGCAATAGGATCTGGCGCGCAGCTGTATCGCCAGGCAGAGCTGGCAAACAAACTCCACACTGAGCCGGATATAGCGTGCTTATCCGTTTGCTTATCAGCCCATTCCAGAAAGTCCTTGTAGGCTGTGTGCTGCACTCGCGCTTGCAACAAGCTTTGAGAAATGCCTGCTGTAACTGTTCTGGGGACATAGTTCTGCACATCAATATATTGAAGTGGTTGATCAATCCCGGCAGCAGCTATTTGCTCTAAGGAAATGCCTTTGTCACGCGCTGCAAACTTTGCTTTTGGTGAGGCGAGTATGCGACCCCCTGGACTTGGTGTGACCGAAGCGATCGATGCGATTGGCTGTGCGACGTGTGGCTCAGCGCGTGGAGCAGGTCCAGGAGTAGCCTTCTTTGCTTCGGGCGCTGGTGGGCGTGGAGCTGGTTTGGTGGGTTCAGGCGCAGCAACAGCTGATGAAACAGAAACAGTAGCCGTAACTGGTATAGCGCTTACATCACTATCAATAACCGCAATAACAGAACCCACAGGCACAGCCTCTCCTGCAGCAGCTCTCACTTCAACAATGACACCTGCTGAACCTGCTTCTACTTCAACAGTTGTTTTATCAGTCTCTACTTCAAACAAAATATCATCTGCTTGAACAACTGCACCCAGTTCAAAGTTCCAGCTTAAAATTTCCCCGGTGTCTTGCGTCATACCCAGCGCGGGCATGATGATCTCATGCCTTGATTGGTCACTCATGTGCGATAGCCCAGCGCAGGTGCGGGTACGATAAATTTATCTCGAACCAATTCCGTAGCACGTTCGTAAACCGCATTTACCGTGGGCACAGTGACATCTTCCAATGCCGGAGAAAATGGGATAGGCACATCCATCGCACCCATTCGTTGAACGGGAGCATCAAGATAGTAAAAGGCTCGCTCAGCAAGTCTTGCGGCTATCTCGGCTGTTACACCATAACTTTGGTGCCCTTCGTCAATCACAATCGCTCGACCTGTTTTCTTTACCGACTCAAGCAATGTGTCTTCATCCAATGGCACAAGAGTTCGAGGGTCAATCACTTCTGCAGAAATTCCATCCTTCGCCAGTTGCTCTGCTGCAGCCTCGGCGACTTGCACCATGGAACTGGTGGCAATCAAAGTAATGTCGCTCCCCTTCCGAAGCACATTGGCAACACCTAGTGGAATTAGATATTCCTCTTCGGGCACCCATGCCTTGTCCTGATACATCAACTTGTCTTCAATGATGACAACTGGGTTGTTGTCTCTGATTGCAGATTTCAACAAACCCTTTGCTTCATAGGCCGATGATGGCAAGGCGACTTTGAGTCCTGGTACATGACATAGCCATGCATGCAGGGATTGAGAGTGTTGTGCAGCAGATCGTCGAGTCGCACCCATGTTTGTACGCAGAACCATCGGCACACTAAGTTTGCCACCTGACATGTAGTGAATCTTGGCCGCCTGGTTAACCATCTGATCCATAACCAGTGTCAGAAAATCTCCGAACATCAGATCTACAATGGGCCTTGAGCCGGTCATAGCGGCGCCGACTGCGATGCCAGTAAAGCCTGGCTCCGAGATGGGTGTGTCGATGATTCGATCAGTTCCGAATTCTTCTACTAAACCTGACAGAATCTTGAAGGGTGTACCCGCTTCTGCGACATCTTCTCCCAGGAGGAATACAGTAGGGTCACGCCGCATTTCTTCTGCGATTGCTTCATTAACTGCCTGAGACAGTGTTATTTCACGCGACGAAGACATGGCTATCCACCTCTGTTACTGATGGATAGGCGGCCGCTAATGCATAGGCAACCGCTTCTGAGGCATTGGTGGCGACACGATCATCAATAAGACTTAATTCATCCGCATCAACTATGCCCTCGTCCTGAAGCCATTTGCCGAAATTGGTTATCGGATCACGTTCATTTTTCCACATCGTCTCCTCTTCCTTTGACCGGTAGTAGGCGCGATTGATATCACCCACGTGATGACCATGATAGCGATAGGTGTCCAGTTGCATGAAAAAGGGGCCTTCGCCTCTTCTGGCCCTGTCCACCAATTGTTCTGTGAGTTGATTTACCGCATTAACATCTTGACCATCGACCTGATGGGATTCAATTCCAAACGCCTTAGCACGATCAACAAGCTCACCTGCCGCCATCTCTGACACGTGCGTGTATTCACCGTATAGGTTGTTTTCACAGGCGTAAATAATAGGTAAGCTCCATAAGGCTGCCATGTTCATCACCTCATAAAGCAAGCCTTGCCCCAGAGCACCATCACCAAAAAAACACACAGCGACTGCACCGGTTTTGAGTTGCTTGGCACTCAGCGCTGCTCCCGTTGCAATGCCTGCAGAGCCACCCACAATGGCGTTGGCTCCCAGATTACCGTTGTCTTGATCGGCAATGTGCATCGAACCGCCTTTGCCACGACAGTAGCCTTCTTCCTTGCCTAGCAACTCGCAGAACATCTTTTTAAACTCTGCGCCCTTAGCAATGCAGTGGCCGTGACCACGATGAGTTGACGTAATAAAGTCCGTGGTTTCCAGCGCCTCACAAATGCCTACAGCTACCGCTTCCTGGCCTGAATACATATGCGTCAAACCAGGCATTTTTGCAGAGAGATACAGCTTATTGGCATTGTCCTCAAATGTCCGAATACGGACCATTTGTTCGTAACTGCGCAAGTAGTGTTCAGTATTCTTTTTTTCCTGACTACTCAATTCGAAATCACTCCTGGGGTTGGACTATTAACAGAAAATCGTCTCGTCTAGTAACGATTCGCAATGGGTAGTTCCTGTGCTGGAAACAAACTGATAATCTTACAACCGGTATCAGTCACTACTACTTCTTCCTCAATACGAGCGGCAGAGAACCCATCTTTAGCTGGACAGTAGGTTTCCAGCGCGAACACCATTCCCGTTTTTATTTCCATCGGATTATCCAAGGACACCAGGCGTGAAATAATAGGTCGCTCATGCAAAGCTAGGCCTAGACCGTGACCAAACTGCATACCAAACGCTGCCATCTCGTTTGGAAAACCAAACTCCTCAGCTTTTGGCCAGACACTAGCGACAACGTCGGTAGTAACGCCAGGCTTGATCAGTGAGATAGCATGATCAAGCCATTCACGACATTTAACATAGGCTTCAACCTGAACCGGTGTTGCCATACCCACATTGAAAGTTCGGTAGTAGCACGTTCTGTAACCTTGATAAGACTGTAGGATATCGAAGAACGCCTGATCACCCGGTCGAATCAGCCGATCAGTAAAGTTGTGTGGATGTGGACTGCAACGCTCACCTGATATGGCATTGATAGCTTCAACATCATCTGAACCCATTTCGTACAAGAGCTTGTTGGACATAGCCACGATGTCATTTTCTCGTACACCAGGCTTTAGCTCTTCGTAAATCATGTGATAGACGCCATCGACCATCGCAGCAGCCTGATTGAGTAGCACTATTTCATCGACGTTTTTAATTTCACGCGCATCAAGCATGACTTGTTGCCCGTCAACCACATTGATACCCGCCTTCTGTAATTCGAAGAACATGGCAGTCTCTGCGTAATCCACACCCAGTGGCATATCCCCAACACCAGCGGCTTTTAAAAGACTCATCACCTCCGTTGCGTGATCCTTCATCAGACCAACAGCTGGTGGCACCGTACCACGCATGCCTAACATGCCTGCACGACAACGCTCAGGGTCTAACCAATCACAATAGAGTCGGTGGTGAACCGCAGCAGAACCGAAGTCCCACACTACAGGCTCTTCATCACCCATTAATAAAGCGAAGCGGCACAACTTGTCGCGTTCCCACTCGCCAATTTTAGTACCAGACACATAACGGATGTTGTTGACATCAAACAACAACAACGCACCGCATTCCGAATTTTTCAGAGCTTCGCGCGCACGTGCTAAACGATAGCGTCGTAGGCGGTCATGATCGACTCGTCGCTCAAAATCAACGGAAGTATGACCCGGAGAAGGTATGTGACGATCCCATTGCCAATTAGGAAGACTATCTTCGGGTGTAAGAATGCGTGGGTTTAATGCTGTTGTCATCAGATAACCTCGTTGTGGCCTCTGAGCAACGAGTTCAGAGGCTAGTAATGTCCATGCTCACGCATCAATTTATCTGCGCGGTTTTGAGCATTGCTTAATGCTTGCTCAACTGACTTGGAGCCAAGCAGCATGTCGTGAAATTCTTCGCCTGCAATTGCAATGATGTCTGCAATTTCAGGTATTGGAGGCCGTGGCCACATGCGTACGACGTTGCACCTGGCCATGTCATCCACAATGGAAATTAACGGTGATACACGCCGCACTTCCGGATCAACGCTAACGCTGAAGCGTGGACTCACCAAACTGCCGTTCTCGATATAGAGTTTTACAGCTTGCGCAGAGGTAAGCGATGTCAAAGCTGTCCAGATTGGATCAATTCTATGCGGCGCCACATTGGCAGGGATTGCGAGCGCATACCCGCCTATCGGCGCGATGTTCTGACCACCCAAACCACGAGGGTGTGGCAGATATTCTGTATTGCCATAGGCAGGAGATTGTCTATCGAGTTCAAACAACGGCGCCAATAAAGTTGCGCAGTATGCAATGGCCGCTTCACCCTTGGCATAACTCCTCGCGCGCTCATACCAGGACATATTGAGAATGCCACGTGGTGAATAGTTGAGTAGCTCCATAAAGTATTCAGCAGTATTACGCGCCGCATCGGTGTTAAACATGGGCCGGAAGTTTTCACCGGTGACATTCTCTCCATCAAAACCTGTTTGAGTCGCTTTTAAATTGATGGCTGGCGTTCCAAAAGCTGCCATTACAAATAGAAATGAATGTCCCAACGGTGTGCCTCTGCCTGCGTTCCACGCAATACCCGCCATTCCACCAGTAAATGGATCGTGAATTTTCTTGGCGGCAAACAAGGTCTCGTCGATAGTTTGAGGTGCTGTCAAACCGTGTTCCGCAAAAATATCTTTTCGATACACCAGCAACTCGGGTGTGGTTTGCACAGGTATACCTAGCTGTTGTCCTTTGTACCGTGCACTGGCCAAAGCTTCGGAATGAAAGTCCGATAGATCTAGCTCTGAGCGATTGATCAAATCATTGAGTGGAAGAAACCGATCTGCCTGCCCCATCTCACCAAACCACGGTAGATCGCAAGCGATCAAGTCATAACCAGATTCTGCCAGTTGCGAGTTTTCGATGATTTCACGACGTAATCGATCGATCGACAAGGCGCGATTCTTGATCGGCACACCAAATATTGTCTCGAATTGTTTCTTGAGTCCATGCATGGCCATGAATGTCGGATCGGCATGAACAAGAATACGCAAGCCCTGACGTATCGATAGCTTGTTCTCCATAATCACAGGTGGTGGAAGTACATTTCCTGCGGCATAAGATTCACCGAAGAAATAATCGGATCCTCGATCGCCAGCACCGTTCGCTGGAAAGCTACTACCCAACAATGAGCGAACTCGACGTGCAAGTTCCTGCCACTCATTAAGCATTTTTTCGGTGGGGTGCAACGAAAAGGATTTACCGGTGCTGGTTCTAGCACGCTTGACTATCAAATCACGCTCCATCAAGGATGTGATAGCTCGCATCCCACTGCCGTAGGACAGTCCGGAGTTAGCTGCAAGTGACGAGCTGGTTGTCAGCTTGCCAGTCAGGTGGTTTCTCATAATGGTGGTGAAAAGCCGAGTTTCGCTGTAGCCGGGCTTTCTGGACAAGGCCTGTGCCATCTCCTGATCTAGCTGTTCGATAAAGTCGACGACTCTGGAGATCTCAGCGCTGAAAAGCGCCGTGCTGCGTAAGTCAGGGTGGGTCTCATATGGGCCCTCAGAATACGATTGCCGGTTTTTGGTGCCCGTATCAAAGTCACTTCTCTTTGTCACCACGAAAGTCACCTGAGAGTCAACAGGCAAAATGCCCAGTTCTTCTAGCTTATGGCTTCCTTGGCTTCGAGGCTATGAAAATATATCCATTCTGGATATATTTTTCAAATCAATCTACCACCACGCTTAACCAGACTGGATTTTCTTCAGGGCGTCGAGTGCGGCAAGCTGGCTCGCGAATAATCGTTTGCGCTGATCGGTATCCTGTAATAGTTGCCATCGACGCTGCTTATCGTCAAATAGTCGCGAGCCGGTCTGAAACATGATGACGACCATGAGCAATACACCCAAATACAGCTGCACCATAAAAGCAGGTGTCACATTAAAGACCAATCCTGTATTTAGAAAATTAACACTCAGCGTTCCTATAGCCGCACCCAGCACACCACCTTTTCCTCCCATGATGCTGACACCGCCAATGAATGCAGCAACGGTGCCCGCGAGCAGTAGATACTGAAGGCCCAGTGCTTGCGCGGTGCCCGAACGCATACCAATAATGACACCGCCCAAACCTGCACAGAAACCCGAGATAGCAAATACGATAACCATCGGTCGCTTAAGGCTGATACCTGAGGCCAGTGCTTCTTTTCTCGCACCACCGATCGCATAGATTTCACGACCAAATCGCGTGTAATTCATAAATAACGCAACGAATATGAATACGGCTATCACTACGAGACTCGCTGGTGAAAAGTATATGAACATTTTGGTTGCGATGTAGTCCGGTACCGTAAAGTCAGTGAGCATGACAGTTTTCTCTTCGGCGGCGAACAAGGCAATACCACGCAATAACATTAAGGTACCTACCGTTAAAACAATAGCTCTGATTCGCAGGTACGCTATGAAGTAGCCTTGAATGACGCCAATAAGAGTTGCCACCGCCAGCGCAATGAGAGATGCCTGAACCGCCCCCATGCTATCGGTGAAGCGTACCGCTATGACCGCAGACAATGCGGCATTGGAACCTATTGATAAATCGATCTCACCTGCAATAATACATAAAGTCAGTGCCAACCCGACCAGACCTAACACAGCAAACCGCTCCATGATGGCGTAGCCAGTTCTGTGAGTAGCGAAATACTCTGTAGACAGAGCAAAATAACCATAAACACACACTGCAAGTAGTATGGCGAATGCCAGGTCGTGATTATCAATAATCCACTGTTTAATTTTTATCATGTCACTTATTCTTGTGCCCGACTGCCACGTCTGAGAAGCGCGAATACGATGATGCTGAACACAATCATCAAACCCACCGCCAATACCCGTGGGCCACTGTTGAATCCATGCAACACCATCATGTTGTCAACGGTACTGATAAAGATGGCACCAAGGCTCGATCGCAAAGTGGAACCGTAGCCACCCATAATGGAATTACCACCTACCATGACAGTGGCGATAACCAAAATAGTCATATCCCCAGAAGAACCGAAGGAGGATGAGAAATAGTTAACATGAGCACTGGAAACCTGAGCAGCAAACGCAATGGCTACAACGGCTGAGCATACCGAGGCAATAATGCAAGTCTTAATAGCCATTGAGAAATTTTCATGGCCCGTAGCGTGCCCTGCTGCGCGATTTGCACCGACAAGATAGACCTGCCTTCCGAAATTTGTGTAACGCAGTACCAGCTCCGCCACCACTGCAAATATTATGAACGCCACAGTTATATTGGGTAAGCCCAGAAAGGACCCGCTGCCTAACCACTCCGCACCGTGTGGTCGGCGAAACGAGATAACAAGGTTGTCACTCCACCAGGAACCTACGCCAAAAAACAAACCCGCAGCGCCTAGAGTAACAACGATAGGGTTACCACCCAACCCTATAAGAATACCTTGTAAAGCACCAGCTATAACGGCAATCAGCATCGTAAAGATAAAGGAGACCTCAAAGCCGTAGCCTGCAGACATGGATGTAGCGAAAGCTATGACGCACAGTGCTGCGGTCTCTTTCATGGACAACAAAAAGAAGTTTCCAGATAGCGTTACAAATGTTAGACCGATTGCCATGATACCGACCAGGGCAGCATCTCTGATAATAGTTTTAAAATTGAACCAGGTTAAAAAATTGGGGGCGGTTACCATTCCGGCAACAAACACAAATACAAGCAGGGCTACCATGACGATAACCAGCGGAGAATAATGTTGCGTTAGCTTGCCCCACAGGGACAGCGATTGCTTAGGGGAGGAATTCATGGTGTCAGCGGCCATTCGTCTCACTCACATCACAGGTTAGTTTGATTAAAAGGATCAGTAATCTGCTTAAGTATTGTGGCAGCAGACAACTGGTCTTGGGCAATTTCACCAATCAACATACCTCGGTAGAACGTGAGCACCCTATCTGGCAAATTGGTGATTTCCTGTATATCGGTGGACGCAAGCACGATTGCAGCGCCAGCATCGGCAAGCTCACGCAATTTACGGTAGATCTCTGCACGTGCACCTACATCCACACCACGTGTTGGTTCGTTAACCAGGATTATTTTTGGCTCAATCGACAACCATTTCCCAAGGGCAACTTTTTGTTGATTACCGCCGCTAAGAACACCAGCCTCAGCGTTCATGCGGGACTGATCTACCGTGAACTTTTGAGCAATATCTGTCGCTAGATCCCGCTCCCTACGGTGGGATAGAAACCCTGCTGTGCTGATCGCACCCAGAGACGGTGAACTGATATTTTCAATGATGGGCCGACCTAGAAACAGGCCATCGTGCTTTCTGTCTTCCGAGCAATAGCCGATGCCCGCAGCGATGGCCTCACGCGGGCTTTTCGGCAGGAACGTTCGTCCATCCATTTGCAGCTGACCACCACGCGTTTTCCTCGCACCGGCAATCGCACCCAACACTTCGCCTGAACCACTACCCAGTTGTCCGGCAAGCCCTAGAATTTCTCCAGGCTTGATATCAAAGCTGACAGGACCCAGTAGACCGTCTGGCCATAAATCCATCACCTGCATCATAGGCGGTACTGGTGCAACTACTGAGCGCTGTGGAAACATATCGGTCATCTCACGACCCAGCATCAAGCTGACCAAAGAATGCACATCCAGTTCGGAGGCTGATCTTGCAGACTGGCTACTACCGTCTCTAAGCACAGTAATTCTATCGGTGATTTTAAATATTTCGTCCATGCGATGACTGACGTAGATGATGGATTTTCCATTGGCCGCCAGCCGCTTGACCATATCCAGAATTCTAATACTGTCAGACTCACCTAAGGCCGCCGTGGGTTCATCAAGTATGAGCACACTCGGGTCATGGGCAATCAGCCGTGCGACCTCCACCAGATGCTGCTCACCAACTGACAATCGGTCGACCCCCACAGACGGATCAATGTCGTCCAAGCCTACTTGTTCTAGAAAGGCTTTGGCCTTTTTAGCCAGACTTCGCTTAGTGGCAAACAACGGTACATTGTGCCCCACTAAAAATATATTTTCAGCAACGCTCATGGTGGGAATCAAACTTAATTCCTGCTGAGCGATAGCAATGCCTGCGCGTTCCGCACCCACCGCGTTACTGAATTCTACCGGCTTGCCGTTGAATAGATAGTCACCAGTGTAGCCAGCATCAAATCCACTAATGATCTTTACAAGCGTTGATTTACCTGCACCGTTTTCTCCCACTAGGCCCATTACTTCACCGGCATTGATCTCAAAATCAACACCCCGAAGCGCATCAATAGCTCCAAAAGAGCGTTTGATAGATTTAAGTTCAAGCAAGGGTTGCATAGTATGGCGCTTGGAAAATGGGTTGCACTAAAATTCTGATGGGTAAAAAAAAATAATGCAGGCATTGCCCCGTGAAACCAACAAGGTAGACAATACCTGCTATACAGCATTAATTCACTAAATTTTAACTACCAAGCACCAGAACACAGGTCTTCAATAGCGTAGAGCTTTCCATCAAAACCACGTAAGGCAGCTGTTTCGATGCTGTCTTTCGTCACAGCTGGATTTGGCGTAAAGTTGATGTAGTTTTCCAGCTTACCCGTGTCAAGATACTCCTCAACGAGTTTGATCGCCAGTTGGCCTTCGTGCAGTGGTGACTGCAACGTAGTACCAAACTGCTTCCCTTCTTCGATCAGCTGCTTATCGCCATTACACACGGTACCCACGGCAATCACATCCTTACCCATTTCATAGCCTGCCTCTTCCAATGCATTAATGCCACCGGTGAGTATTGCGTCATCCATACCGTATACAAAGTCGATGCCTTGATCTTTGACCTTTGCGATCAACTTGGCAGCGCCTTTATAGCCGTTGGCTTGACCAAAACCTTCATCAACATCACCAATAATGGTGAGGTCAGAACCCGCAATAGCTTCCTTGAACGCATTGATCGACAGACCGTAGCCGCCGTAAGAATGCGGGTAAGACAGAGCGATGACGTTAAAGCCTTCTCCACCAGCAGCTTTCTTGGCAGCTGCTGCTTCACGCATCATGTAGCCAGCATTTCGAGCTCTCAGGCGATCATCAGGACCTGCATAACCAAAGATGTATTGTTTGTCTTGCTCATTAGGCAATTGATTGATCTTCAAAACAGGGACACCTGTCTTGTGCAATGCACGCAGGGAACCCAAACCCGCAGTGGCATCCGAAGGCCACCAAATGAAAACATCCGGTAATTGACCAGCTGCCAGTATCTGCTGAACCTGCTGATCTTGCTCTGCCTGGTTAAACTGATTTTCGAATACCTTGATATCGAAACCCTTGAGCGCGGCAGTTTCTTTAATACCTGTGATAAATCGACCAATGTAGGCCTCACCAGCAGGACCATTAAACGACACTATGGAACCTTTGTCTGCAGCGATGGCGGTACTCGCCATTCCTATTGACAAGCACAGTGCGCTAGCCAATTTAATTCCTGTATTTTTTAATATGGACACTTTCCCCTCCGATATGTTTTCACCGATTTTGGCCCAGTAATATTGACCAACAACTCAGTCCTGTTACATTGTGAATTTGTCCAATCTGGTAAATTTTGGTTCAGCTTGGATATTTTGATTATTTCCAACGAATACGCGTCGCTTCACACTTCGTAGAACTCTTTTTTTTGATTCTACAGGTATCGATATGGACAAGACGCGTCTTTCAGGTAAACACGTACTCATCACAGGTGCAGCTCAAGGCATGGGGGCTGCCACGGGTGAGTACTATGCCGCACAGGGGGCCAAGGTGTGTTTAGCCGACATTAACCTAGCTGGCTGCGAGGAAGTTGCAGAGCGCATTAAATTGGCGGGTGGCAGCGCCATTGCTGTTATGTTGGATGTGACCAAGCGAGACCAGATGAAGGCTGCAGTAGCAGCAACTGTTGATGCGTTTGGCTCTATTAATGTCATGCTGAACAATGCTGGCATCAACAAACCAATGATGTTCTTAGATATTACCGAGGAGAACTGGCATTCCATCATGGACATCAACGCGCTGGGTGTACTGATAGGTATGCAGGAAGCGGCTAAACAGATGATAAAACAGGGTAAAGAGAACGGCCCTTATAAAATTATCAACGTGGGGTCCATATTGTCTCGCCAGGCATTCGATGACGTCGTCCCGTACTCTTGCTCTAAACACGCTGTGCTAGCCATGATAAACGGCGGCGCGAAAGCTCTTGTACAACACAATATCACCGTTAATGGCTACGGTCCTGGCGTTGTGCGAACTGAATTATGGGAACAACTGGATAAAGATCTGGTGGCCATTGGTAAATTTGAAAAGGAAGGCCAGTCAATGGATCAGCTCGCCGACAGCATGATTTTGATGAAACGCTACTCCTACCCAGAAGATGTTGTAGGTTCTGCGGCGTTTCTTGCTTCCGCAGAATCTGATTACATGACCGGCCAACTCTTCATGATTGATGGCGGGATGGTTATGCAGTAAGTCAGGCATTTTCAGCCCCAGTCTGTATCTTTTGCGCGGACTGGGGATACGTCTAGCAAAATCAATACGACCAGATTGCCTGCCGAGATTATTCTAAGTATATTCATAGGGGGCATCACTTAAACCGTGTAAGAACTGGCGAAGATGATCTACTATTTATTCCGGCTCTTCCAATGCATCGAAATGCCCACCGCGTGGCATCTTAGTCCACTGCTGTACTTTGTAAAATCGTTCGACATAACTACGGGGTAGCCAAACTAGCAGTTCCTCTGGGAAAAAGGCACAGCTTGAGGAACATCAATGGTAACAATCGCCAGGATTACACGTTGCAAACGTTCATCCCAAGTCGGGGAACGCACACCTTCGAAAATCCATCTAACGCGTGTATGAACTTCACTACACAAACGATTTTTTCCGGCAAAGATCTTTCAATCCAAGCCGATTACCAATGAACATGATCAAAAAGATGCTTAAGCTCAAACCCAATTGCGAATGTTGCGATATAGATTTGCCAGCAGACATTACCGTCGCACGCATCTGCAGTTTTGAATGCACGTTCTGCCAGGACTGTGCCGAAAAGAATTTTGCTAAGGCCTGCCCCAACTGTGGTGGTGAGTTGGTAACGCGCCCTGTTCGCCCTGAAAAGATGCTGGAGAAATTTCCGGCTTCAAACTCACGATTTTTGAATGAAAAACACGCAAGAATGGAGAATTACGCAAGCAGAGGTTCGAAACCCTAAACGTTATGAAGTGCGTATGGCACGGGCCTTGACCCGTGCCTCATTGACTAAAGCTCAGGATTAAGCGTGTAGGTGCCCATATGAGCTGCCTGAGCAAGGATATGTCCTTGCATTTTTTCTAATAATTCTGGGGCGCGAAACTCCTCTTCTAGAGTCAAGCTGGTGACATCCAATGCATAAACAGTGAAATAGTAGTGATGCATTATGCTGTCATTCCATGGTGGGCAAGGTCCATCATAGTCAGCATATTTTCCTTCCATATCAGCATCTCCGGCAAACCAGTCTGTGTAACTGTTAATGCCTGCAAGGCCATAGGTTTTACCCCCAACATCCTTGCCTCTCACTGTTACGCCATTAGACGCAGCACTTTCTTCAATCTTGGATATATCGATTGGGATATTTGCTAAAACCCAATGATAGAAATTTATTCGTGGTAACTCAGCGGGAACGGCTTTGCCTTCCTGATTGACATCTTCGCCTGACGAAGGCACATCGGGATCGTGACAAATAATGGCAAATGATTTTGTACCCACCGGTACGCTGGACCATGATATTGCAGGATTAATATTGTCAGTCAGCGCAACGTGGGTTTGTGCGTCCTGTTTGCCAAAGGCATATTTTTCAGGGATGGGGTTTCCATGTTTCCATGCATCAATTGAAACCGTAAATACATTGGTCATCGTTGTATCCTAATTTTCCAATAGTGAATTATGTGAATCGCAAACGACGTAACTACTTATTTCCTCGTAAATAGGCACCTGCTTGTGGTGCGACAGGTTCAAGGTCAAGAGCTTTCAAAATACTGCGAGTAGTCGCAACAGATGCAGAAAGGGTTGGGATACCCGACGCCTTCTCGATAATTTCGATTGACGGCAAAGACGGCATCTGGACGCAAGCTGAAGCAACTATGGTATCGATACCCTTTATATCCAGCTTTTTCCACAACGCCGCTGGAGCACTGGGATCCTGTGCAGCCACATCAAGGTTATCGGGGATCTCCAATGCCATGAAGTCATGCACCTCGATGCCTTCATCCTCAATATAATCCACTACTAGTTGAGCAAGTGGCTTCATATACGGACAAATAAATGAGATTTTTTTAACACCAGCTTCATGAAGACTATCAATAAGCGCACCGGCAGAATTGACTATAGCTGAAGGATGCCCTTCATCTACAGTGGCCTTGCGTAGCTTTTCAACCGACCGCGTATGGTACCCGTTCCCCATACTCATGATCGCTACAAGACAGGCGTAGGCCTGAACTTCAACGGCTGCATCGGATAATTCAATAGCACAGCGAACACTATCTTCATCCATCTTCTCTAATTCTTCCTTTACAACACTTTTCATTCTCATTCGTGACGAGTGAAAAGTAAAACGATCACTCTTAACTGTTTCTCGAGCGTGTAACAATGCTGGAATTTCAGTTTCCATGGTGACGTTAGAGCTGGGAACAATGAGTCCCACACGGCGACTATTAGATTGTGTGTACATATCAATTGATATCTGGATGGTGTTGTAAATTAAAGCGCTACGCCCATGGCATATTCTGGCAGCCAGGTTGCGATGCTCGGGAAAAGGCAAAGTAGGACTATGGCAAATACCATACAACCCACAAATGGGATTGAACCCTTGAGTATGGTTTTCAACGATATGTCAGGTGCAATACCATTGATAACGTATAGATTCAAACCAACGGGTGGCGAGATGAGTCCAATTTCCATATTGATGGTTAGTACAACCGCAAACCAGATGGGATCAAAACCTGCTGTCGTAATGATAGGTAGCAATATGGGAGCAGCCATGAGAATGACTGCGACAGGCGGTAAGAAGAAACCTGCAATCAATAGAAAAACGTTAATAGCCCCCATCAATACCCAACGATTTACCTCCAGTGTTCCTATCCATTCGGCAATTGCTTGGGTGACGTACAATGAGGAGAGCATGTAAGAGAAGACACCCGCAGCAGCAATTATAAAAAGAATCATCACACTCTCTTTAGTACTGTCACGAAATATCGCCCACAGGTCAGTGACACTCGTTAGCTTATAGACAACTATGGCTACCAATAGGCACAGTAGTGCACCAACAGCTGCAGTTTCAGAGGGTGTTGCAATACCTCCGTACATGACATAAAGAACACCGACAATGATCCCAATAAAAGGCAATACTCGCGGCAGTATCTCAAATCTTTCTCGCCACGAATAACTGCGTTGTGAAATAAGAGCATGATCACCCGCTTTCCATGTTGCATAAAGGGACCATGCCATAAACAGAGAAACCAGCATTAACCCCGGCACAACACCAGCGAGGAATAGTCGACCGATAGAAGTCTCCGTAGCAATCCCATATACGATCATAGTTACTGAAGGTGGAATCAGTATGCCAAGTGTGCCACCAGCTGCAATGGAACCCGTTGCGATGCCTTCGGGATATCCGCGTTTCAACATCTCAGGGATACCCATCTTTCCAATTGCCGCGCATGTTGCAGGACTGGAGCCCGACATTGCAGCGAATAGAGCACAAGCGCCAAGGTTTGAGATAACCAGACCACCAGGCACACGTGTGAGCCAGCGCTCCAGAGCTTCGTACAAATCGGCACCTGCTCGAGTGGACGAAATTGAGGCGCCCATAATGATGAACATTGGAATCGACAGAAGCGCAAAACTATCTAGTTTGCCAAAGAATATCTCTGGCATAAGCTCCAAGGATCGTATCCCGTCAAATGTCATCAGAAATCCTGCCGATACTATCAACAAACCGACACCGACAGAGACGCCTGAAAAGAGAACCAGTATTGTGATTATACCGACCATTGCACCAAGGAATAGAGGATCCATCAGAATTCCCCCAGATCAAAAGGTGTTTTTGTCCTGAGAAATATGCCGGCTAAGTCCGCAATCATCTGTAGAAGCAGCAAACCGAAACCCAGCGGAATTGCCGCATAGGGAATCCATAGAGGGACAGCGGTTACGGTGTCGGATGTCCACCCACGACTCCAGGCAACATGCCAGTACTCAAATCCATACCACAGCATTATTGCAATCACCGTAATGGACATCAATAGAGTGAATACAGCGAGCAGATATCGAAGCCTTGGTTTCAATAACAATGGAATGAGATCAACGTTTACGTGGCCACGTTCTCTCTGGACAAAAGATAGTCCTATTAATGTTGCACTCACCACTAAATAGACAATCACTTCTGTTTGCCAGACCGTTGAACCGTTCAAGACAAACCGAACGAAAATCATCTGACACGTGAGAAACACAGCGATCATGATCATTCCAGCCGCAACAATTCCGGCAATCATTGACAGCAGGGTAATCAACCGTATGAATTGATTGTTAACAGTTGCTTTGGACTGCCCTTCAGCGACATGAGTAATCATCGTAGTGTCCTGATATCTAAACGTTGGCTATAAAATAGAGGACTGTACAATCGACAGCCCTCCGATTCCAATCAAGATGATTTAATCAACAGCCAACGCAAGATCTAACAATGCTTGACCGTTAGGCACACTTTCTACAAATTTCTTGTACGACGTGGTTTTAGCGAGAGCCTGCCACTGAGCAAAGTCTTCGGACGTCATTTCGGCAATTTCCACACCTGCTTTTTTGAAGATCTCTACCGACAGTGCATCCTGTTTTTTCGCTTCTTCTAGGTAATATTCTTCTGCATTGGCTGCTGCTGCGAGTAGCGCAGATTGCTGTTCCGGGTTCAGATTTTCAAACGATGATTTGTTCATCAAAAGTGGCTGATAGAGGAACCACAGGGCGACATCTGCAGCAGGTGTATAGCACTTGACCTGTTCGAATATTCGGTAGGAGACAAACGATGCTGAAGATGTATTCGCCGCATCCAAAACGCCTGTCTGCATGGCACTGTATATTTCTGATGAAGCCATCGACGCAATGGAGGCGCCTGCACCCACTAGCATTTGTTCAAAAGACTTACCGGCAGCACGGGTCTGCAATCCGGCGACGTCTGAAGGTTTGGTAATGCATTTGTCTTTGCCAACAAATCCACCTGCCAAATAACCATGTACCAGGACCATAACATCGTCCTCTGCCATAGTTTCTTGCAAAGCTTCCATAAATGGCGAGCGACTCAGACGTGCAGCATGCTCATGATTCTTGACCAGACCAGGCATTAACGTCAGGTTATAGGAAGGTCTTTGTCCGCCCGCGTAGCTCAATGGAAAAACCGTCATATCCAGCTGACCACGACTCAGTGGTTTGTATTGCTCACGAGGTTTGAACAAAGATTTGGAACTGAAGATCTTGATTTCTAAATCGACGTCAGCGCTTGCAACTTCGTCAGCAACAATTTGAGCTACCTTGTGACGCACATCCTTGTTCGACCATTGGTGAGACAAACGCAGTTCAGTCGCATGGGAAAGGCCGCTAGATAGCAGTAAGGTGACAATCGTTGATTGTGCCAGTTTGGTAGTTTTACTCATACATCACTCCTATGTGGATACATATAACATGTATAAGGATACTTATAAGTTATAAATATACACATAGCAACATAAAAAATACAATTCATTGTCGAAACACATTTATGATGTTGGCTTAGAAAGCCTATAAATCATATAAATACAAGAGGTTAATGATGGCCAGAACGGCTGACAAACTCATAGAGCAAATCAAGCACGACATAGCTATGGGCGTCCTCAAACCTGGGGATCAACTCGAAGAAGCAATTCTGTCGCAAAAATTTGGCGTATCACGCACACCCATTCGCGAAGCTATTAGGGCGATGGTGGATTGCGGCGTATTGGAAACACGACCGCGCAAAGGTGCGATCGTACGGATTCTCTCCGCAAAGGAACTGCTAGATTTATTCGAAGTAGCTGCTGAACTGGAAGCAATGGCCAGTCGTTTGGCTGCAGCCTCTCTTACCGAACACAATGCTGCTCTGATCAAAGCGAGAGTGGATGATTGCTGCGCCGCCGCAGACGCAAATGATCAAGTTAAGTATTCCGCCGCAAACCTAGCTCTTCACGCCGCAATACACAAAGCGAGCGGTAATTTGGCATTGGTAGAACAACTAGATCAACTGCAAATGCACATTAATCCCTATCGCGCTATGCCCTATCAAATTCGCGGCCGGCTTGCTTCATCCAATAAAGAACATGATGAAATTTATCACGCTATTCTCAATGGTGATGAACGTGCAGCTTGTGATTTGATGCGAGATCACATGATGTTACAAGGCAAGCGATTACCATCGATTATCCAATCACTTCAAGAGCGGGCAAAAGGCGAGTAATGCGCTTTGGTAAAGCTCTTGGGACTAAGCCGAGCACAAGTCTAACCACTGCTTAACCCTCAACACCGGATCACTGTGCTGCTGTACATCTGTGACAACACAGACACTGTCGGCACCATGATCGAATACACCAGCAGCTCTCTCAGGCGTTAAACCTCCAATAGCCACAAGCGGGATATCACCAATGCGCTCTTTCCAACGCGCAAGCTTCTCTAAACCTTGCGGACGCCATGGCATTTTCTTCAGCAGTGTCTGATAGACCGGTCCTAACGCGATGTAATCTGGATCTAGACTCAATGCGCGTTCCAGCTCCGCTTTATCATGCGTGCTAATACCGCAGCGAATTCCCGCAGCCCGTATAGCCGTCATGTCAGCACCATCCAGATCTTCTTGACCTAAATGAAGCCCATTACAGCCTTCTTCGATGGCTAGCTGCCAGTAGTCATTAATAATTAGCTGGCAATCATGTTCATCACAGAGTGCTTTCGCTGCCCGTATAGCTGGCCTCAACTCATCAGGAGTAGCCTCCTTAACACGCAGCTGTACGCACTTTAATCCAAGAGGCAGGTAGTCAGCTAATCTCTCGACATTATCAACAATTAGATAGAAACGTGAAAGCATGTCAGGTATTCCAGAACGGTAAACCGATAGTAGGCGTTGAAGGGGCCGCTAAATCCCGGGCTTGTATCGGATTTGCCTCATAAGCTGCATGACCCGACTCCACAGCTAAAGCAAACGCCCGAGCCATTTTTACCGGATCACCCGCCTTGGCAACCGCCGTATTGAGTAGAATCGCATCGTACCCCATTTCCATGGCTTGAGCTGCATGCGATGGCAAGCCAATGCCTGCATCCACGATCAAAGGCGTATCGGGGAAATGGGCTCGCATTGTTCGTAACGCGAATGGATTATTTAGACCACGACCACTACCGATTGGAGCACCCCATGGCATCAACACTTTGCATCCTGCACTTAACAATTTATCAGCCACACTAAGATCATCAGTGGTGTAGGGGAATACATCGAAGCCATCACTGGCTAAGATCCGTGCGGCTTCGATCAACTCCACAACTGCGGGGTTTAAGGTATCGTCATTAGCAATGACTTCAAGCTTAATCCAATTGGTATCGAACAATTCACGCGCCATTTGTGCGGTGTTAACCGCCTCTTTAACGGTATGACAACCGGCTGTATTCGGTAGCACATGCACATTGGCTTCTTTTATCAGACTCCAAAAGGCATTACCCGATTTTTCAGTGCTGGATTCACGGCGCAAAGATACAGTCACAATATCGCAACCCGATGCTTCAATGGCATCGAGCATAATTTTGGGCGATGGATACAACGCTGTTCCTAACAGCATGCGCGACTCAATAGCCTGCCCGTACAAAGATAAACTCATAGCGACTAACCTCCCGCCATAGGCGCGATGATTTCAATCAAATCACCACTTTCTAATAGATAACTATCACGAGATGTTTTAGGTACAAATATTTTATTGACAGCCGTTGCAACGGATTTTTCTTTGTGCCCCAATTCTTCCAATAAAGCCTGCAACGTTCCACAGTCTGTTTTCTGGGGTTCACCGTTAAGAATAATTTTCATCAACCACCTCAGAATCAACTTTGTTGTCTAACGCCAGTTCCACAGCACGACGGGCCATCGCAGGGGCGCAAAGAAATCCATGCCGGAATAATCCATTGACGTACAAAGTACTGCCATGACGTCTGAGTCGTGGCAGGTTATCGGAAAATGCCGGTCTGGCGTCAGCGCCCATCTCCAGCACAGTCGCTTCTGCAAATGCTGGCTGCAAGGAATAAGCAGCCGATAGAAGTTCCATAATGGAGCGTGCTGTCGGTTGCCCACGGTGATCACTTTCTATCATTGTTGCACCCACCATAAAAACGTGATCTTTTCTCGGCACGATGTACAAAGGATATCGAGGATGCAACAACCGTATCGGGCGGTTCAACGTTACATCTGGTGCATGCAACAACAGCATTTCACCACGCACGCCACGCAAGTCCGTTAGTACATCACGCGCGGACAAACCCCGGCAATCAATTCGCCAATCACAGCTTGTCGGCTTTGCGCGCTCCACCTCATCTAAACCGTTGCCAGTTTCGAAACGAACTCCAGGATGTTGCTCCAGTTTGGTTTTAAGCCTTGTTAACGCTAAGCGTGGGTCCAGATGACATTCATCAGCAAAGAAAAGTCCTGACTCAAATCGACCTGCTAGATCTGGCTCAAGTGACGAAATTTCCTGTGCATCTACTTTGCGAAAATGGCTTGTGCGAGAGGAAAATTGAACAAGATCAGGAATATCACGAGCATTAGCGACCACCAGTGAACCACTAGACTGCACCGTATTGTTGTCATCCTGCCGACTCCAGAATGACATGCTCTCTATACCTAGCGTGGCTATAAGAGGCTCAGCACTTTCCATCTCGCACCACGGAGCAAGCATTCCACCAGCCCACCACGAACAGCAACTTTGATCAATACCGTTGCTGGCCGCCCGAATCGTAACGTCACAACCTCTTTCCGCGAACGCCAAGGCGCAGCAAAGACCTGCCACGCCGGAACCCACTATTTCTACACAGGTCGCTGTCACGTGATGTCTAGACCCATTTGCCAAAAGTCAACTTCAAGTCGCGTGGCAGAACCGAAGTTTACGTTCAGTGCCTGTAATCGCTGACTAGATAGCGTTAAAACATCCGTTTCATCGAGCATTGCACGGTGGGCATTAGCCACTTCCTGATACTCATCACTAGCGTACATCTCCAGCCACGGAAGATAGGGGTTATCGTCAGTCTTTAGAAACGCTTGTGTGGACAACCACTTTGCAGTCTCTGCGTAGCCCACAATGCACGGAGCTAATGCGACGTTCAGATCAAGAAGATCACCCGCCAGACCTCTCTCCATAACATAGCGTGTGTAGGCCATATTCGCGGTCGATTCAGTAATGCCATCTAGCACCTCTTGAGAGATCCCCCACTCCTGACAATATTGCACATGCAAACCCAGCTCGACATCCATAATACCAGCCATCATAGCCTTCGCATGTTGCAGCTCTTTTATGCTGCTACTCTTAAACGCTGCCAGACCAAACGCTCGCGCGAAATGCACAAGAAACACATAGTCTTGTTTGAGGTAATGCTCAAAGCTTGCCCGACTTAAAGAACCGTCACCCAGCTGCCGAATAAACGAATGCTGGATATAACGATTCCAATCGGTTTCATTAGTCTTGAGCAGCGTATTAAATAAACCGCTCATGATTCTACTTAACCACCATCGTGTAGCTATCAACCGGTGGCATTGATTCTACAAGTCCCTGCATCTTCATGAACTGTGCAAACTCGATGTAGCGATTGACATCTATCGCTGCAGGACGCAAAGCAAAACGCGGTAAAGTGTCTATCCAGGCACGGCGGTTCAGTTCGTTATCCAATGAGTCAGGCGCACTGTTCTTAAAGATATTCCATGCCTCATCCGGGTGATTGATAATGTAAGTAGTTGCGCGTTGAACTGCGTCTATGAATTTACCCAGCGCCGGATTGTCACGTTGCTCAGCATTGGCTACCAGTATTAACTCATCAAACAAAGGCACGCCATGCTCTTCGGGGTAGAAGGCGGTACCCGGTCGACCTTCTATATCCATCTGGTTCAACTCAAAGTTCCGATACGCCCCTATAACTGCATCTACCTGTCCAGTCAGCAGTGAAGGTGATAGGGAGAAGTTAACGTTAATAAGTTCTACGTCACTTAGCTTCAGTCCGTGTGTTTCAAGCATGGATTTAAGTAGAGCATCTTCAAATCCACCCACTGAGAAACCAACTTTCTTACCGGCTAAATCAGCAATGGATTTAATAGGTCCATCTTTGAGCACTACTAATGAATTAAGCGGTGTAGCCACCAGAGTGCCAAAGCGAACCAATGGTAGCCCTTGCGATACTTGAACGTGTAACTGAGGTTGGTAGGATATCGCGATATCTGCCTTACCCGCAGCCACCATCTTAGGAGGTAGGCTCGGGTCCGTAGGCTCGATCATCTCCACCTCAAGACCTGCTTCTTTGAAATAGCCCAACTCGGCAGCAATCACCAGCTGTGCATGATCCGGATTAGTAAACCAATCCAATAACACCGTGAGTTTCTCAGCACTTTGAGCAGACCCCGCAAGCAACATGGAAAGCACAACAGCAATAGTTTTTTTCATTTCAACCTATCCAATAAAAAGTGACTTAAATGTTAAAGAGAAATAGCAGAATCTTTCTGCCAATAGAGACAGCGATCAAGAAGGCGATTTACCAAGCTGTATAACAAGGCGGCAATAACGCAGAGGCATAACAATGCAGCAAACATCAAATCCGTTTGCATGCGCCCGTTGGCGTT
Source organism: Granulosicoccus sp. (assembly GCA_047634635.1). Classification (GTDB taxonomy): domain Bacteria; phylum Pseudomonadota; class Gammaproteobacteria; order Granulosicoccales; family Granulosicoccaceae; genus Granulosicoccus. Next base: position 19,612 of record JBLIIE010000025.1, on the reverse strand, counting down.
GAGCATCACATAACCTAGACCGCGACTGGAACCGACCCATTCACCCACAACAGCGCCGATAGGCGCAACCGAGGTCGCGACCCGCACACCCGATGCCATTGACGGCATTGCGGCTGGCAATCGTATATGCCAGATAATTGCCCACTTACTCGCCCGCATAGAGCGCGCTAGGTTGAGCATCTCATTGGGGGTGTGACGCAATCCGTCAAAGCTTGCAGCGACCACTGGGAAATAAATGATCAACACAGCCATAATGATCTTAGAACTCATACCGTAGCCAAACCACAACGTTAGTAGTGGAGCCAATGCAAATACTGGCAGCGACTGAGTCATGACCATCAGCGGCATTGCCCAACGCCTGGAACGTTCGAACGACACAAGCAGCAGCGCACTTGAAACACCCAGAGCACTTCCAATCAGTAGACCACTGACGATCTCAACAGTTGTGACCATTGAGTGTTCAAATAGATAACCTGCCTTATTCACGAGTGTTAAAGCAACCGATGTAGGCGGTGGAAAAACAAAGGCGGGCACACGGGTGATTACCACTAATACATGCCATACGATTAAAACCACCGATGTGATCAGAACGACGGACCTTACCCAGGCAAACGAGCCTCTACTATCAGAGTGCGATGTCATACCGACACTTCTGAGCGTAAATCGTGACCCGAGAGTTCGTTCCACAACTCAGACTGAAGATTAAGAACGTCCTTATGATCGCGTGCGCGAAACGGCTCAGAAGGCATCCTAAATGTACTAAGTCCTGCGGAGGAGCCTGAGTGCATCACGACAATGGTGTGCGCAATACGAAGTGCCTCGGATGGATCGTGCGTCACCATGACCACCGTTTTGCCTTTGAGCAGGTCACACGCCAGCACTTGCAATTCTTCACGCGTAATGGCATCAAGTTTTGAAAATGGCTCATCCATAAGAATGACAGGACACTGCTCCATCAGCGTTCTGGCCAATGCCACACGTTGCCGCATTCCTCCCGATAGCGTTCCTGGTAACGCACTCGCCCAATCGCTAAGGCCCACACTCGACAACAGATGTTGCGCACGCTCATCAGTAGCGCGACTACGTTCACCTCGCAAGCGCACACCCATTTGCACATTGTCTAGAACGGTTAGCCAAGGTAACAGTCCATCGTCCTGAAACATATAGGCCACTTGCCCCTCCAATGACTCGCCCCGATCGTTTGTCACTTGTCCGCTATCAGGCACGACTGAACCAGCTATCAAATTCAGTAGACTGGTTTTACCGACCCCACTACGACCCAAGACGCAATGGAATTCACTACCAGAGAGCGTCAATGACAAACGATTAAACACAGCATGCGTCTGCAAGCGCAACGCAACAGCATTTATAACGATACCGGGTCCGGGTCCGGGACAGTTCATGAGAGTCGGTGATTTCACTCAGGTGTTGTTAGCTATTTAGGCGGCCACATTGCGTGAAAATGATGGACTGGTCCATGGCCTTGGCCAACGTCCAGCACGTCAGCTGCCTTGATTGCCTCATGGACATAGTCAGTTGCCTTGCTTACTGCTGTGGCCAGTTCATCGTCTTTGGCTAAACCCGCCGCAATGGCTGACGATAAGGTACATCCAGTACCGTGCGTGTTCGTAGTTTGAATACGGGGGTGTGTGAAACTATGTTTAACGCTATCCGTAAATAGTACGTCCTCACACATTGCTCCATCCATATGCCCACCCTTCATCAGCACAGCGTGACATCCCAGATTAATGAGTTGTTTTGCCTGCGACTCAAGTTCGTTGGACGATTGAGCATCGGGCTGATCAAGCAGAATTGCAGCTTCTGGAACGTTCGGTGTCAGCACTGTGGCGAGTGGAATTAAATGCTCTATCAAGGCATTGTGCGCATCCGTACCTAACAACTTGTCACCACTCTTAGCCACCATAACGGGGTCCAATACCACGGGAATAGTCGGGAATTTGCGAAGCACAGTAGCTACCGCTTCAATGATAGCCACACTCGACAACATACCGATCTTTATGGCGCGAACAGCCAGATCATCAAGCACTGTTTCTAGTTGCAGCACAACAAATTCGGGGGGCGCATCATGAATGCCCTTAACCGCGCGAGTATTTTGCGCTGTTAGCGCAGTAACAACACTTGCACCGTATACGCCCAGTGCACTGAAGGTTTTCAGATCAGCTTGGATACCGGCTCCACCGCCGGAGTCTGAACCGGCGATAGTCAACGCTATGGCGACATTGTTGTCAGATGATGATTGTTTGTTCGTGCTCACCGCTTTCACTCTCCGCTAAGTTACGCCGGAGATGGAGCATGAATACAAAATCGTTAAACCTGGATTTCGTAAACTTGATCCCTTCGTCGGCATTATCCGCATCAGGTTCATCGGGATCGTGCCGATTTTCATCGAACAACATCTCAGCCTTTGACCAAATTGGTCTCTAGCACCCCGTCAAGAACCCGCAGACTAGCACATAGTCATTAATGTGATCATCTGGTTTTCCCGAATGTGTTCATATGGTTTTTCCGAATGAACACGCCAACCACAAACGAGAGTAGCCTTCTGCACAAATCGAATTAGGAGTCGCTCTAAAAAGTAGTCAGTTATACTGATCGAATAAGGCTTACGAGCCTGTTATTGAACGTAGAAACAACACCATGGCAGATATGTTTCAGCTGGCAACCGAGAATTTGGTTTCGCCGATAATACTTTGCTTTGCACTGGGCTTGGCTGCCGCGCTGGCAAGATCGGACTTATCGGTCCCAGAGGCAGCCGCCAAGGCTCTATCAATATATCTGTTGTTTGCCATAGGATTTAAAGGCGGTGTAAGTCTTGCCAGTTACGGATTGGACGGCACTATGCTGGCCACGCTTTTAGTGGGTATTTTTCTATCAGCAATGTTGCCCCTGATAGCCTTCTTTCTACTCAGACTATTGTCGCAGTTGGATACGTTGAACGCTGCAGCGGTTGCTGGACACTACGGCTCTATCTCAATCGTGACGTTTGTTGCAGCGACCTCTGTGCTGGACAATTATGGAATTGCATCGGAAGGCTATATGGTTGCAGTAGCTGCCATTATGGAAGCACCCGCCATTCTCTCGGCACTTTGGCTCGTGTCTAGAAGCAACAATGCATCAACACGAATGGATTCAGGTTTGTGGCGCGAAATTCTACTCAACGGTTCTATCGTCTTATTAATAGGTTCGTTCCTGATTGGCATGATCACCGGTGAAAAGGGACTCAAGGAGATCGAAAGCTTTGTCGTCTCGCCGTTCAAAGGCGTGCTGTGTCTATTCATGCTTGACATGGGTCTATTAGCAGGCCGATCACTGGCAAAGAGCCGCAAGTCCATTACCCCGGGATTATTGGTGTTTGGCGTTTTGATGCCTGTTGTAGGCGCGAGCATCGGCTTGCCCATTGGCTACTTACTGGGATTGTCTCAAGGCGGCACTGTATTGCTCATGGTATTGAGTGCATCAGCGTCTTATATCGCTGTACCTGCTGCAATGCGCGTTGCGCTGCCAGAAGCCGATCCGGGCATCTATCTTACGCTATCGTTAGGTGTGACTTTTCCGTTCAATCTAACCATCGGCATACCCATATACCTTGCAGCAGCCAACATCCTTTTTGCGTAAATACACATGAAAAAATATAAAGCTAAACGCTTAGAAATCATTATTGAAACGCCCATGCAATCGCGTCTCACAAACGCACTTACCGAGGCAGGCGTCACCGGTTTCACACTGTTACCCGTATTAGGCGGCAATGGTCGTTCGGGGCCGTGGAGTCGCGAAGGCGAGGTCTCCAGAGCGGGTGGGCTAACCATGGTGCTTTGCATTGTGCGGGCAGAGAAACTGGACGAACTGCTTGAACTTGCCTATGCAATAGTTGATAGATACATAGGCATGGTAACCATCACTGATTGTGATGTGCTGCGTGCAGAGCGATTCTGATTTAGTTAGACAAGATACAACCTGCCCTCTTGCCAAGTCCGATTGAACACTCGTAATCCTTGGTCTTTGGCTAACAGATCTAGGCCATTATAAATCATCTTGTGGTTGTGGATTGCCACGCTTGCGTTAAGAAGCCCATAGCCTTCTCCATGTGCACACCAGAAATCCAATTCCTGTGGGATTTCGATATAAACAAACCTACTCATTTTCTACTTTATCTAATTGATGAATATGATTCCTTATGAATAGAGCGGTATTTCGCCTGTTACCGGCATACCACCATCTGCCTAAATCCTAACTAACATTGAGCCCATTCTAGGGATAATTGAGTATTTTCTTTCGTGGTTTCTCATATTGTTGTGATAACTCGAGGCCGAACAGTCGGGTGCATCACTTCGGGGACAATAAGGCGTTCAATCGTCAAATCGGGCAACCCAGTCCTTGCACGTTTTTGATAGGTTTTCAGGAACTGTGGATCGATGTTCTTATCGGGGTACGCCAAACGCAAACGCTCAAACATGACAGATAGCACTTGAGACGTAACTTGTGCATCTGATAGGGCTCTATGACTACGACTAGCTCTGACGCCTAATTCTTGAGCAATTCTTCCAAGCTTATGGCTACCAAATGTCTGGAATATTCTTCTGGATAGCATCAAAGTGCACAAAAAATCCCTATCATCTGAAATGCCTAGTTCGTACTGTATTTCATGACGCCAAAACTTCCTATCAAACCCCGCATTGTGCGCGACCAACTGTGCATCTTTGGTGAATTCCAAAGCAAGTTGCATGACTTCCCTGGCGGATGGTGCTGTTGCTACCATCGAGTTACTAATCCCCGTCAAACTCGTTATGAATGGGTCGATACGCCTTCCGGGGTTGATTAAAGACGAAAACGTATCAATTTCTTTTCCCCTTGAATATAACGATATACCGATCTCAATGGCTCGGTCTCCATGCTTAGGGTTCAGGCCTGTCGTCTCAAAATCCAATACCGCATAAGTTGAATTTATTTCAGTTGTGTTGTGTGGAGTACTTTTCTCTATGTTGGACATGTGAAAGCTAGGTTTTTCATTTGATTCAAAGGGGTGCTCTCTTTCGGAAATATCGTCGAAAGAATTGTGTAGGAATGCAGGCAAAGCAGCATTCTGACGTAATCGAGTCACAGCGACAAAATAAAATGACTGATTAGGCAAAAAATCGCTGTGTGCTTCGCTGTGTATTGATGCAATTCGATTCATCATCGACGATGGCACAATCTGCGACGCGTCATACCAACCAGCACAGTTAACTCGGATTAGGAGTTCGAGACCTTGAAGTGGACCAAAGAAACCCGTCGCTTAGGCGATCTTGAGCTTAAATTTCTTCCCGTATAGGCGGACGTCTGATGGACGTTGTCTATCGAACGAGGGAATCTCGGCGGCAAGAATTACGACAACGAATGGCCAAGTAAAACGTCAAATTTTGAAGACGCACCGGGCACACTTTTTTGATGGTATTTCTTGTACACTGGCGGATTGTAGGACTTCCAGGCAACGGTGAGAACGTGTGATTAACGTGACGATGCTGGTTTTTAACAGCGTATATAAAGACAGCAGAGTACTAAAAGAAGCTGAGAGTCTCAGCAAAAACGACTGCGCTGTTACGATAGTCGGACTCGACGATGGACAAGAAACACCAACTCTCGAACTCCCATTCAATATAGTCTTGATTAGCGTAAAGTCACGGAAGTATCGGTCCAAAACACTCCTACCATTGAAATTCATGGAGCTGATTTATAGAAACTATAAACTTCTAATGAGTCAAGATATTGATGTCGTTCACTGCCACGATATCGGTCCGATGATTGTTGCCTGGCTAATCTCCGCCAGAAAGAAAATTCCCGTTGTGTACGATTCACATGAATTGGAATACGATCGCAACACGCCCAGCAAAACGCTAAAGTTGTTTAATCGTTACTATGAAAAGCTGTTCATAGGAAAAGCGTCACAAATAATTGTTTCCGACGGGGATTTTCGAGCGAACGTAATGCGTGACGTGCACAACATCCGCGCTCCAATGACGTATGTAAGAAATTGCCCACCTACTGTCATTGATTCAAAAATTCACGCAATTGACATTAAAGAAAAACTGGGCATCTCAAAAGACTCTAAAATCGTGCTGTATGTTGGCCACGTAATACCTGGCAGGGGAGCCATTCAAACACTTGAGTCCCTTTTGCATCTGCCCAAAGAAGTCGTACTCCTGATCGTGGGCACTGTTCGAGATAATGGAAAATTTCAGAATACAATAGACAAGCTCAAACTCAATGAACGTGTTTTTAACATCGGCCCGTATCCTTACAAAGAGTTAGTTAAATACACAGTTTCCGCCGACGTCGGTTTATGTCTAATTGAAAACACATGTCTTAGTTACTACCACTCCACTCCGACCAAGTTGTTCGATTATATTGCCGCTGGAGTACCAGCGTTAGTCAGCAACTTCCCGGCGATGAATGAAATCGTACAAAACACCCCAGAAGGAGAAATTGGAATTTCTGTCAACCCTGACGATCCAGTCGAAATCGCCAATGGTATAAAAATGATTCTTGGTTGGGACAATGAAAAGCGAATTGCCGTTAAAGAGAGGATGTACAACCTTCATCATTCTCAATATAACTGGGACTCACAGGAAGAAAACCTTCTTTCTGTTTACAATAAATACCGCTAGTATTAGACGTTGATTAATGTCGTTTACACCAACGACTCACTGACTTTTTTAACGCACTGAATTAACGATTGTTTGCAACTGCACGCTAAGCAAGATGGGTGGAGAAACTAGCGAACAATATGCCCAGACAGACACTGTCTGGATATATATTGAGCTGATAAATTGAGACTACTGATGGAGAGACTCCGTCATCATTGGTGAGCTACAGCGCCGCGACTTTTCATTGGCGCTGCTGATCATCCTCCTGATCTCGACTAGAATAAAACGCACATCCTATGCAGTATTTAGCAACCTGTTGGTATTGTCTTTTCTACCACGCAGATTTGCTGCCGCCAGCAATAATGTAGGCTGCAATATCATCACCAAAACTAAGTATATCGCCCTGCATCACACTAACTATTTCCCGCGATGCTTGCACATCTTTTGCTCGGGACAGAGTACCCCCGGTAGTTCTGTAGGTCATGTTTGGGATTGACACGCGCAACCTGGAATCTTTAGCTTCAACTTTCATCACGAATTCCAACGGGATGTCATCACGACACTCGCCAATTCCGGCAGTCTTCTTAGGCACGTACTTCGATAGCAAAGTTCGGCAAAGCCCCTTGGATAGTTGCCCGCGACCGATTACCGTCTTGGTGCCTTCATCCTGATACTGAATAGCCTCTTTTGCTGACTGAAAATTTTCAGCTATCCATTGCAAGGAGCCATGATAAATAGCAGACGCGTCCGCATTAACTTTAACCACTCTGGCAGGATCAGCACCGGTGAATGGGGCTGGCTTTGCACAGCCGCTAGCAATTGCCGCAGCTACTGATATCGCTAAAAACAATTTCATCGATTAATTTCCTTAATTTTCTTAATTTGTCGGATCACAACAACCGAGAATGATTCTAACCTGCCCAGCAGGGCTCGACATGCAAATAATATTTAAAGATCGCGACGAATCTAGCAGCTTGCAATGTCTCGTTTGATGAACGAGCAGATTTAATCAACTTATTCAGATCGGTGGTTGTATCAGAGCAACCGCCAAGCTAGAAGCAAGAAACGATTTGTTCGCACCAAATACGAAACTCGTTCATCGGCCTGATTTGAACTCTTGCCGCGTAAAAATCGCCAGAGAGTGATTACTCCACCACACTAACAATTCCTAACATCAAAACCAATGAGAATATTAAAACGCTGGTAAACATTGATATAAATGGTGCCCGGGGCCGGACTTGAACCGGCACAACATTTCTGTCGAGGGATTTTAAGTCCCTTGCGTCTACCAATTTCGCCACCCGGGCTTTGGGAGGCTAGCCGACCACAAATCTGTGGCAGCTGCGGCTGGGAAGTCTTTGAAATCAAGACCTTCGCAGCACAATGCTAAGTTTACACGTCTTACATTATCAGGGGGGCACTGCAATAAAAAATGACGTACCCTTGAGCTTGAGGAATATCTGAAAAACTGGAGGCTGAGCCCGGAGTCGAACCGAGGTAAACGGATTTGCAATCCGGTGCATGGCCACTCTGCCACTCAGCCGAGCGTGCTTATTTAAATCGATGTTTGGAGCGGGAAACCAGGTTCGAACTGGCGACCTCGACCTTGGCAAGGTCGCGCTCTACCAACTGAGCTATTCCCGCACCGATCTATCTTCGTACATGCCTGTCTAAATATTGGAGCGGGAAACCAGGTTCGAACTGGCGACCTCGACCTTGGCAAGGTCGCGCTCTACCAACTGAGCTACTCCCGCATCTATCCGCCTATTTTGAATCGACAAGCTCGGCGTGTCAAGCACCTAGGCAACTGAATTTGCGCAATTTTGTCTAAACTCTTTGCCTGGACAGTGAACTAAGGCCTAAATCCTAGTTCGCAGGGTCCTCACTATCTGAAAAAGCGGCCTGCATATAACTCACCATGGACCAGATTGTCAGCAAGGTCGCTACATAAAGCGCCACCATGCCCATCTTGTAAATGGGCAGGCCGAGGAAATCATGCAAATACAAAAGCATGGAAAGAGACGTGATCTGAGCTGTAGTTTTGACCTTTCCCAACCAGCCCACAGCCACAGCGCCACGCTGTCCCATCTCAGCCATCCATTCGCGCAGTGCACTGATGGTAATTTCCCTGCCAATAATAACAATGGCAGGAATGGTCAACCACAGGCTTTGGTCAAACTCCACGATCAGTAGGAGCACAGTGGCCACCATAAGCTTGTCAGCGACCGGGTCTAGGAAAGCCCCAAAACGGCTTTCTACATCCCAGAGGCGCGCAAGATAGCCATCAAGCCAGTCAGTAATTCCGGCAATGACGAATACGATGCAACTCAGCGGTCGCGCCCAGCTGTAATCCAGATAGAAAATCACCACAATAACGGGCAACAACCCTATTCGCAGCAACGTCAGCCAAGTTGGCAGGTTGTTTTTCATTAACAATTAACCCTTCAATACGCGATTGGGATGTAGCTCATCATAAACCCGAGCTGCCAGATCAGAACTAATTCCAGGAACAGAAGATATATCCTCTACGCCTGCTTTCTGCAAGTGACGTAAGCCGCCAAAATGGGTTAACAACTGTTTCCGCCTTTTTGGACCTAAGCCTTTTATTTCCTCCAATACAGATGTCTGCCTTTTCTTTGCCCGCTTGCCTCTATGACCGGTGATGGCAAAGCGATGTGCCTCATCACGAATTTGTTGAATCAACAAAAGGGCTGGAGAGTCTGTTGTCAGCTGCCGCTCCAACTGACCACCATCCTCTTCATCTCGACACAAAATAAGTGTTTCATCACCAGGCCGTCTATCCGGCCCTTTTGACACACCAACGACCTGCACTGAATCTACTTGCAGTTCTGCCATGACATCTAGTGCCACGCTTATCTGACCTTTGCCACCGTCTATGAACAGTATATCTGGAAGGTCACGCTGCTCTTTTATCAATCGGGTGTATCGACGAGTCAAGGCCTGACGCATGGCAGCGTAATCATCGCCTGGTGTTATGTCCTCAATATTAAAACGCCGGTAATCCGATTTTAAGGCCCCTTCTGCGTTGAACACCACGCACGACGCCACCGTCGCCTCCCCCATGGTGTGCGAAATATCAAAACACTCCATGCGGCTCGGGGCGTCCTCAAGCTGAACTAGCTTACGCACCGCCTCTAGTCTTGCGGCCATTCCCGAGCGGGATGCCAGTCGTGTAGCCAAACCAATCTCTGCATTGGTCAATGCCAGAGTTTGTAATTTCGCACGCTCACTTCGTACCTTGTGCACAATGCTTACATTGCTTCCCAGCCTCTGTGTAAACACCTCCTTCAGTAACTGTGCGTCTTCCACCGGCTCAGCCGTAATAATTTCCTTGGGCAAATCGTGCTGCAGATAGAATTGTGGCAAAAACGCATTGAGTATTTCGGCGCTGGTACTGCCGACAGGTGTTGCCGGATAGAAAGCCTTGTTGCCAAGATTAATACCATTACGAATGAAAAACACCTGCACACAACTCTGACCACCTTGGCTGGCGGCGGCTACATAATCTGCATTGCCATCGTCACGCATATCCGTCGACAAATCCGTAACGGACTTCAAACTACCAATCTGGTCTCGCATACGTGCAGCGGTTTCAAAATCCAATGCCGCACTCGCCTCTTCCATACGAGCAGCAAGATTCTTAACCACATCCTGAGTTTTGCCTTCCAGGACACGAATCGTCATCTCAACATCCTGGCGATACTCATCCGCCGAGATCTTGCCAACACACGGACCTGTACAACGCTTAATCTGATACTGCAAGCATGGTCTTGAGCGGTTTTTAAAATAGCTGTCTTCGCATTGGCGCACATGAAAGAGCTTTTGCACTAAGCGCAAGGATCTCTTCACCGAGCCAGCGCTCGGGTAAGGGCCAATGTATTTACCCTTAGCTTTACGCGCACCACGCTGATAGCTTAAACGCGGAAATTCGGCGGAGGTTGAAATATAGATATACGGGTAGCTTTTGTCATCACGAAGCACCACGTTATAACGCGGGCGATGCTCTTTGATCAGGTTGTGCTCAAGCAATAGGGCTTCCGCAGCACTAGCAGTAACGGTGGTCTGCACATTGGCAATATGTGACACCAGCGCCTGAGTTTTTCTGTTATCTACTGTTTTCTGAAAGTAGCTGGACAGCCGGTTTTTTAGATTGCTGGCTTTACCAACATAGATTATTTCCTCAGTCGCGTTGAACATGCGGTACACGCCCGGGCGTGTCGTAACTGTGCGCATGAACGCGTCAATATCGAATGCTGGCATATTCGTGGACACATTCACAGGTGCGTCCACTGGCGATTTATTATCTGACATATGACTATCCCTTTATATTGGTTAGTCGTGCCACATATCAAAACGAATCGCGAGCCGCACCAAATCTGTCGTGGTGGTTATACGCAGTTTTTCAAACGCGCGCGTTCGGTGCGTACTCACGGTCTTCTCGCTGATGTGCAAATCTGTGGAGATCTTTCGATTCCGCTGCCCTTGCAACAGCAGATTGATAATTTCAGACTCACGCGTTGTCAGTCGATCAAACGGATTGGAATCATCGCCTCTTATCGCATCAATGGCGAAGCGTTGTGCAACATCGGGGGATAAGTACTGCTCGCCCTCCATCACTTTGCGCATCGCCTTTTCCATTTCATTAGCGCTACTACCCTTACTGATATAGCCGCGAACACCGGCATTGAGTATCTGGCGAATCAAACTGCCTTCCAGCCTGCCAGTGACCATAATGACGCGACTCTTCGGAGCCAGTGTGAGTAATTGCTCAGCCGCCTCCAGACCCGTCATGCCAGGTAAATTAATGTCCATAAGGATTAAGTCGTAGTGTGTGGCCACGGCCATTTCCAGTGCAATCTCACCTGAACTTGACTCATGGATGAATTCGATCATTGGGTTGTCTTCCAACAGTCGCCGCATACCCAAGCGCACCAACTCATGATCGTCGACTACCAATACTTTTACTTGCATGGGTCAGTACCTCGATTCACAAACTACCAGCTTACAAGTGCAGAACCCCAGGTAAATCCACCACCAAAACCTTCCATGAGTATCGTATCACCTGACTGAATACGACCATCTCTAACAGCGACATCCAAAGCCAATGGTATCGACGCAGCTGACGTGTTGCCGTGCTTGGCAACTGTTTGAACTACCTTATCCATCGGCATTTTGAGTTTCTTGGCGGTCGCTTCTAAAATACGCGAATTCGCCTGATGCGGGACCAGCCAATCAATATCTGATTTTTGCATCTGGTTGGCTTCCAGGGTTTCGTCGACAATTCTACCTAACGTCTTTACCGCCATTCGAAATACTTCGCTGCCTGCCATTTCCACGTAGGCGGTGCCACCTTGCACGGCGGCAAGGTTGTTCGACACACCCTTGGGAACCTGCAGCAAAGAAGCGTAATCGCCATCAGCGTGAATATGAGTAGACAGAATACCCGGCGCATTGTCACGGGTTAGCACTACAGCCCCCGCACCATCACCAAACAACACGCAGGTGTTTCGATCGGTCCAATCGATAATGCGAGAGAAAGTCTCAGCCCCCACAACCAGCGCATTCTTTGCAGCACCAGTTCGCATGAACTTATCAGCAACAGATAAGGCGTAAACAAAACCTGTACACACCGCCTGAATATCAAATGCCGGACACCCGTGAATATCCAGCCGGCTTTGTAACAAGCAGGCCGTACTGGGGAAAACCTGATCAGCAGTGGTTGTCGCAACAATGATCAGATCTATATCAGAATAGGCAATGCCAGCAGCTTCAAGCGCTCTGCGCGAAGCCTGTTCAGCTAAATCGAGTGTGAATTCACCTTCAGCAGCGATATGGCGTTGTTCAATACCGGTGCGCTCGCGAATCCACGCGTCGGTGGTGTCGACCGTTTTTTCAAGTTCAGCGTTGGTGACCACACGCTCTGGAAGATAACCACCAGTGCCAATGATGCGAGCGTAATGGGTCATAATGCTTCGTCAGCGATGAGTTATGCCGCGCTTAGTGTTTCTTCTACGCGCTGGGCAATCATGGAGGGCACGTTATGCCCTATCTCTAATAATGCGATGTTTATTGCGTTAGCAAAGGCTACTGCATCTGCGCCACCGTGACTTTTTACTACAACACCTTGTAATCCAAGCAGGCTTGCACCGTTGTAACGCCTTGGATCAATTCGATTACCGAATGCTTTAAGAATCGGTCTAGCCAACAATCCCACAAACTTGTTCCAAGGTGAGCGCTTAAACTCTTCCTTGATATAGTGCAGTACCATCTTCGCCACACCTTCACTGGTTTTCAGCGATACGTTGCCGACGAAGCCATCGCAAACCACAACATCCACCCTATCGGTGTAAATATCGGTGCCTTCCACATAACCTATGTAGTTGAGCGGGCTGTTTGTTAGTAGCGGTGCTGCAAGTTTCACCTGCTCGTTACCCTTGATATCTTCTGAGCCAATGTTCAGCAAACCCACTCTCGGGCGCTCAACACCATCAACGGCTTCGGCCAGAATAGATCCCATCAGGGCAAATTGATAAAGGTGATCTGCCGAACTATCGACATTAGCGCCCAGGTCGAGCATGTGCGTGTGACCGCCTATTGCCGGAATAATGGCGGATATAGCGGGCCTATCGATACCCGGAACCGTTTTTAATACAAATCTGCTAATCGCCATCAACGCCCCGGTATTTCCGGCACTGACGCAGGCATCTGCAGAGCCCTCTTTAACCAGATTGATGGCAATTCGCATCGACGATTTTTTCTTGGATCTGAGTGCAGTTGCTGCACTATCATCCATGGTAACCACCTCTGATGCGGCCACAATGGTATATCTGCCCTCAGGCAGCGGATCTTTACCAATCGCTTCGTTGATATGATCGGGGTCACCCACCAAAGTCAGATGCGCATCGTCGCGCTCTTTTAACACAGCACGAACAGCATCAACGATGACAGAAGTACCGCCGTCGCCACTCATTGCATCAATGGCGACGGTCAGCATGCGAGACATGCAGCTCGGGAATCACTCATAGTTGGGTGCCCTTACGCATGTGCGCATTGAGTTGTATTACTCGTCGTCGTCCTGCTCTTCTGGAGTTTCAATCACTTGATTGCCACGATAGAAACCGTCAGCAGTCACGTGGTGCCGGCGATGCAGCTCACCCGTAGTCGGGTCAGTTGACAAAGTAGGATTGCTCAAAGAATCGTGTGATCGACGCATGCCACGACGTGAGGGAGTTTTGCGGCTCTTTTGGACGGCCATTACTTTTATCCGTTAACTTTAATGTAAATTCAAATTCTTCAGTGCTTCAAAGGGGTTACGTTTCCCCTCTTCAACTTCAGCAGCCACTTCGCCAAATTCTTTTTGGCGTAATGTACACGCTGTCAAATCACTGTGCTTAGGTATATCAGGTACATGCAGAATCACTTCGTCTTCAAATAAATCAACGACGTGAATCTGTCCAGCATCATCTAGTACTACAGGATCTAGCTCGTCAGGTAACTCGCTAGCTTTTTCTTCATTATCAACAAACACCAGCTCAAACGGCTCGCTTACTTCTACTTCGAACGGCTCCAGACAACGCTGGCACTCCATCGTAAATTGCGTACTTATCCTGCCACTAATCAATATAAGCTTTTTCCGCCGGGAAAATACAGCAGCAATATGCACGTCGTTATCAGTAGATAAAAGGATAGCGCCAAGCCGAGGTAATTGACTCTGTGGCAGTACCAACTCAAAACGGGTTCCGTCGCGAGACAATAAGTCGGGATTGAATCGTTGAGGAAGTGCCTTGACCATAACCCGAGAATGATAAAGAAAGGAGCCAGATCTTGCAAGTCCTCGTTATCTAAGACGGTGCTTTAATAACACTATCTTCCCGAAAAGCTGATCAGATCAACACCTTAGTATCATTCCGACTGAGATACTTTTTCTCAAAATCCATAGGGTGAGCTTAATTTTCGCAAACTTGGAGGTTTGCCATTCAAACCAAAGGGGTAACATGCACCCTTGATAGTAAAGGCGAATCAGGCGATGTCTAACTATGCATGCTAACTATAACGGACCAGTTTGCCTGGGAAAGTGCGCCTCGCATCCCAATTGTGAATGCGACTGGATCGCCTGCCCGTCCACCCCGGAATCAGGTGTACTAAGCCACTACCTGCTTGCATCAGGATCACAATATCGCGCTGAACTGTTGAAACGGCTGAATAGACCGTTTCAACAGGTGTCTCCGGATGTTGACGAGTCGCAGCATCCCAATGAAACACCGACGACGTTGTCGAGCAGACTAGCCAAGACGAAGGCTTACGCGTCTGCCATTGGTGAATTTATCGCGGCTACGCCAAACCACTCAATCGTCATAGCTTCCGATCAAGTGGCAGCATTAGGCAATCAAATACTGGGCAAACCTGTCACTTTAGAGCGGGCTCGAGCGCAGCTTGAAAGCATGCGTGGACAATCCGTGTCTTTTCACACGTCTTTATGCATGCGAAATCTAGCAGACGGCACTCACTTTTGCGCTCTCGACACAACCGTTGCAAAGCTGCGCTCACTGAGTACAGGGGAGATTGGACGATACCTGGACGCAGACGACCCCCTCGATTGCGCAGGCAGTTTCAAAGTGGAGTCTCTGGGCATCAGTTTATTTAGCAGCGTGGAGACGACTGACCCAACCGCACTGGTGGGTTTACCGATGATCGCTGTTTGCGCAGGCCTGCGTCAGTTCGGACTGGACGTGCCCTGAACCTATTGTTCAAATAAAGTACAGAGCAATCTGAATAACAATCAGCGCAAACACTGCAGCCAGCACATCGTCGAGCATAATGCCCATTCCACCTTCAACATGCTTGTCGATCCAGCTGATAGGCCACGGCTTGAGGATATCGAAAAAGCGGAACAGGATAAATCCGACAACCACCCACAGTAGCGTTTTGGGTACAGCAATCATGGTGATCAGGTAGCCAACTACCTCATCCCATACTATTCCGGGGTGATCATGCACTCCCAGGTTTTTTGCGCAGGCATCGCAACACCAGACGCCCAGCGCAAACAACACGACTAGAACCACCAGGTAGGCCACCAGGTTGGTTGGCATCAGAAACAACAACGGAATACCCAGCAAGGTACCGAACGTGCCAGGAGCCTTGGGAGCCAGCCCGAGACCACCACCTAATGCGATAAAATTTGCTGTGCCCGACAGGTGTTGAACACCCAAACGATTATTACTCATCGGCGCTTCATCTCCAGAGAGCGCACCTCGTTGGCTAGCTTATCCAGCACCCCATTAATGTATGTGTGGCCCTTATCCGCGCCAAATCGCTTGGTGATCTCTATACCTTCGTTGATGACTACTCGCGCTGGTATATCCGGACACTGTGTGAGCTCGTACGTGGCTATCCGTAAGACAGCTCGCTCAATAGGGTCTAGCTCTGCAATGTCTCTGTCCAGAGCCGACTTCATTGCGTCATCAACATCCTGTGGCTGGTGACTAACGCCATTGAACAGCAGCACAAAGTAATCCACGTCCACACGGCTCATGTCCTGCTCTTCCATGAACTGGGTGCGAACATCATAGGCCTGCCCTGCACTCACGTCCCACTGATAGAGCGCCTGCAGAGCGCGCTCACGAGCAAAGCGTCGGGCCTGCGAGCGGCTCACCTTCTTAACGCGTTTGCTCCTCTCACTCAGTGCTGCGGCGTCATCCACTGCCGCCTGCTTATTGGCCTCAGCCTCGCGCATCATATCGCCCAGTGAACGCGGGCTTTCGGTACCCGGCAACATCGGCGCTGCAGTAGCCGCGTCGGCTGAATCTTCTTCGGCAGATGTCGTCAACTTTTCAGGCTGAGGAATATTTTTCATGACAAGCGAACTTATGTGGTTAAGGCGAAAAAAAACGTCAATCGTTCCACGACAATACTGATAGTCCATCTATTAGCTATCATGGGGCTTTCAGGGGCTAAAAGGTCAAAAAGACCGGCAATTACTCCCGCCGCCAGCTGGTTTTGCCACCTGCGTCTTCCAGAATCACACCCGCTGCTGTCAACTCATCGCGAATCTGATCACTGCGCGCAAAATCCTTAGCAACTCGGGCTTCGGCACGCTCGGTAATTAGCGCCTCTATGGCTTCGTTATCAGGCCCTGATGCAGCGCCTCCAGCCTTCAGAGCATTCTCAGGGTCTTGATCCAATATGCCTAGACGACTTCCCAGATAAACCATGGTGTTGGCCAGAAGACGAGAGCGATCACCGCTTTTATCAGCTTCCTTGTTTAGCGTACCTGCCAGATCGTGCAATACCGACATGGCCTCAGGTGTATTTAGATCGTCATTCATCGCCGTATTGAAACGCTCGATGAAACTGGCATCAAGAAGCTCTGCTGCGGGCACCTCAGGTGAAGCCGGCAAGCAATCAGTGGGGCGCCCACGCAGCGCAATATAGAAACGTTTGAGTGATTCGCGTGCACCATCGAGTGATTCAGTCATATAGTTCAACGGGCTGCGGTAATGACTGCCAATGATGAAAGTACGAATTTCCTCACCGCTGTATTGCTGCAACACATCGCGAATCGTCAGAAAGTTATTGAGTGACTTGGACATCTTTTCGTCGTCAATTCGTACCAGACCGTTGTGCATCCAATAGCGTGCAAAGGTACCGCCAGTCAGCGCTTCGCTTTGCGCAATTTCGTTTTCGTGATGAGGAAACTCGAGATCCATGCCGCCACCATGAATATCAAATTCGTCTCCCAGTAAATCCATAGACATGGCAGAACACTCAATGTGCCATCCCGGCCGACCTTCTCCCCAAGGTGATGGCCAGCTTGGCTCGTTGGGCTTGGATGATTTCCACAATACGAAATCAAGAGGATCGCGCTTAGATTCATCGACAGCCACGCGCTCGCCGGCACGTAAGTCTTCAACCTTTCGCCCAGACAATTTCCCATATTCGGCAAAGGACTTCACCGAGTAGTAGACATCTCCATTGTCAGCAGGATAAGCGTGTTCTGACTCTATTAATCGGCAGATAATCCGGATCATGCTGTCCACGGTTTCTGTTGCGCGTGGCTCGTGCGTAGGCGGCAGGACATTCAAAGCTCGCTCGTCGGCATGCATTTCATCGATATACTGCTGCGACAAGTCCGTCGGTGTTACACCCTTCTCAGCTGCACGTTTGATGATTTTGTCGTCTACGTCAGTAATGTTACGAACATATTTCACCGCATAACCCAGTGATTGAAGGTGCCTATACAACACGTCATAAACAATCATGACGCGTCCGTGCCCGACGTGGCAGACGTCATAAACTGTGATGCCGCAGACGTAAAGACCGACTTCGCCGGCTATTAGAGGCTCAAACGCCTCTTTTTGACGATTTAGTGTGTTGTAGATGTGCAGCATGGGTACTTCGCAAATGGGGAAATATGACTGAGACCGAAGCCTAGCAGATTACCCGATGGTTACTGATGTATGCGATCTATAGATTTGCCGCTAAAATTGCTTTGTTGTTCAAGAATCATGATTTTAGGATCCTATATGGCATATCTATCGACGTTTGGAAAAAATCTGGCGCTCATCGGCACCCTGGCAGCAGGACTGATGGCAAGCCATTTGGCATTGGCAAGTGAGACCCGCGTCATTATGAGCACCTCGGCTGGGGATATCATCATCCAGCTAAATGACGAACGCGCACCACAAAGCGTGCAAAATTTCCTCGAGTACGTTGATGACGGGTTTTATGACAATACCCTGTTTCATCGCGTCATTGAGGGCTTCATGATTCAAGGAGGCGGGTTTACAACGACCTACCAGAAAAAACCTGTACGCAATCCTGTCAGCAATGAAGCCTACAATGGCCTGCGCAACGATCGCTATACCATTGCGATGGCACGGACAACGGCGCCTCATTCAGCGACATCACAGTTTTTCATTAACAGTGAAAATAATCGCAATCTGAATCACACCAACACCACACAGCGTGGATGGGGCTACACCGTCTTTGGCAAGGTGGTTGACGGCACGGATATTGTCGATGATATCAGCAGGGTGAGCACCGGTGCAGGTGGTCCTTTCAGTCGGGATGCTCCGGCAGAACAGGTTGTCATTCTCTCAATCATTCGTCAGGGTCAGGAGTCGATACAATCAAATGTTGTCGTACCTGCGTCGACTAACGAGACTGCAGAACAAAACTAGAAGGCGCCTAGCTTCGCTAATTCAACTGCATTGACGTACTCAGCTGTTACAGTTACCCTTTTTCGCCCCGTTGACCCTGACATACCTGCATCCCATGAAAGCAACTATTACGACTAACCACGGCACTATTGTTATTGAGCTTAACGCTGAGGCGGCTCCCATTACGTGTGCAAACTTCAAACGCTATGCAGACGAAGGCCACTATAACGGCACTATATTCCATCGCGTTATCCCTAATTTCATGATTCAAGGTGGTGGATTTGATGCAGACATGGCCCAAAAAGACACCCATGAAAACATCAAGAACGAAGCGAGCAATGGCCTGACCAACCTAAACGGCAGTATTGCGATGGCTCGCACTCCTGATCCACATTCGGCAAGTTCGCAGTTCTTTATCAATCTTACCGATAACGACTTCCTGAACTTTCGTGATGAGTCTCAAGCCGGATTTGGCTATTGCGTATTCGGTACCACCACTGAAGGTAGCGAGGCTGTTGCCGCTATTGCCGGCGTTCAAACAGGGTCATCTGGCGGCCACGGTGACGTACCTGTAGAGCCTGTGCACATCGAAACCATCGTTGTCAGCGAAGACTAAGCACTCATAGACAGTCAGCTGTTCATTGCAGATCTGCATCTAGATTCTGCCAACCCTACAACCTATGATCTGGCTCTGCGATTTTTAACCTTAGCGCAGAGCCACGATCATTTGTACATTCTGGGCGACCTATTTGAATACTGGTTGGGTGATGATGCTGGTATCCCTGCACACGC
>JBLIIE010000024.1:0-43291 GCA_047634635.1 Granulosicoccus sp. | reverse complement strand
GCTCCGTGATACTAGAAGAAGTAAATGAAACACTACCACCGACGGCCAAAACACTTGATATTACGGACCACCCATAAGAGTAATTAACACCCAAATGACCGACGGCAATATCATTTTTGCTAAGATCGAGAGCTTTTGCCACACTAAAAGCGTTCGACAGCACAGCATTCGTAGACAATCTTACAAATTTAGGGCTTCCTGTAGACCCACTAGTGGACAGTAATAAACATAGGTCATCATTTAATTTAGGGCTCGAGTAGTCGGTATTGCGAAGGGTTGCTGACTTGTGACTACACTCGATGATGAAAGCTGGATGATAGAGCTCCACAACCGCCTCAAAACTGCTTTTAGGCAATTTCGCATCCACCAAGATAACTGCATGCTTTTCATCTAAGCAAGCAACAATAGGGGCGACCATTGATGCATCCGCTGATGCACTAATCAATACGAGTTCTTTTCTGGAACTATTTAATTTCAGCTTCCAAGCTTGAATCTCATTAATTAGCGCTCCATAAGTTAAATGAAGTGCACCGTCTTGCCATACAGCGGGATCGTCAGTTGATACCAACGTATTCCAAAACGGGATTAATATACTCTCAGACAAGCATTGCTCCATCAACACCGATTGTTTGACCAGTAATGTATGAAGAAAGATCGGACGCCAAAAACAAATTCGCGTTAGCGACATCTTGTGGAAGACCAACTCTCCCCATTCCTATACTCGCCCGCCTAATTGCATCGATAGCAGGGTCTATATTTTTAATCATATCGGTAGCTATATAACCTGGCGCAACCGCGTTAACTCTAATGTTCTTGCCTGCCAACTCCTTAGAACTTGAAAGGGTTGCTCCTATAACAGCAGCTTTTGACGCGCCGTATACGACCTGACCTCTATTCCCATACCGCCCTATAATTGACGCAACATTAATTATACTTCCCCCACCAGACCTCTCCATAAGCCGAGCAGCAGCTTGGGTGAAGTTTATCACCCCTTTGACATTTGTATTAAGGGTATTGTCTATCGACTCCTCGCTGATCATTCCAATTAATGCATCGTCGAGGATTCCAGCGTTATTAACCAATACGTCCAATCGCTTATATTTCTTGAAGGCAAACTGTACGGCAGAAGTTGCAGTACTCGGATCACCTACATCACCAAATATCGTGTCAATGCCAACATTAAACTCTTCACTCAGCCGCTTAGCAAGGGCTGCAAAGGAAGCGTTATTTGAACGGCTGACGATAATGACATTTGCGCCAGATGCGGCCAAAGACTCCACAGTCGCTAAGCCAATACCTCTTGAACCACCTGTTACTATCGCGACCCTTCCATCAAGACTAATCACTTGAGTATTTACCCATAATTTCTAAAGCCTTCTGGAAACTACTTAAATCTAAAATGTCATCAGTATCAAACATGCAATCGAATTCTTCCTCGAGACCAGCCACGAGAGTCATATGCCCAATTGAATCCCAACCAGCACTTTCGTTATAAATCAACGATTTACGATCTACTGACTCGTCTAGCGAGAAAATAGATTTAAAGACGTTAAAAATTCTTTCTTCGTTCATTTCAATTATCCTGAATACGGGTCTCTAAAAAGTACTCTGTGAATAGCAGGATTGCCATTCACCAGAACACCATCTGGAGTGTTCGAAGCCAACACTGATCCAGAGGAAATTTTACTGTATTTCCCTAATTCTTTCCCTGGCAAAATTGTCGCTCTAGTGCCCAAAAACGAAAATTCACCACACACTGCGGAACCATTCAACGCCGAATAAGGACACAGCACACTCGATCGTCCAACCTGAGCGTCATGACCGATAGTTGAGTGTACGTTTAAAACTACGTTGGCACCTAGACTTGCGAAAGGCCCGACAAAACTAAACGGTGCGATTACGGTACCAGCACCAATAACAGCAGTCGAATCAACTCTGGCAAGTGGGTGAATTACTGTAAAAGGCAACAAACCTGCTTCGACACAGTCTTCATATAATCTTTGCCTAACAATTGGATCACCTACCGCCACAATAAACCGTGCAGGGAAATCAATTTCCGTTAACTTAGAGTAAAAGGTCACTTCGCCACCGATAACTTTTGCTATGTCGTCAGCACGACCTCCATTATCATCCAGGAATGACACACTTAGGTTATCAATAATCATCCCATCAGCAGCTTTTAAATCCCTGAGATACGAAACAATCTCCAAGCCAAGCCCACCGCAGCCATAAATTATTATTGGAGTATTGATCGATTCGTTAGTCATGCTGCACCGTTTGAATTGCTCATATATTTGTCGCTTATTTTAACCGACTAGTCACAGTAACAGTTGCTAATGAAGCACCAGTTGGAATAATGAGACGGAATCACAGCTGTTATATTATCGAAAATGCATACATCAGATTCAAATCAGCACACTGATTTAAACGTCGAACTTAAAAATATGTAAGTAACACCATTGCAAGTAATAATAGTCAATGTGCCTTACAACAACCAAAAAAGCTCAAACAAAATTTACATCAAAATTGTCTTCACAGTTACTTAATATAATTCAGGCAAAATCAATTCACTCTAAATACTTTAAATCCAACATGCATTAACAGCTCAGGAAAATGTAATGCAGAAAATAGCATCAACACTTTTATGCTGACTCAGGTTCCATAACCATCACCAGAATTAACTAAAAAGAATTACGTGAATTGCCTTGTTTATAAACATCGTATGCTGAAATCAGCATAGCAGTATCATTATCCTTTGCCACCCACCCCAACAGACGCTCCGCTTTTGAACAATCGAGCACGCAAGTCTCATCAGCAATAATATACTGCTCTGGATCCATCAATGGCTTGTTAATTCGATCAAGAATCTCCAGAACGAACTTAACAGCAAATGCCGGTGTAGGAATAAGAATAGAACGACTTCCTGCATGATTTATCAACGATTTTAAAAGTTGATTAACAGTCGGCGGATTAGGAGAGCCTAAATTAAACTCTTCATTCGGAAAATTATTTTCTACAGCAACGATACAAGCATCGGCACAGTCACTCACTGAAATAAACTGATAGAAATTCTTCCCGTTCCCAATTGTTGGAACAGGCAAGTTTTTATCAATTAATACAAAAAGCTTTTCAAGAATACCCAAGCGCCCCGGACCAATAATTAAGCGCGGTCGGAAAATAGTTATATTAAAACCCTTCTCCCGATATTGGGCACACAGCAGCTCAGTTTGATACTTCGCTTCACCGTAAGGACCAATGGGTACGCGCGGGTGGGTTTCAGGTCTTGGGTTTTCGAGTGTTTTCCCGTAAACCATGTCGGTTGTGTAGTAAACAAGATTCCGCAACAATCGACCTTCCATGAAATTCAACACATTTTTCGTCCCCACATATAGGGCTTGCCAAAAATAATCTTTACGCTCGGGTCGAGGCAAAATCGGCACCAACAACTTTGCAGCAAAATGATAAACCGTATCCGTGTCGGCTGTCTCAATTTGAGCAAAGTCAGCCTCAATGGTGACATCCATATCTATGTAAGACACACCAGGCAGGTCGTATATTCCAGAGGATGGTGTCTTGTTGTAGTCGCATATCAACACTTGCTCACCGCTTGCCGAAAGTTTTTTAGTCAGCTCAGTTCCTAAAAATCCATCTCCTCCAAATATAATATGTTTTGACATAGTCTTATTTAACTCTTAGCTACCAAAGAAACACCCGACACAATTAATACAACTCCAGCTATACGCCAGATATTGACGGATTCGTTCAGTACAAAATGACCGTATAACGTGATCAAGACAAACGACAGACCAAGAAACGGATATGCAAAACTAATATCAACTTTGGACAACACGACTAAGTGAGTGCCCATACTGATCACCATGACCACAAGACCCGAGACAACATACGGATTTAATAGAATGTTCCCCATCGCCCCAAGAACACCTGGCAACGAAATGTCGAATGGTGAAATCGTTGTCATGCCTTTCTTAAGCAATATCTGAGAACCGAAGTTTGTCAGTACCGTGAACAGAATGAGTGGTATGTAGCTCTGCATAGTGGGCTTCAAATAATGTGTAATGGGCAATCGTTGTAATTATAAACTTAAACGCTTGAATATTTTTTCTGGCACGGCCCTTATCACAAACATGATTAGCCTCCAATATCCGGGTGTGTATATTACGTCACTTTTTTTCTTTACCGCAGCGACAATATCTGCAGCAATAGCATCTGGAGAAGCCCATAAAAACCCACTATTATCCAGATGTGCTGTCATCGGTGTTTTGACAAACCCCGGCTTGACATCCAATACTGTAATTCCGTGCACCGCTAAGCGATTTCGCAATCCTTGTAAATATATCGAAAGTGCACCTTTCGCAGTGCCATACATATAATTTGAAGCTCGCCCCCTGTCACCCGCGACAGACGACACAACCACTAAAGTTCCTGATTTTTGCTTTTCAAGATCATTTGCAACTGGATGCAGTAAGTCAAGGATACTCAGTACATTTGTCTGAAGAGCCGCCTTCGCGTGTGACAGAGAGGCCTCACATTTTTTTTGCTCAGGCAAATTTCCATGGAAAAAGTACCAGATATCTATTGCATCATTTTCTTTTTTAATCAATTCGAAAAGATTCGCATAATTTGAAGGATCACTAAAATCTACGACGTGTGTTGAGATTGTAGCCTCACCTCTGCTGCGTATGTCTGAGGCGACTATATCCAGCTTCGTTGAATCTCTGGCGCAAAGCACAAACCGTATTGCGTGAGGCGCATGTAACCGACAGGTTTCTTGTGCAATAGCGGATGTTGCGCCAAATACGACTACTGTTTTTTGAGTGCTAAGAGTACTCATGAACTTACACGCCTCCAGAAATCAGACGACATACCTGGGTCTATCATGCTCGAAAACTCTCTATGTTTTGGATAGTATTGCCTGAATGCATCTGCACACATCAATCGATCTTTTGCAGGATAAACTGAACCACCCGCTTCTCGCACTATCAGATCAAGCGAAGCTATCAGCTGTTTGGTTCGCTGTCCTTTGTTTGGAAAATCAAGAGCGAGACAATAACCAGGACGAGGAAATGATAACAATCCTGGCGACTGCACAGACCCGAATTCTTTAAGAACGGCTAGAAATGACGCAGAACGTGCTTTAGTTATTAATTCAAGAATGGATCTAAGGTCGTCTTTACGATCTGTTGGAACGACAAACTGATACTGAAAAAAACCTCTAGAGCCATACATCCGATACCAGTTACGCAAATTGTCCAAGGGGTAGAAATAGCTTCCAATCGGCGCATTAGAATTTCTGGGAGCCATCTTATTTTTGTAAAAATATAAGGTATTGAAATATTTAACAAATAAAGGACTGAGCGTCGACGAAGGTAAATTAAACGGTATCGACAAACCTGGCTTAGTAAGCTTAAAGTCTTCGGTGTCCGAATTGTTAGGGCCGCTGTGGTCAGCACCATAAAACAAACCTCGGCCAAAACTACCACCACCAGCCGCGCAGTCTAACCACGCGACAGAATACTCGAAGGCGTCTTGCTTAGCGCTGCTGATTTCATAAAATTCATCAAGGCTGCGAAAAGGTATTGTTTTTACAGACATCAAGCCAGACTTGACAGGTATTAAGGAAAATTTCGCCCAACTAATATATCCCGTTAAACCCAGACCACCGATTGTTGAGTTAAAGAGGAGCGTATTCTCAGAGGCAGAACAGTGAGTAATGCTACCATCAGTCCGTAGAATTTCCATCTCCATGACATGACACCCAAACGTACCACGCTTATGGTGGTTTTTTCCGTGCACATCATTGCCTATCGCGCCACCAACTGTGACAAATTTTGTACCAGGCGATACCGGTAGAAACCAACCTTTCGGAACACAAAGATCAATAAGCTCTGCAAACGTAACTCCTGACTCACAGGTCACCGTACCAGCTTCAACGTCAAAATCGATAATATGATTTTGATGCTGACTATCCAGCACAACTCCTAAACCATTAAGGCAAGTATCTCCGTAGCTTCTTCCATTGCCAAAGGGTAAGTAAGTCTGCTGATTATTAAAGGAGACTGATGATCGCCACGCTGGTGAGATGCTTGATTGGGGAACATTGGGGGTATAACCCCAACTCTTATAGCGTTTACTCATTTGACGTCATGCCAGCACAGAGAGAGAGAATACAAATGCGATACCAACCAGAATTATAATACTAGTACGATCTCGCAAACCAAAAACGATTGGATCCTCATGCATATTCCCTCGTGAGGTAATAATCCACAGCCGACCAATCCAATACAGCAAAAGAGGGCAGATAAACCAGAGAATCTCAGGAATATTGTAAATACTGGAGACTTTAGAGCTGTTGATGTATAGCGCAATGACCAATATTGATATATAGCCTGCGGAAATTCCAGCACTAGTTAGCATATTGATGTCTGAGGTCTCATAGCCTCTAGCTGAAGGATTACTTTTATTCTCTCTCTTTATGTTCTCGAGCTCTGACACACGCTTTGCAATCGCTAGACTAAGAAAGAAAAACATTGAAAATGCAAGTAACCAAAAAGACCACTGAGCTCCAACCGCAAGTGTGCCAGCAATAATTCGAAGAGTGTGCAGCGCAGCAAGCACACACACATCCATAATGACCATTTTTTTAAGCACAAATGAGTAAAGTAAAGTAAGGACGAGATATGCGGCCAACGCTAGGACGAACAGAGAAGGCAATACCAAACACAACATCAAAACGCATATTAAAAGTGCCCCTACGGCAGTGGCTGCTTGTTGTACCTGGATTTCTCCCGAGGCCAGTGCGCGTTTTGACTTCGTTGAATTTTGCCGATCAGATTCGATATCTAACATATCGTTAATCATGTAGGTCATCGAAGCTAGAAGACTAAATGCTATAAACGACAAGCCTATGGTGACTAAATCTGACCATTCGGAAAAACGGTGATCAAGAAAAAATGGAACGAACAAGAGGAGGTTTTTTGACCATTGATGCACTCGCGCAAACTTTAACCACGTACCAATCGTCGGGCCTTTGACAGTGAATATCTGGTCCGTTGAAAAACGCGCCTGCACTTGCTTCGCAAAATCTGCGTTGGCAGTGACAACGGAAGCGTTTTTCGCTGACTCCCACACATCGATATCAGCCTGTTCATTTCCGATATAGTCGAAGCCACTCTCACCATAATGCTCTACCAGGGCTAACCGTTTAGTGTTGCCCGTCAAGTTTTTGCTCTCATCAGATGCCATTACTGAATCAAACGCTTTCAAGTGATCGTCAACCAAAGCCGCTATCTGGACATTTGCGCCTGTAACCAAAACCACTTTACGATGAGCCCTCTGACCCTTAATGTAATCGAGAACATCCTGGTTATAGGGGAGAGTGGACGCATCCAAGGTAGCTAACTTAACAATTCCATCCTTAAACGCTGCCTTACTCTTTGCCAGCAGCCTTATGGAGGCTAATGTTTTAAAAGGCGCCAACTTTAGAGCCTTTAAAAATGACTCATGCAAGCTGTCGCAACTGATCAGAGTCCCGTCGAGATCGACGCAAAGAGGGAGATGTTTCGCCATATCTATTTAATCAAAGCAGACGTGACCTTGTGCGAAGGAACACGCCAAATGAATATTATAAACGATCGTTGTAAATGCTTAAACGTGAAGTATTACCCAAAATGCAGGTATACCCGAAGTTGTAGCATGAACCTTTTTTGAAGCAACTAATTAATCTAATCTGCATTTTGACTTTTTTGGTGCTCGCTTAGGGCCGAATTTGTGACATTTTTGGTTTCCTAGACACTCAAATTGACGCTTTCAACCAACCGTAGAGTAGGCGTACATGAGTTGATTACAAAAATTGCAAAAAATTGAAGACACATCTCTTACTCGCTAGTTAGCTGATCGTTATGATCACGTGCAAAACGAAGATATCGATATATCAGTCACTCATGCACAATAAAAACAAGACAATTTTATAGCAGCTATCCAAATGGGCAGGCAGCAAGCTAGAAATGTTAGACAGTTTTTGTGATCACCAGATAAATTTGCGGTGCTAATTGGAACTATTAGCTGGCAAAAGCTAAGCCTTTCGCCAGATCACATGAGAGCGAAGCATGCACACCGAAATATAGTTGTACAGAGGAGTTAGATGGTGTTTGAGAACGACCCTAAAACAGGAGGCGCTCTTCCGAGTGGCGCTTGTTTCGTTCATAGATCCGCAGCCATATACCTCACTAAATCGTGTTGTGAAGACCCCATTGAAAACGGTCTATTTGCGCCAAGGACGCACCTACCAAATCGTTGTCAGCTTCCAGCCCAAAGCGCCTGACACTAACGCCGAGGGGAATGTAAGAGCCTCAGCGGTAAGGTCACAACTGCGCCCGCACAGCCTACGACTAGCGAAGCTCAGAATAGCTAACATTGAAAGTCACCTCTGCTTTATCTTTACAGCCACTCCAGGCGATTCCACGTTGAACAGCTACAAAAAGACTAAAGGCGCCTAACTAGCATCGTTCGCTGTATTTCAAATTCGTTCAGAAAACCCCTAACCTATGTCGGGCTCAGTTTACGGCGGTGGTGGCGGTGGTGGCGGTGGTGGCGGTGAGCTCGCAGCAGAGTTCTTTGAAAACAACAAACCGGCCAACAAAGGCGACGCATATGCCAGCTTGACAACTGATCCACGCTTTCCCAAGTCGACTAAATCATCTGAGCCAGCTACCCCTACTGGTTTTTCATTCACTTGCTGTTTATCCAATTTGGTTCGCCCCGGATTACTCGTCTCGTAGAGCAGAATAGCACGCTTTTTATGCAATCAAATTTCCAAACGAAATGCTTGAGAGCCACAGCACAATTTATCACTATGTTTAGCAAAACTCATTGACTGTCGTGGGATTGATACACACGGATATAGTCAATAACAAGCTCTGCCGGTATTACTTCCGGATCCAGCGGCACCGAGTTAAAACTACCACCTACCGCTAAATTCGCCAAAACATACATGAGCTGGTAGGCCTCCGCCGTTTCAGCAACGCTATAGGCCAGCTCGCCATCGACATACCAATGAATGGAGTTATGTGTCCATTGAACTCCAAAGGTGTGAAAATCTTCGGAGAACGAAGGTGTGTCTGGCGGCAGTAAGGTCTTGTCACTGACACTGATCAAAGTCCCATTCGTATCGCGATAATGATAACTGTGATGTACTTCACTGGTATTTTCTCCTAAGATTTCCATCACATCAATCTCTGGAGTAGACCCAACATAAAACATATTCAACAACCAGAACGCTGGCCACAATCCATCTCCTTCGGGCACCTTCGCTCTAATTTCAGCGTATCCGTTAACAAAGCGAAATGATTCACGTGATGTAATGATTCCAGAGGTATATGCAGGTGTTTCATAATCATCGCGAAACCAGCTAACAGGATTTTCAACAAAGTATTGATCGTCTTTAGAGGGCTGAACCCTGGGCATATCTCCCGACTCAGCTGCTGTTCTAGCGGTTATAGTTAATAGTCCAGTGTCAGGTGTTGCCCCCCCAGACAAGCTGAAAGGTGTGTAATCAGAAGAAGCGTCAGCGCCCAAGGCATCAACATAATATTGTTGTTCATTATTGATTACCTCAAACGGTCCCCACACAAATCGTGTGCTCCATTTGCTAGCGTCGAGAGAGTTTCCAGTAAATTCATCGTTGAAAACTAACTGATAATTATCAAGGTCGACCGGTAGACTTTGTTTTTTCTGGTAAACGTGTATGTAGTCCACCTCAAACTCTGCAGGAAAAGCGGTCTCCGGTGTCGGGGTGCCCGGCCAACTGCCGCCTACTGCCAGATTAAGTAATAGATACATGGACTGCCCAGCAATAATGTAGTCAGCTTCCGTTATACGTTTGGTCTCCATGCCATCCACATACCAAATAATTTGCCCAGGCTCCCAGGCAACACCATAAGTATGAAAATCAGCCGAAAAATCGGGACCTATTGTTTTATAAGTAGGGGTCGACACCGCCTTCCAGTCCTGTTCTGGCAAAAAGTAGTGATAAGTGTGGTGAACCTCATTTCGATTCTGTCCTAAAAACTCCATTATGTCGATTTCAGGTATGCGTTCCACATAGTGAACGGGAAGCAACCACAAGGCTGGCCATAACCCCGCACCTGCAGGTACCTTTGCTCGCGCTTCAACATAGCCGTGAGAAAAACGAAATGTTTCGTAGCTTGTCAGAATACCTGATAGATAGTTAACTTCATCGGGGTTGTAATCAGGGTTGAAACGATACTCTAGGTAATCTCGCCAAACAGGATCATCTTCATCAGGTCGTAACGGTGGTTGCAGCGACGCCGTAGACTCCACTGCAGTTATCTTCAACGTGCCTTCTTCGGTTATTAAAAATGGGTCGTAAGCAAAACCTTCATGCAATCCCATAGAGTCCACATAAAACTGCTCTTCAGAATTGATTGGTAGATAGGGGCCCCACAATAGTCCGCTATTCCACTTATCTGAGCTTAAAGGCGCTGTGAAATCTTCTATAAATATCGGCTCGTAACCAGACATCTGCGGCTCTGATGGCACTTGCTTGGTCGAAGATAGCAACAGACGGCTCTCAGAAGACCCGCTATGCGCCGCTGGATAGGTATATAGCCAAAATGCATCCCACGGTTGCAGAACACTGGACTCAGTAATAGCTTCATACCCAATCGCTGGCCCAACGTACCGCCAGGGATTAGGTGCGATCAGCGCGGGAGACTTAGCAGCCGTGGCCAAGCTACACCCGGTCTCGCATCTTCCAGCACCAAACACAAAGCGCGCTTGATCGAACTCAAATGGAAGATCCTGATTGTACCCGACCATGTTCCATGCTCCGTGGTCCGGATGAGTGGATAACGAAGTGTTATCACATCCACCAACAGATGCACAACCAACCTCCGGAGCAAGAGTCACAGCGGGCGTCGAATCAGGAACATCTATCCACACGTCAGTACCCGTTCTCTGGAGAATCCAAAAACCGCGACCAGATGTGAACGACTGGTTTAACAGAGGCAAATAGTAGGCCCCAGGAGATGTTTCAGTAGGCGGGTTCCAACCGTAGATCACCCAAATTGTGCCGTACCCGCTAACTGGAAGGTCATCGCCGAAAAGCTCACCAACAGTAGGACTGTTTGACGAATCAGCCGGAATCGAAACCATTTGCCATTGATTGTTGGGAATCAGTTTTGCTGGTGCGGCAACAGCATTAAGTGATAACAATAGAAAACTTGCGCATACGAATAAACGTGACATCAAAAACATGAATTTCTCAACGGTACCCATTATGCTGGCTGACCAGCCAAGTCCATCAGTAGTGGTAAGACTTCTTCAAGTTTACTAAACGTGAGTTCATAGCAGCATGACGCGTCCACAAATTTTACCAACGCCTCTAAATTGGATGGTTTAACCGGCTGCTCTGTGCTGCTGCCACCTTCAAGTAGCTTTCGCAGCATACCCGGGCGGCCAGCAGGTGTTAAAGAAGCGCACTTGATATCAGGATCATAGCGAGGAGATATGATGTTCCGACAGGCAACTGGAACGTGTTGTATTTGACTGCCCTGCGGTGGCAGGTACTTTACACGGCTCGGTGGAACACCTGCAAACACTTGAGTTGCCAAGGCAGGACTCATTTGCTCGACAACTGACCAAGAACCCTCTTTCAGGCAAATAGGGATGCAGACTGGCGTTAAGTATTCTCCCGAATCATTTAATGCCACAGTATCGTCAGCCAGCAGTTTGAAGCCGTTATGTATGAGATACGATGTCAGGGTTGATTTGCCGCTACCCCCAACTGCTGGAAAAATGAACGATTCATCGCCGAATGCCACGCAACCCGCGTGAATAAGAAACGACCAAGGTCGACTGTGCAGCGCAAGCAGGTTAATTTGCTGCAAGCATAGCAACGACGCTCCCAGCTCAGTATCACTGCGATCCAGAATTTGTTCCGTCGGAACTTTGCCAGCCGCCAAATCGAAAGGTGTTGAGGGCACAATAAGATACCGATTGTTCTCGTAAAACACAGCTAATGAGAATATGAGCAACTCGGATTCGAGTATACCAACTGGTTTTCGTAACAGGAACCATTGCTCCAGTTGCTGCAAAACCAAGGCAGATTCAGAATACACACGGATTCTAATACCAGGCAAATAAACGTCAATATTGGACTTGGATTTTAACGCTCGAGATACAGTGCCACCCGAATCAGCACAATAATCCGCCATAGCCTGTGACATGACTTCGGGGAGAGTTGCTATCTGCTCCGAAAATTTAAGATAGTCGGCCTTTACAAGCTTTTCAGGCACGCCAAAACCAAAAGCTAGCGTGGCCAAGTCGTTGTCCGTCTCGCTGCCTGAGCAAAGTAGGCGCCAAAACTGCCTGCCTATATCATCGGTTACGAACACCTTGTTGCCATCGGTGTCCAGGCACACAAACTGACCATCTAGTGGGTAACAATGAAAAGGTAGTTCCATGGTGAACGAAGAGGGTCTGCGAAAAAACATCTTTCTAGCCTACACCACAAGCCAGCTAAAGATTCCTCGAATTGGAAAGCAATTATTTCTAAATAATTAATTATAACGGCTTGTTTCTCTCCATCTTCTCTATGTCACTGGGGGTGAATTCCATCAACTCATTAAACGCCTGCTACACAAGCTCAGCCGCAATGCTTTCGTGTTGTCGTGCTTTTGTGTTGTCGTACTAGACAACCAGTCATAACTACGAATAGCGAGTAGCTAATTCGCTTACACAACCCACTACGTGATTGATTTCTTCGATGGTCATAGAGCTATAAATAGGCAGTGAGACCGTGGACAACCATAGGGATTCAGCACCTGGATAGTTTTCAGCCCTAAATTGAAAAGCTTCCTTATAATAAGTGAGTTGGTGAAGCGGCTTGTAGTGCACAGATACGCCCACTCCAGATGTTGCTAGCGCCTCAATAAACGTATTTCGTGATACCGAAAGATCCTCACTTACGAGCACAGGAAATAGATGCCAACTATGTTCATCCACACCGCATGTACGCCTCATTATTGATAAACCCGGATGATCACTGAATGCCTCCGTGTATGCTGTTGCTATATCTCGCCGAATCACCCGATTTGCCTCGGCTCTTTCCAGTTGAGCTAGCCCCACTGCTGCGTTCAGATCCGGCATGTTGTACTTGAATCCCGGTGCGACAACATCGTATTCCCACATATTGCGGCGCCCTGTGTAGCGCTCCCATACAGGTCGATCAAAACCGTGCAAACGCATAATACGCATACGCTCTGCAAGTGCGTTTGAATTTGTTACGACCATGCCACCCTCGCCGGTGGTCATTGTCTTGTTTGCGTAGAAGCTGAAGCAGGTCACGTCACCAAAATTACCAACATAGGTACCGTTTAAACGAGTTGGGAACGCGTGAGCTGCGTCTTCGACCACAGCTACACCTTGAGCTTTACATAGCGCCGAAATTCCTCCACCGCTACCATCATCCATCTCAGCCGCCTGCCCACCGTAATGTACAATCATCATTGCTTTGGCATCTGGATGCTTTCGTAAAGCATTTGTAGCGATTTCAACACTGACTAGGCTGGTGGTAGGGTCTACATCCATCAGTACAGGCTCTGCCTGTAAATAACGAATTACTTCAGCTGTCGCGGTAAAGGTCATAGATGGCAATAGAACCTTGTCCCCCGCTTTAATACCGAGGGCCTCAAGTGCCAGGTGCAGACCAGATGTACACGAATTCACCGCAAGGGCATGTTGCACACCAATGTGCGATGCAAAACGGAATTCGAGTTCCTGCGCCTTGGATGCAGTGGTTAACCAACCGCTTTCCAAAACTTCTTTAATGTAGAGAAGCTCGTTTCCCGAGCAATCTACCCGCGCATAGGGCACATTCATTTTAGATTGCTGTTGTGGCAAGCCTTGTTTCATTAATGTATTCAAAGCCTTACCAACTGTTTGAGCGTTCGACCGAGAATCATGACATCCACAGCCAATGAGACCTCCCTAACGTAGTGCTGCGCCAACTGCAACTTTCGAGGTAAAATTGAATCACGATAATAGACGATGGGGTCGGTGGCGGTTTGAAGTTGCTTTTCCTCATCGAAAAATGTCAACGACGCAAAGTCAGTCAGACCCGGACGAACCGACAATGCTCTCTGCCAATCATCGTTATCAAATTCTACCCACTCTGGAACCTCAGGCCGGGGCCCTACCAAAGACATATCGCCTTTAATCACGTTCCACAATTGGGGAAGTTCATCCAGCTTCGTGATTCTGAGAATCTTACCTATCGCAGTCTGATGATCTTTATCACCAAGTCTAAATCGTGCTTCATCTGAACTAGAAGCCTGTTTCATAGATCGAAATTTGTAAAGAACGAATGGATTGAAGGACATTCCGACTCGCTTTTGAGCAAAAACAATAGGCTGCCCTTGCACAACCCAAAGCACGATTGCAATTACTGTCATCAAGGGAACTAAACACAGCAAGGCAATACCAGCCAAAAGCAGGTCTAGCACTCTCTTTCCACCTTGCCTATAGACCATCATCGCACTTTACCTTCATACATAATAACTGTTGCCAGCAGTGTCGCTACGCAATGATACGCAATTATTTACGCCGAGCTCGGCGATAAGCACGATTAACCGCGTAGCGTATCAAACTTATCGGAATCTCAAACCATTTTCTGTCACCGTACAAAGACCGCAACCAACCTGGTGTAATCAGGAAGCGCAACTGGCGGCGACATTCCGCCTTGAAGCGCAGCCACCGAACGTATCGCTGGCCTGCCCTCGCTAAGCGATTGAATCTTTCGATCCCCTTACGTTCATTCTCTGTCAGGTCTGACCACACCTTAATCGATTGCGCCGTTTCTGAGGAAACAAGGTTCACAAAACTGGCTAGCAACGGCTCTGTCACAGTACCTTCAAGCATAACTCTTAACTGCTGTATTGCCCAGTGAGTCACCTTAGCATCCTGCTGGGCCATGGCGGCAATATCATAAATGTGACGTAAATCCACTGTCCCAGTGTAGTAGGCAGCATCTTTTATGTGGGAATGGTAGAAAGTGTGTGCAAGATTAAATAATCGCGTTTCTCTAGTCTGTGTAGCTGTCCAAGTATCGTATCCCTCAGCATCAGTTGATCGTTTGCTCAAGAGACTAGCCGAATTGTTAAGATAGTCACTCAATGGCTTATTGCCTTCGACGATGCAATAATGCAATTCAATCAGGATATTGCCGCCAGACTCAATTATTCCAGGTAATTGGTACCCCGCTATGAGTGAATTATTACGATGCTCAGTGGGTTGCAAGGGCGCATAGTCTATGTCACTGAATAGCTGTTTGGGATCATTGACGTTGCTTATTTGCAGATACCCCGTATCACTCATAGCTGCCAGAGCGTCGGGTATTTGGTCTGGGGGTACATAAACATCAATATCACTTACGATACGCTCCAGCTTCGGATACACGCCTTCGAGAAGAAGAGTAGTTCCTTTGAGTGGCAGATGAGCCACACCTGCAGATTTTAATATGTCAGAAAGACGTTGCCAGGATGCCAGCAGTTCTTCATTACGCTCAGCGTTCGCCCGCATTATCCAGCGCAGTGCCGCAGCGGGCTCATCCGGCACCAAAGGCATCAGTGCCGCCTGGTGCAGCGCAGTGCACAGTAAGGGAGTAACAAGGTTATCACCTGCCACCTGCATAACAACCATCCAGTCAAGACCCGAATATTGCTGCTCTAGGTGCTTAGCCTGCAACTGCATTGCCAATGCATCTTTAACGAATTGATAAGCCAAGAACGATGCACCGACTGTCCGATTGTCAGTGATCACGGCCAATCCAGACTAGCCTGTGAGAGCGAAGCAAAGGGATTGAATTAAACACGGTATAAACCGACGGGTGAACCCGACACACAAGCCGGGCTATAGGCGGTGCAAGCGTAACTTTCCGACTGAGAAAATTTCCTTGCGGAAAAAGACGCTTTACATCAGCCAACGAGAGTCCAAGCACATCACTATTTTGCGGATTATTCCAAGCAAAGTCGTACCATAAAATACCGCCACCTGGCTTTAGCCACGACCACATGCGCGCAGCCAACTGCTCGCGCAACGTTTCGTCCAAGATAGAGGAGAAAACAACGCTCTGCTGTATCAGGTCGAATTCGCCTTCTTTAAACGGTAGCTCAACGGCATTACCTTGCATCAAAGTCACCGCCGCTGGTAGAGTTTCGCGTGCCAGCGCCAGGCGTTGCGGCAGTAGATCATTGACAACCAGTTGTGACGGATTTACACCCATTGCTATTAGCCAGCGTCCACTCTTGCCAGACCCACCGCCAATATCCAACGCACGTGTTCCGGCATGCAAACTAACGTTGGCCCGCTTCAGGAGGTTAATAATACCTCTATCGCGTTCTTGAACGGTGTAGAGATAACTTGGCTCAAAAACTGAGTATCTTGCATCATTGTCGATATCCCGTTGACTATATACATAGTCAATACGATTTAATTCCGCTTGTTCACGCTTGTTCATCACGGATACCCGGCAAATTCAGTAAATACGTCCGACAGGCAGACTATGTACCATGTTACCCAGAATGCCTACAGGCTGGGATATTATACCGCTCAAAATCGCACTAGAATTCTGTATGTCCAAACGAAATTTGCCAATCGAAGATACGAATACCAAGCTGCCATTTGTCAGTGTGATTGTGCCCGTATACAACGAAGTCGCCTTCATAGAGCAAACGCTGAATTCAATTATTGCTCAGGACTATAATCCGTTTGAAATGGAGATTCTAGTGCTGGATGGCGGTAGCACCGACGGCACAATAGACTTAATCAAACGCATCGCTTTGCGCGATTCTCGAATTCACCATCTGCACAATAGCGAGGGCACTGTGCCCTATGCCCTGAATATAGGAATCAAGCAGGCAAACGGTGACGTCATTATGCGCATGGATTGCCATTCTGATTATCCGCCTCACTACATCAGCCGTCTTACGCAAAGCCTTTATGAACTAAATGCTGACAATGTCGGTGGAGTCTGCTTAAGCGTGCCCCCTGACAAAACTTCACGTAGCGAAGCAATTGCCGTGGCCCTGTCTAGTCGTTTTGGTGTAGGCAACTCTGACTTCCGTATTGGAAGCTCTACTGTCAAACAGGTCGATACCGTGCCGTTCGGTTGCTACCCAAGGGCGGTGTTTGACCGAATAGGACAGTTCGATACAGACCTGACTCGCAACCAAGACGATGAGTTCAATGCACGACTGACCAAACAAGGTGGCAGAATTTTTTTGGTGCCCGATGTTCAGATACGCTACTACACCCGCGATTCACTTTCAAAGCTTGCACGCATGTTCTTCCAATATGGCTTATTCAAACCCTTGGCCAATATCAAAAGCGGGACGTTGTCCAGCTATCGGCAATTAGTTCCTTGCCTGATGATTCTGGTATGGATTGGAAGCGCCATGGCTGCTTTGTTTTCATCGATTAGCCTGATCGTGTTCATCTCGAGCCTGTTGTTGTATGTCTGCGGTATCTGCGTAGCCAGTGCAATTCAAATAATCCCCACCCATCGTTGGCGCAGTCGGGCCTGGTTGCTGGTGGTATATCCATTATTACATATACCCTATGGGAGCGGTTACTGCCTCGGACTAGTGTATTTGCTCATTAAACACCGCACAATCAAAAAGCCAAGTCTTTCGCGGTAGCACAGGAGTATTGTAAGCCTCATCGGAATTAGTGACACTCCTTACTCAACGGCCATCAATGTGATCAACTGCGCCAGAGTCCTTCGATATGCCTGCCGATCAAGACACTCAAACCAATGATAAGACTTGACCCGACCAGGGTCACAGCGGCCACACCTAGCAGTGTTGTCTGCCACGATAGTGTGAACTCATTCCACAGCAAGACCATCGGATAATGCATCAGGTACAAAGTGTACGATACCGGTGATAGCGCTGCCAACGCAGAGAAGACACGATTGCTCGATCCGCATTGCATTGGAAATCTTGTTGCTAGAAAAAGTGCAAACGCCAAACCAAAAACATACTGGTTGACACCACTAAATTCCAAAAGCGATGCAATCAGTACAAGAAGCGTTAAGACAACAGAGGGCAATTCTAGAATAGAAGCCCAGCGCGTAGATAAATCTCGGTGGATAAAAAAAATCAGTGCAATACCAGCTCCTGAAAGCCATACCACAAAACCATATAACCATTTACTAGTTGGGACTTCAAACCGAAACCCTACGATGCAGACAACCAGCAAGAGACATAGACACCGAATCGGATACCAACGCATAAGTAGCAGTAGCGCACCAGCCATATAAAACCAGAATTCATGCGCCAGACTCCATAGTGGTGCATTAACCCAAGGAGCTATCACGCCCAGGCCCATATCCTGAATAAAAACGAGGGCACCAAACCATTGACTTGCCGTTAGGTAGTTTGCATACCCGTTGTTCAAATTAGTCAGAGCAGCATAGGAAAAAAATGACACTATCAATGCAACAATCAACGGCGGCAATAATCTGCGTAATCGATCAATAACGAACACACGAACATCAAATCCGCGCACCGACTCATTGGCGGCGCGCCTTAGCAAAGAGCCTGCTATTAGAAACCCACTAACGACGAAAAATGCCATGACAGCATGGCTACCCACCTTGAGAATCAAATTGCCAGGCAACCGACCCCATTGGTCCCACCAGAAATAAGCCGCGTGACTAAAAAATACTAGAATTGCACTGCCCCCCCTGATGACATCCAGCAGATCGATCTCTCTGTCCTTAACGACCACCGTTGATCCTGAAGCTATGGCTGGCAAACTCCCAGCTACTGATCAGGTAGAGGTGGAAGACCAATGTCGGCACTTTGCTCGTTCGGATCATTCGGACCGCCGGGAAAGCTAAGCGGTGGTGGCCCTCCAAGGTTTCCGGTGCGTCTCTGTTCTTCGGGTACAAAATACCGCTCAGCGTCCGTAATCGGATAACTATTTGGCACCTCAACAACTGAATCACCAATGTGCACTACAACACCCACGACACTGGGAGTAACAGCAGGGGTATCACTGAATTGTTCAATCGGTGCTAGCAGGTCAAGTTCTTCGGAAGGAGTTGCTAGCAGTTCTGAACCACCAGATTTTACACGAAATGGAGATTGAACAGACTCACCAGTTTGGTTTGGTTTCAGAATGTCAACGTCTACCGAGACAATTGATTCCATTTGATCGACAGATTCGTCAGACACACTGCCATTGGTCAAAAGCTCGGCTTTTTCCGTTATTTCGATTCGATCATCGATCACAGCACTTGCGGTGGATCTAGGTGTTGAAAGGAGGTGATAAGCGCTAAAAAGAACAACAATCGCCACGAACAGAATAGTCAATTTCTTGGTCAACTTCTCACCTACTAGTCAAGTTAGCATCTACTAACTAGTTTACCCAATTGGTACTGCTTGCGGATTGAACTATCCACTAAAACCGTGTCAGTAATGCAATCAGAAAAAGTAAAATCAGCACACCAGATGCCAAACAGCTAGCCAATAGGGACACAACCCCCGAACGGCTAAGCATTATTATTTTGAAGGCACTTTCTGCCAGCAGTCCAACCAACCAGGCACCACCGGCCACTACAGCAAGGTCCAGTGACGGCTGTAAGCGCCAGCTGAGCGTAAATAGAATAGATAAGGACACTACCAAGCCCAGACAACTACCTGTCAAATCAACCCATCTACTGCCCTTGAGTACCAACAGGTAGCGCGCAGCCACACTAAGACTCCATAAATACAGCCCTGGCCAAAGCCAAAGCATCAGCTCAGAGGCACCAGGGTACTTGTCTCCATAAATAATACTAACTATCAGCGGGCTTGCAACCATGCCAATTAAACTTAGCGCTCCTACCAACAGACACACAACTATTATTTTTTGCGTGACCAATGATCTAAAATTGGCTGAACTACCCGATTCGTGAGCCCGCGCAAGTGACGGCATGAAAGACAATGCAACCGCAATGGCGATAAACCCAGCCTGAGATACCAGAGTGTGGGCAGCACCAAACAAGCTGACATCTCTTGTCGATGCTACCAGAGACAGCGCAATGAGCATCACTCGCTGATTAAGTGACATCAATAGAAATGATGCACCTGTTGGCATAGCTAGTTTGCACAATGCAATAGAGCTAAGTGCACTTTCAGATATGTTTTTGTCCATATCCTTTTGATTTATTATCGCTTTAACTTTAGACAAAGACAGCGACCTAAATAAGGCGCCAACCACAACCACTCTAATTACATTGGCTAACAGCCAGATCAGGAGCAGCGCTGTCAATCCTTGGCCAAGCCACAAACAGAATGCCATCCCGCTTGTACAGAAAAATTTCCACGTCACCAGAACAACAGCATCTTGATCTAAACGTTCATGAGCTCGTAAATACCAATGCAGTGGATCTGTGCTCGGTTGACTTACCGCAATGAGGAAACACAATGTGACCTGCAAACCGGTTAGAGCCGGAATCGGCAACAGCAGGAGGATTGGCAGCATTACAGTGGAAAAAATCATTTTGCCCTTTAGACTTCGTATCAGGACGCTAACCGGTTTTGATGTGGTCGCAAACGCTGACATAGCCCACATGCGCAAGCCAAAGTCGGAACCATGCTCGGCAATCGCAACCACAGCCATCGCAGTTAGGAATGATACAAAATAGTTCTCTGATGCTAGCCTGCCCATCAACGTGATGAGCAGAATCTGAAACACACCATTGGCGATCGACATGGTCGAATTCGAAGCCATATTGATACCGAATCGCCTTGTGCTTATCAAATTCATTGGGGCAGGCGATTTATCCGGCAACGGGCTGCTAGCAATGAGCGCTGCCCCCCCAAGTGTGGATACAAAAATCTAGTTGCATTTAGGATAGCGGACCATGTTACCTCTATGGCTGATATTTCAGTCTAATATTTGCATCATTATTCTAAAACGGTCAAGTAATTCCTCGCAGAATCCCAATGGGCTTTACAATTATTCAAGGCATATACATTTCAGCTGTCAAAACAATGGCCAGGTCTATCGGCGATCTCAGTGCAATTGAGCACCACGAACGCGGATTTATAAAAACACATGGGGTACGAGGCTGATGCGCATTAAACAGTTACCTGCTCTAGTCTTCGGAACTGAGCTTGGGCTGGTTACTATAGGCTACCTGTTAACCACAGTAGTAAACGTATACCAGGGACTGGGAGCATCAGCTTACGCCGTTTTAGTGGGGTTGGTACGCCCCAAATATATCCCCTATATACTAATACTCCTGTCAACCATCCAGGACGGCCCGGGTTTGTACAAACATCCCAGATATGCAGCGTTTGGCGTTCTTACAGCTTTACTGTTCGTACATATGATCTGGAATCTGGCAACATATTCCCGACTTCGCCAGCGCGCGTTGGGCACAAGATTCACCACGATTATCCTACTTGGCATGACAGTGGTTATGTATGGCTTCCTTATCTCCTATTTAATCGATGCATACACGTTAAACAAGCTGATTCAACCTACCAGACCGTATACCCTTGTTGCAGCGTTTAACTTGATTATGATCTCGGCTGCTGCCATGTCCCTTATGGTACTAGCCGATGATCGTTACCGGCTACGTAATTTGTTTGTGGTTTCGTGCGTGAGTTTGTGTTACCTGCTCGTTGTTGCACTAATACAAATGCTGACCGACCCAACGGCATTGCACTCGATTTATCTAATATCGTCAGGTGCTTTTAACTACGGGGCTCAAATGAGTGCCAGCAATGTCAACGGTTTTGCGCGTATTGCCAGTGCACTTGAAACACCCAATGCGTTTTGCCTTTCTGTTGCCTTTATTATAATGATCATGTACCACGCAACTCAAAACGAACCTAAACGTCTAGCACTTCCAATATTTTTGGTAATAATCAGCTTACTAATCGGTTTGATTACATTATCAAAAAGTCAGTTAGCCTATTTCTTTGTCATAGCAGTGCTGGTATTTGTCTTACCACGCCAGCAACGATTTCATATTGTTGCATTGACAGCTATCACCATCACTGCACTGATCATCATGTATTTCGGCAACATGCTGGTAAATTATGCCAACGTCTACCTCCGGATTGGCACCTTGGTAGACAGTACACGAGGAACTATGTGGATAACAGTGCTGGAGAGGATGACCTACATCGACTGGTTATTCGGTCGGGGCTACAGTCATTGGGAAGAACTCTTTACTGACGTATACAAATACAAGAGCATTACCGCCCCCCACAATTATCTAATGTATGTAACTGGTAGCTTCGGCGTATTAGGCGTGATGGTGTATGTACTAATTTTTAAATTCCTTTTTAGTAGCTACTTGGTGCTACGGCTTCGAAATATCCGAGTGGCACTGGTTGCGCTGATGCTGCTAGTTTTTATTTTTATCAAAGATCTCACCACCACAAGTTACGTGTTCAACACCAGCCCACTTACCTACTTGCTCTGGTTGAATTTGGGCTTGGTCTGTATTCAAGTCAGACTGCAGGCGCAAGGTTTAGCCGATGTTACACATCAAAAGCAACTTAAACGAACAAGGATGCCATCGAACTTAAACCGGACTAAGGTTCCACTGGAAAACCCCAACAAGAGCTCCGTCTGAGTCGTGAAAAGAATTTTTCTGTGTGGAAGCGGCCGATGTGGAACCACA
Source organism: Granulosicoccus sp. (assembly GCA_047634635.1). Taxonomy (GTDB): domain Bacteria; phylum Pseudomonadota; class Gammaproteobacteria; order Granulosicoccales; family Granulosicoccaceae; genus Granulosicoccus. The sequence continues at coordinate 20,565 of JBLIIE010000024.1, read as the reverse complement.
CATATGGCTAATAGGCTAGCCGTACATACAGGGTTTGGCGTGGTGCCAGAATCCCCCTTTAAGGCAGCTTTTTTCTATCTCCCGACAGATCAAGTGCGTCAGGCCAAAGAATGGTACCAACTCATAAGAAAAGACGTGGAATGGCGGCGCTGGGGCGTGGACAGGAACGAACTTACCACGCTACTAAATCAATCTTGCACTGCGGGCGAATTCCACGACCAACTCTGCAACGCCTATTTGAACAAACAAGGATATTCAGGAACTGGTTACATCGAACATTGGCCTGGCAATCTGTCTCTAACGAAGCAGATAAGATCGCACTACCCAGATGCATTGCTCCTACACGTAATAAGAGACCCTCGAGCGGTAACCAATTCTCTACTGAAAGTAGACTGGGGCCCCGTCGATGTACTGGAGTGCACTGACTACTGGCTCGCATCCATAGCTGTAGGCATCGCAGCAGAAAAGATGTGTGATGTACGACGAGTTTATTACGAAAATTTTGTGGCAGAAGAAAAACTCTTGTTTGTTGAGTTGGTGGGCATTGCGGTCGATCAGCAACCTGGCCAAGGCCTGCCACCTGTTACTGGCGAAGGTCAGTTTCATTTGCTTGCACGGTCACCAACTGATGCCTCAAGAATTGACGCATGGCAAAAAGAACTACCCACTCAATCAATCACCCTCATAGAACAACGTTGTTCTCTGGTAATGGAAATGCTGGGTTACAAGTTGTCGGTGAGCGATTCAATATCAGAAAATGCAATGAGCCTTAGATGGTTACAGCTTGCTCGTCCATTTAAGCGAATTTTTAATCGTATTAAGAACGAGTGTCGCAGAAGACACGGCCTATAGACCTCGAGATCAAAACCGGTTCTTAGCTACCGCCACCGCTAATGACGTTTATTTCCAAAAAATTCCTGGTGAACAGTCAAAATTCTGAAAAGATGCGATTTTCGTAATGGTCTGTGCAGTGCTGTTTAGCAACATAGATTTTATGTCATCGATGTAAATAGCTTATCGGCGCAGGTCGCTTAACTAACGTCTATCCTGCAAAATAACTTTCAGCTCTTGGTCTGGCACATAGACTCCGACAGGAGATTTTGAATAACCCCTAACAAGCGCTGAGCAGGCAGCGTCGACTGTACGTTACCCAACACTTTGTGCACCGCCTTAGTCTTGATCCTCTCAGCTTTATCAAAAGCCTCTACTAATGACTGTTAAATCAAAGGATCATTAATTGATCAATTATCACCGTACACGGAATAAAATTCACGGCATGGAACCAAACACATTTTCCGATCAGCACTGCTAATGCTTACGAGATAGCGCGCTCTGGCCCTAACCACTGGGCTGCAATCACTGCCTTTCTGGTTCGATATTCAGGACCAGAAATCGCTGATGAGGAGATTGGCAATTCAATACTCCTCCCGCATCGACCTACCTGGCACCAACGTCGGGCAGGGATTATATAGTTTGTGCTACTACTACGGAGCAACCAGCCATTCGGCATCAGTCGTGAAACCATTACTCAACACACCTACCCAGGCGCCGTCCCATGGTGCAAAAGCAGTACTGCTGTCTCGCAGTAGATAAGTATTACTGGCACCATCATAGTTGAACATAACGTTAGTCATTACTGAACTGGTCTGCGCCTCTGGAATGGTGCAGCCAATTGAAGAACCACAGGGCCCCAGAGCGGAGGTGGTAACTCGCGATGGACTTAGATTCGCACTGGTTTCAAGGGGAAAGCCAACCATGTCCCATTCGAAAGGACCCAACCCATCTTTGACACCCGCCGCTTGATCTGGCTCAAGTTGTACAGCGAAACAACCTTGAATGCTGGTACATTGCGATGATTGAGATAACGGCGTAGGGGAATGGTCTGCAGGTAAGTCGATAGTTACATCACTACCCGTTCTTTGTAGAACCCAATATGCTCTTCCAATTTGCATGGCGTCATCCAGTCCGAGCAAAGTGTAAGCACGACCACCGGCAGCATTAGGATCCCAACGGTAGATTACCCACTCGCTGCCAATGGTAGCAGACGGCAAATTATCAAATATATCGCGGACACGATTATTGATTCCAGGATCTGCTGGGAGTCCGATCTGTTGCCACTGATTATTAGCGAGTACCTTGTCAGAAATTGACGTAGCTGGGCACACTCCCTCTGAAACAAGCGATGAGAGCACGCGAGAGGCGATGTGTTGCTCGCCAACTGAATTGGGATGGATGTCGTCTATCTGCATCATTGCCGTCGTATAACCCGTACTCACATCAATGATGTTTATATCATCACCCTCAAGTTTCCGGGCTTCCACCATTGGGTATATTTCGTTACGCAACTCGACAATTTGGTCATTCACTGCCGCGTTTGCAAACCATGGAATAAGGTCGGCAACCAGCACCTTAATATAAGGGTTGACCAGATAGATCTCATCAATCATCTCATCAATACGCCCGATTGTTCCTGTTCCAGAGCTTCCCGCAATGTCGTAGGTACCCACGGGAAAGAAACGACTCAATTTAGACATATCATTCGACCCGATATGCAAGACAACCACATCAGGATTGGCGTCGGTGACATACTTCCGCACCTGAGGCACACCACTAAACAGTGTGGTGTCCAGGAAATTCGTGGTGGTATAGCCACTGTGACCTTGATGATTGATATTGGTGGTCGTGCAGTCAGCGTCTGTTGGCAGAGCGCTCATGGTTGGCGTAGACCGGCTTCCGACCATGTCAATGTCGCAGCTTCTGATGCTTCTCGCTAAGGTTGTCCGATAACTGCAGGAACCGAAGCCTTGTGTGATGGAATCACCTAAAAGCATGACATCCAAACCCTGAGCATTTGCCACGGGGGCAAACTGAACTATCGAAGCCAGCGCAATTAGTTTGAAAGCTGCGTTGAATCTGGGTTTGAAACTCATCGAGAGGCCCTGTTAATCATGGTTTTTTGCAGCTTCCGCCACATCGAAAGAACAACATTATGACATCAAACTCCCCAATCCTACCGTGTCGTTCATGTAAAAATAGATAATTTGACCACACCAATGGCTACTGCCATGGGTATGATCAGAAAATTATGCCCATTGCGTCAACCAAATCAACAAAATCACCTATCGCGAGGGCCGTCGGGCAAGGAATCAGTGTCTCTGAAATCGTGCCCCACGGTTACTGCGGCTCTTAGAACGAAGCCTCTGATACCAAATTCACGTCTACCATTTCGAATCAGACGTCATAGTTTGGCTCAGCAGAAAGCATGGCATCTCATGCATAGGGCTCATACGCATGTGAACAATGAAATAACCTCCAAACGGCACTGATTTAGTATCCATTGATTAGTACCCCCATTCGCTATGGTCGTGGTTTTTCTAGCGATAGCAAGAGCCTAATTTGACGGTGTAATTGATATCGAAAGACTCGACAAACAGTGGCAGAAATTTCATCGATATTCCCTAAAAATTACTGACAGACCCGCCAAAAGCGCATGCAAAATGCAAAATGCAAAATGCAAAATGCAAAATGCAAAATGCAAAATGCAAAATGCAAAATGCAAAATGCAAAATGCAAAATGCAAAAAATGGGAGTTTGGGGAAATATCGGACTGCAGGATATACTGCACGCACTCATTTTATGCGTTGGCTGCAAGGCTACTACCCATGCTTTCACCTACCCGGTTTTTTGCTAACCAACCTGCAGCCAGAAAGTAACTGGGCCATCGTTGATTAGGGCAACCTGCATATCAGCACCAAACGTCCCGGTGTCAACCTCAATTCCAGTCGCTGAGACATCTTTCACAAGTTTGTCGAACAACTCGCTCCCCTGAGCAGGTGAGGCACCCAACGAGAATCCCGGGCGACGTCCCTTACGCGTGTCTGCAACCAACGTGAATTGGGGCACCAGTAGAATCTGTCCGCCGGACGTCTTCAAGTCAAGATTCATTCTTCCAGCCTCATCCGGAAAGACACGATAGGTGAGGATCTTGTCAGCCAACTGTGCTGCGGTACCGGGAGTGTCAGACTTTTCAACACCGATGAGTGCCAGCAGTCCTGTCTTAATACTCGCTGTTTTCTCTGAGTCAATGGAGACGGAGGCCTCGCTGACACGTTGTATGAGTGCAATCATGATGGCTCTGGATGAACATTGAATAAAACGCGGACTGCCCACGAAGGGCTTTGGTGTAGGAATTATCCTACTCAAATTTAAGGCAATTCTGACGCTAATATCCGTAAATTCCGATAGTTATTGAAATCCGACAAGTCAATAATAGCTACGTGGTCGAGAACTACCACAGACATGGATGTAAAAAGGACGATGTTAGGCAACACGGAAGCTCAACTCAACGGATGAGTTGGCAGTTGAATCACAGCATCAACCTGACGAACCAGGATGGTTCAGCCCGGCCAGGACGGCCGGGCACTTTTTATTTCCCGCGTGACCCAATCATCTAGCATTGCTCCCAAGGTCGTTCTTCAAAGCGCCACCCAGCGACCAAATTCCTGTGATGGGCATCATCTAGTGGACGCTCAAAGCCTTCTGCGACAAAGGATATCTGAGTCAAACCTTCCCGGTTCAGCAGTTCTGCTGCATCCATGGGCCGATTGCCACCACGACAAATGAGTAACAGAGGGTTCGCCCCGCGCTGCCGCACCACACGAAGATTAGTCCAGCCGGAATAAAAAGACACCCGACCCAACAGAGCCTTGCGTACATTGACGACGAACCGCGGTTTAATCGTCCAATCCGAAGCATCAATCAAAGGTACCTTCACGGCACCCTCAGGATGGCTAATCATTAGACACTCCAGCTATTATACAACCGTCGTATTCAACGGAATTTGCATGTCAGTAAACTTTATCAGCACCACCTCCAAAGCGCTGAGCTGGTTACCACTTCGTGCCAATCAGTTACTGGGCGCACTAATTGGACACATTTCGTGGATCTGCCGTTCCAGCCAGCGAAGAATTACCGAAACTAACCTAAAAATCTGTTACCCAGGCATGCCCCTGGATGAGGTGCACTTACTCGCTCGAAGAAGCCTTGTGGAAACCGGCAAACAACTCACGGAATCGGCCTGGATATGGCATCGTCCCATCGATCAGACGTTGAACAAACACATTGAAATTCGTGGACAAGCACTTCTGGAGGAGGCGATTCAGGCAGGCAAAGGCGTTGTCATGATCTCGCCGCATCTGGGCAACTGGGAACTGTGCATTTTGCTGCTCTCACAACAACACCCATTCACCTACTTTTATCGCAACCCCAGACAAGCGGGTATGGGAGAACTGCTGGTTAAGTGGCGCTCACACCTAGGTGGAAAACCAGCATCACTGGATTCTGGTGGCATCAGACAAGGGTTAAGGGTTTTGAAAAAAGGGGAAATTCTTGGCTTTCTTCCCGATCAGGAGCCTGATCATGACAGTGGGATTTTTGCACCCTTTTTCAATGAACCCGCACTGACAATGACGCTGCTGTCGAAAATAGCCTGCAAAAAAGATTACCCGATTCTATTTTGTCTAGCTGAGCGCCTACCAAAAGCAAAAGGCTGGACGCTGCACATATTACCCGGTGACGACAAAATTGCCAGCCACAATCTGCTGGAAGCCACCACCGCCCTTAATGCCGGAGTAGAGGGATGCATTGGTTTGTGCCCTGCACAATATCTATGGGACTACAAACGATTCAACACGTGTAGCGACGGATCTCGCCGGCCCTATCGCTAGCAGATTAAAAACGTTGTCAAGTACACAAAACCACGTGAGCCTTGACTGTTCTGAGCTCATGACACTTGCATATGAGAAGCTAAAACCCCAGTATCCAACTGCGGTTTTTAAACCGCACGCGAATGATGACTCAACGGGGTGCCACGTCGGCTGAGAGTCCGGATCAAAATAATCCGGGACAACCCGCAGAACCTGAACTGGTTAGAACCAGCGTAGGGATTGAGTTGAAGCAACCTTTCGAGGGGTCATCTTCTTCAGACTAATCCAGTCACAGGATGATCATGAATTTTCAGACCCACTATAGCAGCACACCCTCGTCGCCCAAAATCACACACCGCTTGATCAGCATATTGTCTGTGCTTGCATCCGTAACATTATTAGCAGCTTCACCGTTAGCCATGGCAGCTGATAAATCGTTAACGGTTTACACCTACGAATCCTTCACTGCTGAATGGGGCCCGGGCCCGATCATCAAAGCCGGTTTCGAGACGCAATGTGGTGACTGCACCGTTGAGTTCGTTGCGCTGGATAGTTCTGCAGGAATTCTAAATCGCGTTCAACTAGAAGGCGAGAACACTCGGGCTGATATCGTATTGGGTTTGGATACAAATCTGATGGCAATTGCAGAAGACACCGGCCTTCTTGCAGAGTCAGGAATCGACACCAGCGAATTGAGCCTGCCCATTGACTGGACTTCTAAAACGTTTGTGCCTTTTGATTATGGCTACTTTGCTTTTGTTTACGACACAGAAGCCCTAGCCACTCCTCCAGACAGCTTTGAAGCACTTATCAACGCTCCAGACGATGTCAAGATCATAATTCAAGACCCACGCACCAGCACACCGGGTTTAGGACTTTTGCTATGGATAAAGTCCGTCTATGGTGACGACGCAGCGGCGAAGTGGAAAGCTCTGCAGCCACGCATCCTGACTGTGACAAAAGGTTGGAGCGAAGCTTACTTTTCACTATTCCTGAATGGCGAAGCACCAATGGTTCTCAGCTACAGCACATCGCCTGGTTATCATATGGAAGTTGATAAGACAGAACGCTATCAAGCAGCGGCGTTTAGTGAAGGCCATTACTTACAAGTTGAAGTTGCTGCAATCCTTAAGCGCTCACCAAACCAGGAGCTTGCGCAAGCCTTCCTGACTTACCTGACAAGCACGGAGGCGCAGGCAGCAATCCCTTTGTCCAACGTCATGTTCCCGGTAGTTGACTTGGGAGACGATCTCCCAGAGTCGTTCAATAAATTGATAACGCCTGTAAGCACACACATATTTAGCCCTGAAGATGTTCGCGACAATCGCAAACAATGGGTTGACGAATGGCTTGACGCCTCAACGCAGTAATGAGCAATGACGGCCAGTCTCACACAAAAACGCGACCCTGGCCCTGGTGGATGAGCGGTGCATTAGCACTGCTCGTCGTCGTCATGTTCACACTGCTTCCTGTTGTGGCAATGGTCAAAGAAGCAGGAGCCATAAACTGGCAGACTCTTGTAGAAAACGCTTATATACGCCGAGTTATAACGTTCAGCCTAAAACAGGCGGCACTCTCTACAGTGCTTTCTTTGCTTTTCGCGTTGCCGATGGCACTGGCATTGGCCCACAAACCACGCTTTGTGGGCCGCTCACTCATTATTAATCTATTCAGCCTATCACTGGTCATCCCGACCATCGTTGCAATTTATGGCATCGTTGCAGTTTTTGGCAGAACAGGGTGGTTAAACGAGCTGCTTTCCACTGTGTCTATACCCACCGTTTCAATCTATGGCCTAACAGGTATTCTGGTTGCGCACGTGTTTTTTAATATGCCACTTGCCTCAAGAATTTTGCTCATCAATCTTGAAGGTATTCCTCAGCAAAATTGGCGTTTGGCAAAGCAAATGGGAATGTCCCCCGCTTCTGTTTTTAAATACATTGAATGGCCGGTCATTAAGTCTCAACTGCCAAGCCTTGCTCTTTTAATATTTACGTTGTGTTTTACAAGCTTTGCCATTGTTATGACCCTCGGCGGAGGACCCCGTGCCACGAGTATAGAAGTCGCCATTTATCAGGCATTACGATTTGATTTCGACATCAATCTTGCTGTTGCTCTAGGTGGTGTGCAGTTGGGAATTTGCATTCTGTTAATGATGTTAACCACACTAAGCAAACACAACAGTGCAATGAACTTTAGTACTTTTACGGCCATGCGAACGTCTGCGCAATCGAAGCACGACCAACAACTCATGGGGAGTATCTGGAACGGGAAACGATGGAAGATATTACACTTCGTGACCATTGCTCTCTTAACGCTGTATGTACTAACACCACTCCTAGCTCTAGTGTTTTCAGCCTTTAATACAAAATTGTTACCGGTTATTACACACGCAACAACTATTGATGCAATGATTAATACCGTACTGGTATCACTCGCATCTGCCCTTCTTTCATTGGGCCTGGCTATCGGCTTACTCAATAGTGCAAGGCATATCCGTATACGATTAAAGCATGAACAGACTGGACAATGGCTTCAACTATCAGGAAACGTTATTCTGGTTTTACCACCATTGGTGCTAGGCACTGGACTCTTTCTGCTGCTTAGACCTTTTGCTGATGTATTCTCAATCGCTCTTGTGTTGGTCATCATCATAAACAGCCTGATGGCTCTGCCCTTCATACTTCGTATTCTCGAAGGTCCTGTTCTTATGTCAGCGAACGAGCAAGACAGACTATTGCAATCATTAGGAATTCAGGGCTTCAATCGGTGGCGTTTGATCGACTGGCCAACCTTACGAAAACCCATCGGCTTGAGTCTGGCAATAGCTGCGACATTATCGGCAGGTGACCTCACTGCAATCGCCCTGTTCGGCTCTGAAAGAATTCGTACCCTGCCACTACTGCTGTATCAAAGAATGGGAAGCTATCGCCTTGAAGAAGCGGCGGTGACTGCAGGCTTATTGCTTGTACTTTGCCTAGCTCTTTTTTCTATATTACAACGACTGATAGGTGGACGCCAACATGCTCACACTTAAGGACGTTGAAGTTCGACTAACCGGGCGGCAATGGTGCTTCGACATTGAGTTGGACACTCACGGTATTTACGCGTTATTGGGTAGGAGTGGCTCAGGAAAAAGCACACTACTAAATGTAATTGCCGGTTTTCTGAAGGCACGTTCCGGGACAGTAGCGTGGCACCAGAAAAATCTGAATGTTATGGAACCCGCCCAACGTCCAGTTACAACGCTATTTCAAGACCACAACCTATTTACCCATCTAACCGTATGGCAAAATATAGGCTTAGGAATCAGCCCTAATCTCAAGCTTAACCCTGAGCAGATGGAAAACTTGCAATCGGTACTAGAAAACGTAGGCCTTGCAGGCTATGAGAAAAAATTACCAGGGACACTTTCAGGTGGTGAGCAACAGCGGGTAGCGCTGGCGCGGTGTCTGCTCAGACGCCAACCCATTTTGTTACTTGACGAACCATTTAGCGCACTAGACGCAACGACACGCCAGGAAATGATCACACTGCTTCTACGAGTAATTCAAAGTTATAGGCCTTGCGTCGTCATGGTGACTCATGACGACGCCGATGCAAAGGCACTGAATGCCTCGATTTTACGAATAAAATCTGATCGCATAGTCAAATCAAAATAGATCACTAAGACTGTTTTTCAAAAAAAGTCTTTAGCAACACGACGAGCCTGTCCACATCAGCTTTATCCACGTCATGATGCGTCACAACACGGCACGATCGACCATAGGCCGACACAAGAACGTTGGCTGCTTGGGCTTCTGCTGCCAAAGCCTCCCCACAGACATCGTCGAATTCAAGCCAGACCATATTGGTTTGTGTCCAACCCTCTCTGACCGAAACACCGGGCACACCTTCCAACTGCGCTGCTAAGTAGCTGGCGTTCTCGTGGTCAAGATGCATTCGCTCAAAACCGACAGTTAATGCCATCTTGCCCGCTGCGGCTAACATACCGACCTGACGCATGCCACCACCGGTCACCTTGCGCCAACGACGCGCCTCATCAATGAACGGCTTTGAACCAAACAGCAAAGAACCGATGGGCGCACCTAATCCCTTAGATAGACACAAGGACACCGTATCGAAACATTCACCGATAGCTTTCAAATCAACTCCGAGTGCTACCGCTGCATTTGCCATTCGTGCGCCATCAAGATGGATTTTCAAACCCTGTTCTTTTGCACATTGTTGAGCGTTTTTCAAATAGCCTATCGACTGCACCCTTCCATGCTGTGTGTTTTCCAAACACAGCAATCGAGTACGTGCAAAATGAAAATCATCCTCTTTTATGAGACTTTTTACCTTCTCCAGATCCAACTCTCCGTTGTCACCAAATTCCATTGTTTGCGGCTGTATGCCACCCAAGACCGCAGCCCCACCACCTTCATATTTATAGGTGTGAGCGTCCGCACCCACAATATATTCATCCCCCCTCTGGCAGTGTGTCAGCAACGCAACCAAGTTGGACTGAGTACCGGTTGGCAGAAACAAGCTGGACTCATGCCCTAATAGGTCAGCAGCAAATTCCTGAAGCTCATTGGTAGATGGATCATCGCCGTATACATCATCTCCCACTGCAGCCGACTTCATTAAACTGCGCATGTGATCATTTGGGCGCGTTACCGTGTCACTCCGAAAATCTATTAACTTCGCCATCTTAATGTATACCTTATTTCGTTCTCTGAACAATAACCAGCAACGTGCCGGAGGAAATTTCTACACTTACAGGCCCTGACACTACAACATTACTCAAACCCAGAGTACTGCCAGCTTCTATCACCGCATTGGACAAAGAATATTGCAACCCTGCTGTACTCACACCTGAGCTACGCTCCATCGCTAGCAGGCTCAAGAACGAGCCTGGCGTTGACTCTAGCGCCACATCTTGTGCCCCTTCGAGCACATACGTGTGAGTTGTTTCATCAATGAACTGCACGGAAAAAGGCCACTGGCGAAGACGCACAAGCTGCCAATTGAACAACATATGGTCAGTTCGGCCGCCAGACACACCCAGCAGGATGACTTCATCAACGCCCTCCTCCGAGAGTATCGTCAATGCCAGCTCCAAATCACTTGCAGCTTTTTCACTGGGAAATACATACCGCTTTACATCTGCGATTCGATCGTCCTGCAAAAGATTTTTTGGCGCACTGTCAAGATCCCCGATTAGCATATCGGGGTGCAGGCCAACTTGCAGACAATGCTGAAGGCCACGATCGACACACACTACCAAGTCGCACTCTTGTACTTTGTGCATAGGCAGATGATCCACATCAAAATCTCCACCTGCAAACACCCAGGCACGCCTGTTATTTTTCATGTTACTGACTGCGTTTTCAATAGTGTTTATTCAGTACTATCGCGAACAAATCCATCAGCGAATGCAAGCCCTTTAGTCAACCCTTTAAGAGTTCCAATAAATTCTTCGCCAGCAGAATCATCAACCTCTACTAGAACCTCTATAGACAAATCCACACCTTCGATCATCATTGGCAAAAGTTCAGTTTTCAAAAACTGATCATCGGAAATTAATTGTCTCGCTGCAATCTCGTCAACGAGAATTCTAGAGCCAACCAGATCACCAAAAGCAAATGCGTCTATTCGCCACCGAATCAGAGAGGGTGAATCAATTTCCCGATCTGGGAAGATCATTTCAATGCTGGTTCTTTGCTGCTTCCCACGAATCACGATGAGAGTTGCCGATGCTTGTTCGGAGTTTGACGAATCAGGCTTGTCCAAGGCGACCTTCAAGTTGCAGGCTCGGCGCCCGTTATTCTCTGTACAGTCCACCAACCAGGCTCCGAAGTAGGCAATGAGCTGCTGCTGCGGCTCATCTTGCTCCTCTGAATCTACTATCTCTTCAGCAACAAAATCTGCACTAGTATTCACTGTCGTTGAAGACACCAAATCAAAAACCGACAAATCACTAGGCAATGTGCAATTACTTTCTGTTGGCACACTCATATCAAACAGAGTACTAAGCCTGAACACGCCGACATGCCCCTGAGGTGCGGGTGTGGACTCATCCGGAGCCCCTGCGAAAACTGCGTGTAAAACCTGAAACTCACTGGACGCAAGAGACAGGTACAGTTGCTGGGCGTCGTTAACAACATTCGGGTCGCCGTCCAACCAATAAAGAGCCTCAGACCCACACTGTTGAAAAGAATTGCGACCTCCACCATAAACATAAAAACCAGATACAGTCTTCGCAGAGGTATCTTCTTCACCAAGCAAGCCCTGCAATTCCTGCCATCGTTGGCTGGACATTGTCGCGAGGCAATTTTTCGCAATTAGTTCGGCATCAGAGCGCGGGGATGAAAATTCCAGATACCAAAGACAATTCTGGCGTCGATATTCAGAAAATGCAGCCTGCGATCGATTCAGACCTGCCAAAGCCTCACCTGACAGCGATTCAGACAAAAAATCTGTCATTCCCGCAATATTGTTATCCATAAGATCAAGATAACTATCCATACAGTCATGGACATCATTTGTACCCGCTGAACCGGCCAAACAGTCTTTGAGCACATTATTGCTCTGTGCATTGGTATTGGGCGCTGCAACACAGATTATAACTGTAAGCAACGCACCGCCAAGTATTCCCCTGCCGGACATTGGACACCCTTGAATTACCGAAAACACTGATCGTACAGAAATTTATACAGATTGCCTCCTGTTAAGTAATTGCCGCGTCAAAAAATCATCACTATCGTGCGCGTAACATTCTGTACAATCGCGGGTTACATCACAGTATTTTTCAACTTTAGGCCGACACTTAATCACCGTGAGCAACCAAGTAAGGCACTGTAGAAGCAAAGGATCCACACTCATATGGATTCTCGTCTGGCTTGTAGGTATGACTGGTTTTGCGTGGACAGGACTTAATTACGCAGTTCCGCGATTCGAACAAAAGCTTAAAGCAGAGGTTCAAGAGTCAATTTCTGCTTTCGATAGCGGGCCTGTGATCGTATCCACCAGCGGTCGTGACGTCACGGTATCCGGGCAAGTAGGAAGCGAAGAAGAGAAACAATTGTTGGTCGCTGCCGTCAATTTCGCCCCAGGCGTGGCTAACGTCATTTCTCGGCTCACAATCGTCGAGGCGTTGCCTAAATCTGCGCCATTGACGAATGGCGTGGCCACAGATGTCTCCGTTGAAGCTGTTAACCCACAATCTCCCATCCTAGTGGCCAAGTCTTCCCCGCTACCCACAGAGCAGATAGTTACTCAGCTTCCAGAACTTTTTAAAGAAGGAGAGTTTCCACTCGACCCTGAAAACGTCAGTGTTGTAGCGTCGAACGTAACGGACAATGACGCCGTAAGCGAAAAACAAGCACCATCGGTCAATATCAAAGTACTTGGCAACATACTGTCTATTGAGGGAACGATGTCCAGTAGCGACGATACATCCAGTCTGATTAGAAACGCATTGGATAGCTTCAACTTAGACGTAGTTAGCAATGGCCTGATCCTCAGCTCTGACGTACGCAAAGCCACTTGGTTAGATCCGCTTCAGCGCGTTATGCCTCTGATGCGCACCATGACTGACGCGCAAATTGGGGTGGCAAATCAACAACTCACACTAGGTGGTGTCGCGCCTACTCGCGAAGTACACAATGCTGTTATCAATGAAGCATTAGCCGCCATCGGGGATTTTTCCCTGATTGAGAAAATCAGCGTTCAGGGAGAAGGTGCAGGCTCAACCGAATCAACACTGATGCTTACCACGGCTGTTGACGCAGTGGCGAAAGCAGAGGAGCAGGCTCGACAGGCAGCTGATGCCGCATCGAAAACCAAAGCTTCTGCTGAACAGGCACGACTTGGAGCAGAAGCAGAAGCAGCGGCTAAAGCCTCTGAACAGGCGCGATTAGCGGCTAAAGCTACCGCATTGGCAAAAGCTCGCGACGAGAAACGGATAGCTGCTGAAGCTGCAGCGAAAGCCGAGGCTGTGGAGCAAACTCGACTGGCGGCTGAAACCGCTGCATTAGCAAGAGCTCAGGATGAGAAACGACTAGTCGCAGAGGCTGCAGCTAAAACCAAGGCTGCGGAGCAGGCTCGACTGGCTGATGAAGCTGCGGCAAAAGCCAAAGCCAATGAACAAGCAAGAGAATCTGCTATTGCCGCTGCGAAGGTTAGAGCCGCAGAACGAGCTCGATTAGCCGCTGAATCCGCTGCTGCAACTCAAGCTCGAGCTGAAGAGCGTGCTCGAATAGCTGCCGAAACTGCTGCTGCAACTCAAGCCAGAGAAGACGAGCAAGCTCGATTGGTCGCTGAGTCTGCTGCAAATCAGTCCCGCGAAGAAGAACGAGCTCGGTTGGCTGCTGCAACTCAAGCCAGAACAAAAGAACGAGCTCGATTAGCTGCTGACGTTGCAGCTATACAGGCAAGAGCAGAAGAGCTAGCTCGATCGCAAGCAGAAGCGTCCGCCAAGACAGTCGCAGCGGAAGCCTCTGCAGCAAACCTAACGCAACCAAGACAGACTGGTGAGAAAGTTGATTTGAAGCAAGCTCTTCGAGACTTGCCATCACTTCGCATACTGTTCGGAACAGAAGGCAATAGATTAACCGTCGAGAGTCTCAATATTCTTGATCAGATCGCTGAGACCATCATTCAATATCCCAACACTCAAGTTGCTATCGAAGGGCATACAGATGCCACCGGCGAACCTGACCAAAACTTACAGCTGAGCCTACTGAGAGCGACAACTGTGCGGGATTATCTCATCCGCCAGGGTGTCTCAGTCTTTAATCTCAGGGCTATCGGTGTTGGAGAGGCAGTTCCTTTAGTATCCAATGACAGTCCAGAAGGTCGGGCGAAAAATCGCCGAATCGAATTCACCTTTCGATGAATCAGATAACAATAACCATGAACCAGATATTGACATTGCTATCCCTTTATTCGGAATTCATAGCGTGCCTTGTCGCGGCTAGCGTATTCAGTTTGTTTACGGGTTGGATGCTTAACAGGTCTTCAGCAAAAAAGCACATGTACGCCACCACCAAGTCCTGGGAAAGAAGGTTTCGAAAACTCGAAGAAGCCGCTATGGTTGACACTGACAGTCTGGAGGAGCAGTTACAGGAATTGGCCGGTGAGGCAAGAACCCTGAAAGCGACCAACCGAGTACTTACGGACTCTCTGAAAAAGAACGATGCGACTATTCAAAAAGCACGCTCTGAAGCAATCGAGCTCAACAGGCAAAATACCGAAACCCAAGAACGGTTACAGAGGGTTATTCAACAGAAAGAACGTGAGATTGTTAACAGTGGCAACCGTCTAAATACAGAGACAGATGAACCACAAGATTTGCAAGGCTCAACATATGCAGCGTCAAAGAGCGCTAGCGTCGTAAGCACAGCTCTGGGCGCAGCTTTCAACGAAGATCTGGACGAAGAATTTGAGGCAACGTTATCGGAAAGTATCGATACAGGACTCAACGAGCAAATGCACGACAGTGATGAGACGGCAATGGATAACGCCGACACCATTGCTTTCAGCCCATCTGACCTATTCGACGCCACCCTGCAAATGTCAGCGGAGGATTTCATCCACAAAAACAGCCAACTTTCCCTACCAGCTGATTCAGAATTTGACGATCTTATCGACGACACTGCAGATGTTACCGGGATATTTATTGATGAGATGGATGACTCTACCGTGGCTCTGGATGATGAGTCTCTAGCATTTGCAAAAAGACCGTTTCCAGTGAGCAATGTCGATTAACCAAACATCACACACTGGTTCCTAAAATGAGTTCCACGCTTTATTACATTCACGACCCCATGTGCAGTTGGTGCTGGGGGTTCTCTGCCACACTTCGTACACTTGAAAAAACCCTGCCCGTAAACATGCGAATAGTGAGGGTTCTGGGAGGCTTGGCAGAAGACTGCGAAAATGCTATGCCGGAATCCATGCAACACATGCTTCAGCAGACCTGGAAGCAAATTGAAACTGCGATACCAGGCACGCAATTCAATCACAGTTTTTGGACAAGTAATAAACCGCGTAGATCTACATGGCCGTCGTGCAGAGCTGTTATCGCTGCTAGAAACCAAGATCCAACACTGGAAGCTCCCATGATTCATGCAATTCAGGAGGCGTACTACCTACAGGCACGAAATCCGTCTGATACAGATGTGCTAATCGATATTGCCCGCCACCTAGGATGTGATGCCCGCCTATTCGCTGAGCAAATCCACAATGAGCTAACCAGAAACACTTTGCTCGGTGAAATGCGATTTAGTCGAGAATTGGGCGCCCAGGGATTTCCAAGTCTTCGTGTCAAGACAAACCAAGGTCAACTAGTCGAACTACCAGTGAACTACAACAATCCATCCGCGATGCTTGAGCAAATAGAACAAACCAATCTCGCTTAGTTCACAGATTTCTTCATAAAAAACCGGCGCTCATCACAGCGTTACATGTCCTGAGCACTGAAGCTCTAATGGCTGCCGTTACACCCCACGTGATAGACGTTGAACGTGGGTATGACAACAAAAACAAAAACACTACTACTATCATCATCGTTGTGGATCCTAACTTCTTGTGGCAGTGGTGGTGGTGGCGATAGCGCTCTTGCAAAAACAGAACAAGCGCCTGCAGTTGGTGCAGCCCTGCCTGTTTCTAACCCTCCCAGTGCAACAGCGCTTCCCGACACTGAAGTGACCAATGCCGCTCCAGATGGACCACTGAGTCCTATAAACGCGTATCGACTGGTTGAGCAAACGACTTTTGGTCCGCAACTGGAAGATATCGTACTGGCTGGGAACATTGGACCAGAATCCTGGATCAATCAACAAATGCTACTTCCAGCCACACTACTCAGCGATACTCTCAGGCAGCTAGACACTGAGCGTTGGAATGAGTACGTAAACGCCTGGTGGCGACAGATAATACAATCCGATGATCAGTTAAGGCAAAGAGTAGCATTTGCCTTGAGCCAAATTCTTGTTGTATCTGCACATGATGGTCTTAGCTCTGAACAGTTTGGCCTATCAGGCTACTACGACATTTTAATCAAGCATGCATTCGGCAACTATCGGGATATCATGGGTGAAATCACCTTGAATCCGGTCATGGGTGAGTACCTTAGCATGAAGGGAAACCGCAAACCTGAGGACTTAGAAAACATACAGCCAGATGAAAATTTCGCTAGAGAGCTGTTGCAGTTATTCAGCATAGGACTTGAGATACTCAACGAAGATGGAACGCCACAACTTGATAGTGGCGGAGTTGCATTACCGACATACAATCAAGACACAGTCGAAAATTTTGCACGCGTTTTTACAGGATGGCATTTTGCCAACGCAGAGGACTTTCGCTGGCCTAAAAACAAAGATTACTTGTCCCCCATGACAGCATGGCAGGATTATCACGATACTGAAGCGAAAATATTACTGCAAGGTGAGGAGCTACCTGCGGGCCAAACAGCCGAACAGGATCTCAACGCTGCACTAAACAATATATTCAATCATCCTAACGTTGGACCTTTTATTTCAAAACAGTTGATTCAGCGCTTAGTGACCAGCAACCCTTCGCAAGAGTACGTTCGTGATGTAGCAGCCGTTTTCAATCGTAACGTACGCGGTGAACGAGGATCACTGGGTAGTGTTATAAAAGCCATACTGATGCATTCTGAAGCGCGATCAGGTCATCTTGACTCACCGGAGACATTTGGCAAAATACGCGAACCCCTACTTCGTGTTAGCCAACTATGGAGAGCATTTGAACCTGAATCCATTCATCATGATTTCAACTACGGCTGGGTTAAGGACGAGCTTTCACAGTCACCTCTAAATTCACCTTCTGTATTCAATTTTTTTCGCCCTGACTTCAGCCAACCAGGCGAAATCAGCAATCGCGGGCTGAACTCACCTGAGTTTCAAATACTAGATGAATCCAGCATAATCACGATCACAAGCAGACTACTGGCCAGCACGATTTGGGCACACAACCAAAAAAACGATATCAATGAACGTCAACTGGCTATTGACATAAACGACGAAGTTGCGATGGAGGCTGATGCACTTCTAGACCATTTAAATTTACTGCTATTGGGCGGGCGTATGACAAATGAACTGCGTAGCGAAGTTGTAGCGCTAATGAGCGAACGTGACTATCAAGGCGGAGTTGCACAAAGAGTCGTTGAAGCCATTTATCTTATTGTCTCTTCTCCTGAAGCGGCTATTCAACAATGACAAAGATACTATAAAGAGTAGCGTATACAAAAAGTGATTTGAGCTGACTAGTCGATCTATATTACTACCATCATGGCACTTAACATTTTCACGAAAAACAATAATAACAAGTGACGAACACTGTCAGCTTGAAAATAGAATAACGAGCCTTGAACATGAATAGTTACACTCGACGTCGATTTCTTAAATTAGGCACACAAACTATTGCAGGGGCTGGCCTCGCTCTGGGTGTAGACCCTGCCCTTACGCTTGCGCAGGCAGCGGATACAAGATTGAGCGATACTAGTGATTATCGCGCTTTGGTATGTGTATATTTAGACGGCGGCTGTGACGGATTTAGTTTAATGGTCCCGACAGGCTCATATGAGCATCAGGAGTTTGCAGCATCACGCGGCGGCCTGATCATCCCACAAAATCAATTAATCCCACTTCAAGGTGGAGCGGCGCCTATCGGCCTGCACCCAAATGCCAGCGCACTACAAGCTCTTTATGATCAGGGCCAGCTAGCCATGATTTCAAACGTTGGAACCCTGATTGAACCCACAACGCGTGAGCAGTACGAAAACAATGAAGTCTCTCTGCCGTCACAACTGTTCTCGCATAGCGACCAGGCCATTCAATGGCAACAACTACAAGGGCGTGGTCGTGCTGAAGAGGGTTGGGGGGCGAAAGCAGCTGACTACCTCTCCATTTTTCAGGAACGGCATTATCTGACCTCAATTTCTCTGGCAGGCTCAAACTATTGGCAATCGGGTCACGGTCAAAGACCCTTTGCACTCACTGAATCCGGCGTCAGAGCCTATCAAGGTATGGATACATCTAACGAATGGCAACGTCCTCGAAGGGACGCATTCGAGCGTGTTCTTAACTTACCCAGGCGTCATGTATTTTCAAAAGCTTATGCAGATCTTCAGAAAAGGGCTATGTCTGTAACCTCCGAACTCGGTCAAGTGCTAGATGGTAATTCAGCACTATTTGCCGACGAACCACAGGACAATGAACTTGCAAGCTCCCTGAATATGGTCGCGCAGTTGATAGCCGCCCAAGAGCAACTGGGATTAAGACGGCAGATATTCTATGTGCGTATGGACGGATTTGATGTTCATGACAATCAAAACCTTGAACTGCCTGAATTATTCCAAAAGCTTTCGGATGCCCTTGCCTTCTTTCAAGAGAAGATGGACTACCTGGGTAAAAGCGAAAGCGTTACTGCATTTACAGCATCCGATTTTGGACGCTCACTTCTGTCAAACGGAGACGGTACAGATCATGGCTGGGGCAATCACTTAATGGCAATGGGTGGAGCCGTGAATGGTGGCAACATTTATGGAACGCTGCCAAGCCTCGACGCTCACGGCCCAGACTCTGTTAACAGAGGACGAATTCTACCGACAACATCTGCCACACAATACGCGGGCTCACTTCTAAGCTGGCTCGGGCTTGATGACGATGAGCTAAATGTCGTACTGCCCAATCTTTCAAACTTTGTGACTAGAGACTTAGGGATATTCTCCTAACCGAGTTGAATTGTCTCGTATAGGACTAAAAACCCAAAATAATTTCAAGCATTTTGAGATCGCATCTGAGCGGGTGAATAACCAATTCCTCTTCGATTTCTCACTCTAATTTGCGCCTGTAAAACACCCAATGGAACTAAATTCTAACGATTTAATCCTTAAAGAATAAAGTCGCTGTTTCCAGCACCAAAAATCAGATTTGTAGTCTCAAATGACGTCATAAGACTGTTTCCTGTTTGACACACATGGTGTCAAATGAGATTCTACGTCTCATTACTGGGCCAACCATGCCCTTGTATGCACGATTGACAGCACAAACAGGCACTATAGTTCGTGTTGAAAAACGTGGCTAACGGGTAGTTGCCATTCAAGGTAGCGCCCACGACATCCATCTGGAGGAAACTGCATGCGCAGCACACTGCTCAAAACGCTTGGTGCATCGATCGCACTGACTGCAATCACCACTCTATCCGCTCAGGCGGCCACGACCATCAAGGTTCAATCAGTGCTTGGCGACAA
Source organism: Granulosicoccus sp. (assembly GCA_047634635.1). Taxonomy (GTDB): domain Bacteria; phylum Pseudomonadota; class Gammaproteobacteria; order Granulosicoccales; family Granulosicoccaceae; genus Granulosicoccus. Next base: position 594 of record JBLIIE010000024.1, on the reverse strand, counting down.
GGCTGACGAAATCGTGATGCTGAAAGATTTTGCTTCAACAGTTTTGGCATTGACTGATGGTGAAGTTAACATCGAAGTTCTACCGGGCGGCTCCGTCGTCGCTGCCGCTGATGTACTGGATGCCGTAGATAAAGGTCTTCTGGATGGCGGTTTTGCCTGGACTCACTACTGGTCTGGCAAACACCCTGCAGCGATGCTGTTCGGCTCTCCTGTAGCAGGCGCAGGCGTTGGCATCGATAACATTGCATTCCTGTCTTGGTTCCAATACGGCGGTGGTCGTGAACTGTACGATCGTCTCTGGGACGAAATGGGTGTTAACGTTAAAGGTCTGATGCTTCAGCCTGTTGGTCCAGAAGCTCTGGGGTGGTTCAAAGAGCCAATCAACAGTATGGACGACTTCCGTAAGCTGCGTTTCCGCGCACCTCCTGGAATTCCTGGCCAGACTTACAACGACATCGGTGTTGCTGCTGTCGCCATGGGCGGTGGGGATATCCTCCCAGCTCTACAAAAAGGCACAATCGATGCGGCGGAATGGTGCTGCCCTAAGCCGGATAGCGTTTTCGGTTTCCAAAAAGTTCTTAAGCACTACTACCT
>JBLIIE010000023.1:0-44642 GCA_047634635.1 Granulosicoccus sp. | reverse complement strand
CCATTAAAAGTCTGATGCATGCGCTTGGTTTACCATCAGGTCCGCTACGCAAACCGTTGCAGCCTGTACCAGGCGATATACTGCAAAAAGGTTTGGATATTGTGGCAAGGCTTGGATTGGATAAAACGTATGGCTATAAATTACCGCGTCTGGCCAAAAACGACTGAACGATGATGGAACAAAGAGTCACAATAATTACTGGTGCATCAAGCGGTATTGGCGCAGCTACGGCCCGTGCCCTGGCAGCACCTGGTGAATGTTTGGCTTTACACGCCAGGGGGGGCATTGAAGGTTCTAAAGTTGCATTGTTAGAGCAGGTGGCTGATGAAGCCCGGCAAGCAGGTGCCAAAGTGATTGTCGTCGTATCTGATTTTTCTATCATCGGATCTGCATCAGCATTAGTGGAGTCTTGTGTTAGCGAATTTGGCCAGTTAGATTGCGTAGTATCCAACGCAGGATTTGCATTGGCTAAACCGATTGGGCAACTCACTCGAGCTGAATTGGATGACTCCTATCAGGTCATTACCGGGGCTTTTCTTGATCTAATGACAGAGTCATTGCCACATCTGAAACAATCATCGTGTGCACGGGTAGTCGCAGTTAGCTCCTTTGTTGCAAATCAGATTCCAGGAGGTCGACTCTTCCCGGCTACGTCTGCGGCTAAAGGTGCTTTGCAGTCCATGGCACTTAGCTTAGCCGCTCAAGTAGCCATTGATGGCATCACTATAAACTGCGTGGCCCCTGGTTTTACCGAAAAAGAATCAGCAGGCCATTCAGCGTTATCTTCAGCTTCCTGGGAGGCAGCGGCTGTCATGACGCCGAATGGTAGATTGGCAAAACCAAAGGATATTGCCTATGCAATTGAGTTTCTGCTTAGTCACAAAGCTTCCCACATTACGGGGCAGACGTTAAGAGTTGATGGAGGGCTGTCTCTTATTTGAGCAGCGCGAAGTGAATGTGTTCGCAGAGAACAAGATCGCCTATGTAGAAGCATACGGGCATAGTTATCTACTTATTAAATTGCGAGTTCAGCCAACACACGCTTATATTGCCTGATGAGATTGACATCTGTCTCATACAGATCGGGACTTGCAAATCCCAACGAACAAAAAGGTTCGCCAATCTTCACAGGGCGCCGGCAAGATGCATGAAACATTTCAATACCTGTGCGTTGGTGAATTGTAGACACCATCGGCGGCGTCAATCCTGCACCTGCCATAATATCGATGCGGCCTTGCGCTCGATCCTGCAAGCTAACAAGCATATCAAGCCCCTGATCAACGCCCGGCTTACCACCAGACGTTAGTACCTGATCGAAGCCAAGATCGATAATCTGATCCAATGCAACAATCTGATTGGTCAGCGTATCCATAACACGGTGTAGTGTTTTACCCATCCCAACTGCTGCCTGGCTCAGTTTCTTGAGTGCGTTGACATTCAGAGTCTGATCATCGTTAGCGACCCCTAAGACAACACCTGCCAATCCGCTTCCTGCAGCGGCAGCAATATCATCACACATGATGTCCAGTTCGTTATCACTGAAACAAAAATTGCCTGCGCGCGGACGGATCATGGCGAACACTGGAACGTTATACTTTGCAGCGAGTTGCATCAGACCCAAACTCGGCGTTAAACCACCCAGCGTAAGTGAGGAACACAACTCGATGCGATCAGCCCCACCCTTTATACAAGCTAGCAGGCCTTGTGCGTCATCAACACAGATTTCCAACAATGCCATTACGGTAGTTGGCTCTGAGCGTGAATAGCTGCGCCGACTAGACCTTGTTCCGGACCACTAACAGCACTGTAGAGAAGTGGCAGTGGGAAACTTGCCAGACATCGATTACGAACTTCTTTATCCAGCGCTTCAATCAGCGGTTTACTGTTTGCCAATCCACCACCTACCGGAACAACCGACGTACCTAGCAGGTTGACAGCTGCTGCCAATGCACTGCCCACTACATCCAACCAAACGTCGATAACCTGGACAGCCAGCGGCTCCTTATTTAACCACGCCTTTATTATGGAGTGACTATCAGCACTAACAGAAGCCTCGATAGTATCTAGCGAGCTAGATCCAAAATAGCTATAGAGACGTTCCAGGCCTCGTGCACCACCGAAGGTATCCAGACAGGCAAGCTGACCACAGTTGCACGCAAACTTCGGCAGCTCAACGCCTGTGCGTATAGCGCTTGCCGCGCTATGGCCCCACTCCCCTGCCGTACCGTCTGCACCACAGAGAATGTGTCCATTTACAACGATACCACCACCAATGCCCGTACCCAGAATAACCGCCAACACGACATCATGCCCTTTCGCCTGACCGAGCCTAGCCTCAGCTAATGCAAAAGCATTCGCATCATTAATCACATAAACTGGACGCTCAAGATAAGCGCTTAGTTCGAAGGACAATGCTCGCCCGGAAATACAAGGAACATTAGCGCTTGTGATCTTAGCCGTTATTGGGTGAACGACGCCTGCAGCTGAGATACTTATCGGGGATGAATCAGGCGCACAGAGTAACGCCAATGATCGGCAAAATTCATCAAAATCATTGATGGGCGTATCGACTCTGCCCAATTCATCAATCTCTCCTGTGGCTAGCACATCAGCCACAACGATTTTTGATCCGCCAATATCAAAACACCGCACCGCTTTTGTATCGACTGAATGTGTCATATATATTTCGCAGGAATCTCACTTACTAGTGTTGCCCTATCTTTGACGCTTTGTCTGCACTCATCACAAGACTATAACCTGATGACGCTATAATATTCTACTAGTGCGATTCAATCAGCAAATGATCAATGGCAATCTTGAAGAGCTTCTTGTACTTCGAATAGGTAGCTTATTAGCCAACAAAACAACACTAGCTATAAAAGAGAATGGCAGCAGCGTAACCATCAGTGTCAATGGGTAAACATTAGATACCTACACAGACGAGCAATTTGGTCACGGTAGTGTTGGTATCGTTGCCAGTAACATTGGGCAATACAAATTCAGTCACTTTAGAGTCTCCACAAATCAACAGACAACTCATTGTTTGCCCCCGTACTGACGAACAACATCAAGATGTTTGATTGGTCGCAATTTCAGGCAGAGCAATGCACTTTTAACGTATCGAACAAACTCATCATCAGGAACCACTACTGTTAGTCATCGGATGCGATCTTGTTAAGCATCTGTGTGTAATTTTCAACGCCCTGTGCACCTGTGACAAGATACTCATCGTTAAATACCATCGCAGGCACACCTGTAATACCACGGCTTGTCCACATTTGTTGTTCACTACGTACATTATCCTGATACAAACCATCTGCAAGTACTGATTTCGCCTCTTCTGCGTCAAGTCCAATTGATTCAACGATACTAATTAAGACACCTGAATCGTTGATATCAAGTTGCTCTGTAAAATAGGCAGAAAACAGCGCTAACTTCAGCGCATTTTCTTGCCCTTTTACATTTGCCCAATGTAGCAACTGATGGGCTTTGAACGTGTTAACCATTCGGCTCTGATCACCAAACTGGAAATTGAATCCCACTTCTTTTCCTACCGCGGTTAAGCGCTGCCGCGCTTCAATGCTTTGTTCAACGGTGGTACCGTACTTTTCACAGATATGCTCTCTCAGGTTTTGACCGACATCTGGCATCTTGGGATTTAGCTCAAATGGATGCCAGTGAACATCGATATCAACTCCAGAGGCTTCTACCGCGATTTGCAACTGTCTCAATCCTACGATACACCAAGGGCAAACCACATCCGATACGATATCTACTTTAATTGGACTCACTGTATTTTCCTGAAATTTGTAATCGGACCATAATAGTTTGAAATCCAACCTACAACTCTAAATTCAAATCCCTGAAACATCAGGTTACGTGAAAAGTTATCGGAATTGACGGTGAATGAGAGTTTAATCACCGTTAATGGCCGACATGCGAATCACCGTGAGGATCGCCCTGCTCGTTCTATTGTGCATCTCCCTAGTATCGATGCAGCGCTTTCAACAGTCTTTGAGATCTCAAGTTTATCTGCACCGCGAATCCAAAGATCGCACAGAGAACCAACTCCAGACGATCTTTGATTAAATCTACTAGCGTTGTAGGAAACTAGGTGCTTTCATGGCATTAGCGTAAATTCTTGCATCAGCTAGGAAAGCATTGTAGCTTGCTTCAACTTCTGCGAACGCAGGATTAGCTGCAGCAGTTTCTTTCATCACCTCCGCTGAAGCCTCGCGTAAGGCCTCCGTGACGTCATCTGGAAACTGACCAAATATTACACCTTCGGCTGTTAATTTTTTGAAAGCAAGAGTGTTAAAATAGTCGAATTGCGCAAGTGTCTCAACTGACGTTGCTTCAGCTGCATTCGCAATAATAGCCTGCAAATCAGCAGGTAACTCATCATAAGCTTCCTGGTTCACGACAATTTCCAGAGCTGCTGATGGCTCATGAAATGCTGGTAAGTAGCAGTAATTTGCAACCTTATTGAGACCGAATGCTTGATCTAGCATTGGTCCGACCCATTCGGTTGCATCAATTGCACCTGATTTAAATGACGGGAATATCTCTGGCGGTGGCAGTAGCACGGCATTGACACCAACTTTGCGCATGGCTTCACCGCCAAGACCTGCGATTCGCATATTTAATCCCGATAGGTCAGACAGTGACTTAATTTCTTTTTTAAACCAGCCTGCAGACTGCACACCAGAATTACCAGAGTAAAACGGCACCAATCCGCGCTCTGCGTAGATACTATTCCAAAGCTCCTGTCCACCTCCGAAACGTAGCCAAGCAGTGTGCTCCACTGCACTCATGCCAAATGGAATAGCAGAGAAAAAATGAAGTGCAGAATTTTTAGACGCAGAATAATACGGAGTCGAATGACCGATTTCAGCAGTGCCTTGTTGGACCGCATCTTCCACCCCAAATGGAGGAACAAGTTCACCACCAGAAAACACTTTTAAAATTAGGCGCCCACCTGACATCGCTTTTACACGCTCAGCAAAACTGGTGACATTAGTACCAATCCCCGGTGCTTTTGCTGGAAATGAAGTGGGTAGTTTCCACTCTATATTTCCTTTCGCAATAGCTGGTGCCGCGATCGTTGTCGCAATAGTTGTGGGAACAACCACCGCAGCTGCCTTTATAAAATTTCTTCTTTTCATTGATTTTCTCCAGAATGATCTAATGGAACAATAGGTCCGGTAGCCAAGTGGCCAAGAGTGGAAATGCCACCACAATACCGATGGTAATCAGTTGCAGAATTACGAACGGTATTACCGATTTATAGATCTCGACAGTTGTGATTTCATCCGGTGCGACCGAGCGATAATAAAATAATGCAAACCCGAAAGGTGGTGTTAAGAAAGAGGTTTGGATGTTGAGTGCTACTAATATTGCAAACCACACCGGGTGAATATCTGATTGCAGCAGAATCGGCCCAACTATTGGAATAACAATAAAAACGATCTCAATGAAATCAAGCACAAAACCGAGAAGGAATATGACCAGCATCGTAATAACTAACATTGTCGTGAAACCGCCAGGCAGTCCAGTCAGGAAGCCTTCTACCAATTCATCTCCTTCGAATCCTCTAAACACCAGCGATAGCATGCTCGCAGCAATTATAATCCCAAATATCATCGATGACATTTCTACTGTTTTGGACAGCGAAATTTTCAATATGCCGTCACGAGCCAATGCAACAATGCTGTAGACCATTCCCGCAACGATACTTAATGCCACAAGAATAGAGAAAACCACAGCTGGGTTAAACACATAAGCATCATCAATAAAATCAATTTTCGTTAAGCCATAGCGTTGCATGATGACGGCAATAAACACCAATACAACTGTTACGATAACAACATGACTGACGAAGCGTAAATCTGAATTACAATTTCCTGCTGCTATCAGTATGGTTCCAGCAACTCCGATAGAAGCGGCCTCTGTGGGAGTTGCCACCCCGAACAGTATCGAGCCGAGAACTGAGAAAATTAAAATTAACGGTGGGATAATTTCGATGAGCAATGAGGCCACTGATGGCAGATCTTCACTAGCTTCGTGTTCCACCCGATTTTGATTGGATGCGACCGCTCCACTATATCGACTCAAAACAAACAGGGAATAAATTGCGTACAACGTAACCAGTACCAATCCAGGAATGAGCGCTCCGGCAAAAAGATCTCCAACACTTACAGGTTCAGGAGCAAAGTTCCCAATGGATTGTTGTGCTTCCAGGTAGGCATTGGAAATTTGATCACCGAGTAGTATAAGTACAATCGATGGCGGGATGATTTGGCCAAGCGTACCTGAGGCACAAATCAGACCTGTACTCAATCTGGTAGAAATACCGGCGTTGAGCATAGTGGGTAGACTGATCATGGCAAGCATTATAATTGTTGCACCAATAATGCCCGTTGATGCCGCGATTAATGTACTCACAAACAGAACCGCCATGATCAATGAGCTGCGCGATTGGCCGAAGAGTTTAGCGATATTTAACAGTAGCTTTTCAGCCTGCTTGGATTGATCAAGTACAATCCCCATTAATACAAACAGTGGAATAGCGATAAGTAGTGAATTATTCATTACACCAAGAATGCGTTGAGGGAAAGCAGCTAGATAACTTAGATCAAAATGTCCGAATATAGATGCGGCAAATGCAACAACGATGGGCGCTCCAGCAATAGCAAGCATTACGGGCACACCAGATAAAATCGCCGAGAAAAGCGACACTATCAGCACGAGAATCCAAAACGCTTCAATGCTCATACATCACCTTGAGAATGAAGAATTTCTTTGTCCATTACTATTGCAATGCCTTGCATGATGGAAAGAACACAAGCAACTGGCAAAGCAGTAATGACTAAAAACAATCCAGGCAAACCACCCGTTTCTCTGGAGCCTTCAAAAATACTCCATGAGTAGGCAATAATTGGAAGCCCGTGCCAGAGTGTCAGGATGAACAAAGGTGCTAAAAATACTGCAATCGCCGTAAGATCAAAAGCTCGTGCAACTTCATGACGCTGACCACGGCGAAATATGTCAACTCGCACGTGCGAATCGGAACGAATTGCAGTGGGGATCGACAGAACACAAAGGCCTGCAAAACTGTAACTGACCAGGTCTTGTAGCTCAATGAATCCGACGCTGAACAAATACCGCATAATGACAACAGTGATTTGAGAACAGAATATTAACGCAACCAACCCAAGACATAGAGCAATGTTAAGAGTATTAGCTCTACTAGCAATGGTAAGAAATATTTGCCTCATCAGAAACTCAATCTCACTACAGAATAAAAATAATTATCCATGCCCTTAGGATACTAACTAGCTGGTCAGTTCTGTCCTGTTCACAAGTGAATCAGACCCTGCAATTGCATTCAAGCGGTATATCATATTGGTTTAGCTCTAGAATTTCAAAATATCACATCCAAAAATGACTAAAGATGCCGACCTTACAAACCGACTATGGATAAGTCAGCATCGCAAAACAAATACGCTGCTCTACTTCATTTGATGACTGACCATACGCTTATAAAATCGTCAAAACTTCATCAAGTCTCAACTTACTAATTGACGGCACCATCACGGGCATCACTGGAAAACCTGTAACAATAAGCAGGAAGGGTTTTTCTGAGTCTGGGCGGTTAAGAACAGAACGCAAAAAACCCATAGGACTCGGCGTGTGTGTCAATGTACCCAGTCCTGCATGATGCAGGGCGGTAATCAACATCCCGGTGGCTATTCCTACAGATTCTGGCGTATAGTAGTGTTTGTGTTTAATACCGTTTTCATCGAGCGTATATTTTCTGCTGAATACCGCGATTAACCATGGAGCGGTTTCAAGAAACGGTTTATCTGCATCGGTGCCTAATGGTGCTAACGCTGACAACCACTCGTCCGAGGCTCTGTGCTCGTACAACTCGCGCTCTTCTGCCTCGGCGGCCTGTCTGATATCAGACTTTATCGCCGCATCTTTAATCGCCACAAAATGCCACGGCTGCATATTAGCTCCGCTGGGTGCTGTACTGGCTGCTGAAATTGCATTGCGTATGATTTCCTCGCTCACCGGCTCCGAGGTAAAGTCCCTGATCGTTCTTCTTGATTGCATCAGCAACACAAATTCTTCAGAGCGTTGCATCATCTCCGATTCCGGGTAGCGGAGCATGGTGTGAATTTCAGGTTTGTATTGGGACATAAATATTAGCGTGACGAAGCCTGTAAATGTGCAAATTACACATTATCTTTTGCTCACGATTGTACCAATATTTTTATCGTAATCTTATGAGCTCAAACCTAAATTTAGCCTCCAAACTAAAGCGCAACTTCCTGAGCAATACCTTTTTCAATAGCAAGCTTTGTTGCGGCTACAGCAACTGCGAGATCCTGTAGCCCGACACCTGTTCCGTCGAATACAGTGATTTCGCCTGAAGATGCTCTGCCTTTGTGTTTGCCATTGATCACATCACCTATCGAGGTGATCTGCTCGGGCGTTATCAATCCTAATTCTATGGCGTGTTGAGTTTCACCAATCGAAATGGATTGAGCAATTTCATCAGTAAAGACAGTTGCAGTGGCAACCAATTCAGGATCAAGCTCCTGTTTACCTTTGGTGTCTGTTCCCATAGAGGCGATATGAGTACCAGGCTTTATCCATTCATTTCTCATCAGTGGCTCATGGGCGGAGGTGATAGTTATGATTACATCGGCTTCGGCGCCCAACTGCTCACGTTCAACAGCCTCAAACGGCAAACCAATTTCCTCTGCGATTTTTTTAAGACCGGGCAACATATCCGGTTCGTGATTCCAGGCTACAACCTTGCTAAATTGACGCTGCTCAACCGCAGCACGTAATTGAAATCCTGACTGATGACCAGCCCCCACCATGCCCAGTACAGAAGATTCCGGGCGCGATAAATGGGCAATGGATACTGAGCTTGCTGCAGCGGTTCTCACTGCGGTCAAGTAATTACCGCCCACCAACGCATGTAGCTGTCCTGTATCCGGATTAAACAGAAACACCGTTGACTGGTGGTTGGTCAAACCCTTTGCCATATTCCCAGGCCAATAACCACCTGATTTTACACCCAGAGCCAGACCTGCGCGGTCAAACCCTGACTTAAAACCATAGAGTGCATCTGCATGGCCTATCGCTTCGCGTATGACAGGAAAGTTGTAAGCATCCTCTCGAGCCATAGCAGCAAACACAGATTCAACAGCGGTGAAAGCATCAGGTCGCCCCACAACTTGTTGGCAGACCTCTTCAGTAATTATGAACATGTTATTTTAGTCCTTATTAATTCAGGTAGAGCGAGCACAAGGGCATAGACATGGAGCGTTACCACTAATGTCTATCCACTTGTTCGGACGATGGGGTTAAGCGGGCAAAGCTAGGTTAGTACCCTCTTCCACGCGCAGATATGGGCCAAATGGTTTCGACTTTGCCGTTACGTACGCCAACATACCAATCGTGCACATTGCAGGTTGGGTCACAATGACCGGGAACCAGTTTTAGTTTGTCGTTGACCTTCAGAACACCGTTTGGATCCGCGATCACGCCATGCTCATCTGAGCACTTGATATACTCCACGTCATCTCTTCCAAATATGAAGGGCAAACCACTATCAACCGATTGTGCTTTTAGCCCTGCATCACAAATCGCTCTGTCAGCTTTTGTATGACTCATGACACTGGTCAGAATAAACAGTGCGTTCTGCCATTCGCCCTGGTCAATTCGTTGACCTTGCCTGTCTAGAATACGACCGTAGTCTGCATCCATGAATGCGTAGGAGCCACACTGCAACTCGTTGTACACACCAGAGGATCCCTCAAAATAGTAGGAGCCGGTACCACCACCTCCAACGATGTCGCATTCAAGCCCTTCTTTCTTTAAAGCATTAACTGCATCGCTGACCATCGCAACGGCAATTTTAATTTTTCCCTCTCGATCTTCGTATTTGTCAAGATGCTGCATCGCCCCCTGATAGGCCTGAAGACCAGCAAACTTCAAGCCCTTGGCTTCATGAATGGCTTTTGCAATTTCGACAACAGCCTCCGTTGTAGTCACACCGCATCGACCAGCGCCACAGTCTATTTCAACGATGCACTCGATTTGTGTACCGTGCTTTTGCGCACCAGCAGAGAGATCCGGTACGTTTTCGAGATCGTCTACACAACAGAGAGTACGTACACCGAGCTTTGGTATCTGTGCCAGTCGATCGATCTTGGCTGGGTCGCGCACCTGGTTACTGACCATCACATCCTTGATGCCACCTCTGGCGAAGACCTCCGCTTCACTAACCTTCTGACAGCAGACGCCACATGAACCACCCAATTGTTCCTGAAGCTTGGCAACGTCTATCGATTTGTGCATCTTGCCGTGAACACGGTGCCTAATCCCTTGAGACTTGGCAAAATCACCCATTTTCTTGACATTACTTTCCAACGCGTCCAAGTCCACAACCAGACAAGGAGTCTGAATGTCTGCTTCATCCATACCGACTTTGGCTGGCACGTCAAAACCCACTTCGAGTTCGTTAAAATTGATTTCTTTATTCATAGGTAAATTCCTAGTTAGTTGTTATCCAGGGAAGTGAATTCATATCGATATTGCCTCCAGTGATGATCACGCCAACGCGTTTATTTCGATAAGTTTCAGGGTTTTTTAGAATAACGGCCAGTGGTACGGCGCAACTTGCTTCAATCACAATTTTCATTCGCTGCCAAGTAAGCTTCATCGCCGCAATTATTTCTTCTTCAGTTGCCGTTTGAATATCGCTGACATGATTAGATACAAAGTGCCACGTGTTTTCCTTAAGTGGAACTTTCAGTCCATCAGCGATAGTATCTGGAGCATCATCAGCAATGATGTGCCCTGCCTTGAAGCTACGATAGGCATCGTCGGCCTGCTCAGGTTCTGCTGCAATAATATCAATATCAGGTGCAAGATTACTTAGCGTCAGACACGTGCCGGAAATCATACCGCCACCACCTATGGGTGCCACCACCACATCCAAATTTGGAACATCTTCAAGAAGTTCCAACGAACAGGTTGCCTGCCCTGTGATCACACGAATGTCGTTATAAGGATGAACAAACTCAGCACCACTCTTGGCCACAACTTCGGCAAAGATCGCTTCGCGGCTACTGGTTGACGGTTCACATTCAACAATGACACCTCCGTAGCCCTTCACCGCATCCTTCTTCGCTTGAGGTGCTGTACGTGGCATTACCACCGTGCACGGAATTCCACGACGGCCTGCGGCGTAGCTCAAAGACAAGGCATGATTCCCTGACGAGTGAGTAGCAACACCTTTCGCAGCTTTCTCATCGCTCAGTCCGAAAACTGCATTCGACGCACCACGCACTTTAAATGCGCCCGCCTTTTGGAAATTCTCACATTTAAAGAACAACCGGGCACCGGTTAGATTATTCAAGTAGGTCGACGTGAGCACCGGCGTACGATGTATGTAAGGTCTGATTCGCTCATGCGCTGCTCTAACATCGTCGATGCTCGGAACAACACTGTCTGAATTGGCAATTCCTAGATTCATAACTACCTCAAGCTGTTTGTTGCTTGTTGGAAGACAACGTGTTCCTGTAATATTCCTGCGCGGCGGCGACGCCTTGCCCTAATTTGATCGGATAGTTCAGATCCTTCATCGCCATCTCAATGGTTGCAATACCGGACAAGGCCATCACATCGGTTAACGAGCCGAGATGGCCTATGCGAAAGGCCTTTCCAGCCATCTCACCCAGACCGACACCAAACGACACATCGTAAGCGTTATAGGCATGATTGGTGAGAGCGTCGCTGTTGAAACCATCAGGGACATAGATCGCACTGACCGTGTCGGAGTAAAGTTCCGAAGAGCTGGCGCAGAGACTAAGACCCAGAGCGCTCACAGCTTTGCGGATACCCTCCGCTAGTCTGAAATGTCGGGAGAACACATTGTCCAACCCCTCCTCAAACAACATCTCGAGACTGGCGTGCATACCGTGTATTAATTGCAATGGCGGTGTATACGGGTAGCCACCCTTTGCATTTGCGCTCAGCATGTCGTTGAAATCAAAAAAGGTGCGCGGGCAGCTTGATGTTTGGGTGGTCAGCATGGCTTTTTCACTGACCGCAACAATCGCCATACCGGCGGTCAACATAAAACCTTTTTGCGAGCCTGCCACAGCAAGGTCTACACCCCACTCGTCCATGCGAAAGTCCATGCAGGCCAACGAACTCACGCAATCAACGAAAAGTAGAGCAGGATGTGAAGATGCGTCGAGCGCCGAACGCACATCGGTAATGTTACTTAGCACACCCGTAGCCGTTTCATTATGCGTAACCAGCACCGCTTTTATTTCTTGTGCTTTGTCAGCGGCTAACCGCTCAGCAAATCGATCTGCTGGCGCTCCAGTTCCCCATTCGCATTCGAGAATTTCGACAAGCAACCCATGACGCTGACAGAGGCCAATCCATCGATGTGAGAACGTGCCGTACCGGGCCACCAGCACTTTGTCACCCGGTGATAGCGTATTGGTAATTGAAGCTTCCCACCCCCCAGTGCCACTAGCTGGAAATGTGATCACTTGACCGGTTTCGGTTTTGAAGACCTTTTTCAGATTGGTCAACATGGGTGACAGTATTTTCTCGAAATCAGGCGCCCTATGATCTGATGTCTGCACGTTCATGGCGGAACGCAAGTTATCGGGCATATTGGTCGGTCCCGGAATAAAGATAGGATTCTGGCTGCTCACGTCGTCTCCACTGAATGCATTGTCGATGACAACAGTATACAGAACAGCAATGATTTATAAATTATTGTGAAATATTATTTTATTTTATATAAAAACACACTATGATGTTGATATAAAACAGTATTGTATTATTTCATAAAGTATTTAAATATTTTTAATTAATATTTTTTCATATCGATGTAATATCTTAATCATGAAAATTGAATTCCGATGACCAACAACAAAATGATAGGACAGCCGGCACTTGAATCAGCGCCGGTAAAACGCGGGCGAGGACGCCCCCGTCTGCCGCAAAACGAGCTTTCCGGTAACACAGTGCAAGCGCTGGAACGCGGGTTGATGCTACTGCTGGCCTTGAGCAAGGGTGGGAGTGCCAACCTGACCAACTTGGCGCTCCAGGTCGGTATGCCTCCGTCGACAGCCCTGCGCCTGCTTACAACAATGCAAAAACACGGGTTTGTGGACTTTGACGAGGCCTCTCAAGAATGGGCCATCGGAATTGAGGCCTATAGTGTTGGTAGCACGTATTTGAATCGAACCAACTTGATTGAAGCTGCGCAACGAGTCATGCGCAAACTCATGAATGACACGGGCGAGACGACTAATCTAGCTATCGAAGAAGGCGGCGATATCGTGTTTGTCGCTCAAGTTGAAACGCAAAACCCGATTCGAGCTTTTCATTCCCCAGGCTCACGTGGAAAAATACACGCATCAGGTATCGGAAAAGTGTTTCTGTCAGAGCTCCCACGCGAAGGTGTTGAGAAAATACTGCAGAAAAAGGGATTACCCGGATTTACAGTTAAAACGCTGACATCGCCAATTGACTTGTTTGAAAACCTCGAGACGATTCGGTCGCGCGGCTGGTCATTCGATGACGAGGAGCGCTTTGTTGGTATGCGCTGCATAGCAGCCGCAATTTACGACGCAACCGGTACGGCAGTAGCCGGCCTTTCCGTTTCAGGTCCCACTGTTCGATTCCCAGATACCTACATTGCGCAGTTGGGCGCGGACGTAGTGAAGGCAGCTACCGAAATCACCCGTCTCATCGGCGGCCTGCCCCCACAACCTATAGCAGATACATTAAACCCACCTAAGCGTTGATCAGAATACCCCATTAGATACTTTGATCAACACCCCAAAAAGGGCGATCCGATGTTAATGAAATACAGGCCACGTAATTCGATTACGTGCGGTTATTTTATGTGAGCAAACGCTGCATGCAAATCACCAGGGGATCGCTCATTACCCAAATCCAATTTGTCTTCAATACGTTGTAAATGGTTGTCCATTTCCACCTGCGCAGCGGTCGCATCGCCACTGGCAATGACATCGATGATGTCAAAATGCTCTTGGTGTGAACACAAGGTGTGGTGCGGTGTCTGATACATGGCAATGATCAGTGATGTTTGTGGCACCAACTCTTTCAGGTAGCTTTGCAAGGTCGAATTGTGTGAAAGCATCGATAGTCGAATATGAAAATCACCCGAAAGACGCAGACCACTACCCACATGTTGCCTGCGTACTTGATCTCTTTCATCCTCCACACATTGTCTGAGCTCATCCAGCTTTTGCTTATTCGCTGCAAGTGTCGCCTCGCGGATCAACTCCCGTTCAATTAATCGTCTGACGCCCAGCACCTCGCGGGACTTTTGAACATCAGGCCGAATGATGGTCGCACCGCGGTTGGGCTGAATATCGACAATACGATCATGGGAAAGCCTGAGTAGCGCTCTTCGCACAACCGTTCTGCTCACTGAGAATATGCTAGAAAGCTCGTCTTCTTTGAGTTTGACACCAGGGCTCAGCCGATGATCTAGGATCGCGTCCAGCACTTCATTATACAGGCGCTCATCCTGAGTAGTATTGATTGAATTCGTGGGCAGAGATAACTCTTTCTCCACGGTATGAGCAGGTTTCGAATCCTTTTTTACTTTAGCTGACATTTACCCTACCCCATCGACAGCCTACATTGTACACAATATGCTTCGATTTCAACGATGACTTTAGTGTTAGAACTAAATACAATCAGATTATAAAATTCGCTAACATTGCTGTACTCGTTTTTAACACTTTAGACTGATCAACCAAAGTGACTCAAAGTGATGTTCCTTATAACCATCTGGTTTTTCCTCAATCATTTCAGCAGTTACAAGGCAGGATGTCGATTGACATCCTTATAAAGCAAGTAGCGAAAGTTATCTGGCCCGCCGGCATAACAGGCCTGTGGACAGAACGCTCTTAGCCACATATAGTCGCCCGCCTCTACCTCAACCCAATCTTGATTCAGTCGGTACACACCCTTTCCCTGCAGCACATAAAGGCCATGCTCCATGACATGTGTTTCCATAAAAGGGATAACAGCTCCTGGAGCCAGGGTCACGATCGTGACATGCATATCGTGTCGTAAATCCTCTGGGTCAACAAATCGAGTTGTTGCCCATCGACCATCAGTGCCGGGCATCGTTGTTGGGGCTACTTCGCGATCACTGGACACTAGTTTGGGTGGAGCTTCAATACCCTCAACCACTTCGTACACCTTCCTTATCCAATGAAAACGTACCTTTTGTTCATTAACGTTATGCACCGCCCACGCAGCACCTGCAGGCAGGTAGGCGTAACCACCTGGATTCAGTTTATGCACATGACCCTCAATAGTAAGCTCAAGAGAGCCTTCAACAATAAACAAAACACCTTGGACCCGCTTATCTGGTTCCGGTTTATCACTGCCACCTCCTGGTGACACCTCCATGATGTACTGCGAGAACGTCGTGGCAAAACCTAACATTGGCTTGGCAATGATCCAAGATCGTGTGCGGCTCCAGAAAGGCAGAGAACTGGAGACGATGTCACACAGCACGCCCTTAGGGATAACCGTATAGGCCTGCGTGACAATGGCCCGGTTAGTGAGCAAATCTGTTTGTGGAGGCAGCCCACCTTGTGGGGCGTAATAGCTAATGTCACTCATCGCGTTTTTGCACCTGATTGAAACCACTGGTCGATCAGTACACGCTCCTCATCAGTGATCTGAGTGAGATTGCCAATCGGCATCGCTTTAGTGACAACTACTTGTTGATGGATAGTTTGGGCATGCCGAACAATGTCTTGGGCAGTTTCTAGCACCACACCTTTAGGTGCTGCACTGAAACCGATTTGTGTCGGCGACTGCGCATGACAGTTAACACATCGACTCTGCATAACTGTTCGAACCTTGAAAAACACATCTGCAGCACTAGCACTTGCATCAACCTTTGCAAATTCTCTCTGCGTTGGCGCGATAGCAGCAGCAACAGCCATAATAAGAACCGCCGCTACAACCAATGGAGTTAACGTTTTTTTACCGTGATGACGCTGCACGAAATACACGCGAATAAGTGCCCCAGCTATCGACAAGGCGATCAGGATCAACCAGTTGTACCCATGACCCCAGGTCATCGCGTAATGATTACTGATCATCACAAACAGAACTGGCAAAGTAAAATAGGTGTTATGCACCGAGCGCTGTTTAGCACGAACACCATGGCTAGGGTCTGGAGCTCGCCCTTCACTTTTTGCGGCTACCAAATCTCGCTGACCCGGCATTATGACTAAAAATACGTTGGCTACCATAATGGTGCCCAGCATTGCGCCGTAGTGCAGATAAGCACCGCGGCCACTGAATATCTGGCAGAGGCCCCATGCAGCCAAACAGACGAATACCAGCATTGCAAGGCTTAGATGGCTTTCCTTTTTGCCCAATGCAGATTTGCACAATTGGTCATACACAATCCAGCCTATTACCAATGTCAGCATACCCAGCACAACAGCGACAGGCTTACTCAAGGCCATGACACTGGGGTCAATTAGATAAATCTCAGCTTGATACCAATACATCAACGAGATCAAAAACATCCCAGTAATCCACGTGGTATAGGCTTCCCACTTAAACCAATGCAATGTCTCAGGCAGTTTAGGAGGTGCTATTTTATATTTTTGTGCATGATAAAAACCACCGCCATGCACTGACCATATCTCACCACCAACGCCACGATCTACATCGGCGGCTTGCTTGGGTATTTCGAGGCTATTATCTAGCCACACGAAATAGAAAGAGGCTCCTATCCACGCAATGCCTGTAACCAGATGAGCCCATCGGCCCAGCAGACTGAGCCACTCCACTATATATCCTTCCATTCTAGCAACCTCAAATCAAACTGTTAATGGGTGATGTGTTCTCAACTGCCTCAGCACGTCGAGTAGCTGTAGGGTGAAATCAACAATGGGACGTGGTAGCGCTGGTCGCTTGCGGACACGCCAAAAGGAATCACTACGTCGTCCAAAAAACGAGGTTGAGCAACGTTTGGCCGATCTGCTGCTGCGGACTCTTGGCCTGCAAAGTACGAGCCTACTGAAAAAACCAGTTGGTAAACCCCAACGACAAACCCATCATTTTCCAATAACGGACTGTTACAGCGGCTGTCATCGTTGGTCACAACGGTTTTATGCTACGCCGCTGCTCACACAGCGTCACTCTAATGTGGCTCCCTGGCTGCCCACGTGTCGTATCCAATATGTGTGTTGTCAACCTGCCCATAATGCTCCACTCGAATCACGACCCAGCGGATCAGTGTTGAACAATCTACGGAACAGTATGTAATAGCGCCTTGCATGTCAACATATATGTACTTAATATTGTATTAATATTTGTGCACAAAATAGTCATACTAAAAATTTCCAGACTAGTTAGAATGCTACAAATAATTAAGCCGTTCCGATCCTGTCATCACATCTCACCCCTTCCACTCTGCTAAATACCCTCCCCTGATATGACCAATAGCCACTCTGTCTCACGTTTTCGCATAGCCCCAGCGGCGTTGACTCGAGAAGCCTTTGTTGAACATTTTGGCGGCGTGTACGAGCATTCGCCTTGGGTAGCTGACCGAACATGGCAAACGGGTGTCGACGCAGGTCATAGCTTTATCGCAACGCTCGCTGCCGCCATGACTGAGACGCTGGATAAGGCCAATGATGATGAAAAACTGCAATTGATCAGAGCGCACCCTGACTTAGCTGGAAAAGCAGCAAAGTCAGGTAAATTAACCAATGAGTCGACTGACGAGCAGTCCAGCGCCGGACTAGATCAATGTAGTGAGGGGGAATTAGCTCACTTCCAGACCATGAATGATGCATATAAAGAAAAATTCGACATACCGTTTATCATGGCGGTCCGAGGGAGCAATCGTCATCAAATTCTCGCAGGCTTTGAGGAACGCTTACCCAATGAACATACAGTTGAAATCGAGCGTGCTCTGAGCGAGATAAACCGTATCGCCATGCTGCGGTTGCAAACGCTTGCCGCATCGGAATACCCACGAAATCTAATCGGCTATGGAAGTAGCCCACCGAGTGCCCAATGGCCAAATAAGGCACGGATTGCCGTGCAATTTGTTATCAACTACGAAGAGGGTGCTGAGAACTGTGTGCTGCACGGAGATCCAGCCTCAGAAGCCTTTTTGTCAGAAATTGTTGGCGCTCAAGCACTACCTGGCGTTCGACACATGAACATGGAATCGATCTATGAATATGGATCGCGCGTCGGATTCTGGCGTTTGCATCGCTTGTTTGCAGAACGCAAATTACCAGTGACTGTCTTCGGGGTCGCCCTGGCATTAGAAAGAAATCCTGATGCCGTAGCAGCGATGCAGACGGCTGACTGGGAGATTGCCAGCCATGGGTATCGCTGGATAGACTACCAGTACATGGACGAATCTCTCGAACGCATGCATATGCAACTCGCGATCGAGGCCCATACGCGAGTTACAGGGGAACGACCTCTGGGTTGGTACTTGGGCCGCTGCAGCCCTAACACGCATCGTTTAATTGCAGAAGAAGGTGGTTTTATCTACAACGCTGACAGCTATGCAGATGATTTACCTTACTGGGATGCCCAGCATGGTGATCAACCACAACTGATCGTGCCTTACACACTAGATGCTAACGACATGCGTTTCGCATCCCCACAAGGGTTCAATGCAGGGGATCAGTTTTTTAACTACCTAAAAGATAGCTTTGATACGTTGTATGCCGAAGGGGAGCACACTCCTCGCATGTTATCGGTGGGATTGCACTGCCGACTGATTGGCAGACCCGGTCGCGTTGCAGCGCTCGCGCAATTCCTTGATTATATCGATGGATTTGAACAAGTCTGGGTAGCCCGACGCATCGATATTGCACAGCACTGGCAATCGCAGCATCCTGCTTGATCCTGGCGCTTTTTCCTGATGAGGAATAACCAGGTTAAGAACAATAGCAATCACTGCAGCAGGCAACAGACCAGAGGACATCAGCACTTTTAATGTTGACGGCAGATGTCGCGTCGACTCCATACACCACCAGACAACCTACTGACGCTGGCTGCTGCAACCATACCAAACATAACGATAACTCCACCACCCAGAATTGCAATAGGCATACTGGAAATTGCGGCACCACATTTCGGCACAAGTCCGCACACAATCAGAAAAACCGCGCCTATGGTGACAACGTATCGACATTGTGTACAAAAAAATCCAGCATTGTGCTTTTATATTTTTTGGGTTATTTGAATACCGATCGAAATATGTCGTCGTTCAATAGACCTTGGGAGCTTCTTCGATCCGCCCGATCGAGTCAAGGATGTCATTGAACCCAGGTGCTTTGCCGACACCCATAGCTTGGGTATCGTCCTTAGTCGCCTGAAAGGCGACTAATTATTTCACTCTTAACGGGTCAATTCTGCACCTACAATATCTTCAAGAATTTTTGTAACCACCCAATTGTCACCTTCAGGATGACGCGTAATACCTGCTTGAAACAATTGAGTAGCCGTTGAAGCTGTAAATAATGGCACACCTGCCTGACGGGCCATCTCCAGAGAAATCGTCAGATCCTTGTACATGGTGCTGATGTGGCTACCTGTATTCTCGAATTTGCGATCAA
Source organism: Granulosicoccus sp. (assembly GCA_047634635.1). Lineage (GTDB taxonomy): Bacteria > Pseudomonadota > Gammaproteobacteria > Granulosicoccales > Granulosicoccaceae > Granulosicoccus. The sequence goes on along the minus strand of JBLIIE010000023.1, from coordinate 24,930 downwards.
TAATATTGCTCAAGGCCGTATCGGCCACAACACACCCAGCGCTGGATGTTGACAGGACGTTGAAGAATGCCTCGCCACTAACGCCGGTTTTAGCAGCTAATACGGAGGCTTCAAATACTGAAGAAAAAATGGAGCCTATGACTGATTGCAAGCAACCCTTCATGGTTTGGCCCATGCCTGCATCAGTTCCAACTCGATGAATGACACCACTTACCGCCTCCATGGCAGGTTTTGCAATTGCCAGGGCCTCATCGCTACCCGCCGCCATCATAGTTAGTGTGCCACCCTGCGCTCCAGGGTAACCACCACTGACCGGTGTATCAATCAAGTGGATGCCAGTATCAACCAACGCAGCTCCCAGCTCACGGGCTTCGCTTGCGTGAATAGTTGCAGACAGAATAATCACGCTGCCAGGCTTCATTGTGGATAGAAGTCCAGATTTCCCGTCTTCTCCGAAAACAACATGATTAACCTCAGCACCGTTCATAACCATGATGAATGCGGCTTCGCTGCCCTCACCTGCCTCGGCGGAAGATTGTGTTCTAACCCCTCCCATGGCCGCAAGAGCTACCATGCGATCTTCGAGCAGATCGTAGCCTTTGACACTTATCCCTGCAGCGATCAGATTCTTGGCCAAACCAGAACCCATGTTGCCAACACCCACGACGCACACTTGACGCATTGTTTCGTTCCTCACAAACGCTGTTAAAAAAGGCTATAGCTGACCTGAAGGCCAGACTGGGTATGCAGATTATTCTTTACGGACAGCATTCGTCAAGGGAGGAAATACGGGGCGGAAACTGGCTGAGATGCCGGCTCTTAACAATCACTCCTTAACTTCTGACTTTGGACAAATCGAATACCATCGATAATCTTGACTTTTGCTAAAGAGTCATCTTCCGTAACTACGCTGAAAGAACACCGCAGCACGTTGGACAAAGACTGCACCTAGTTTTCAAAGCATATGACATTCCTCTGACAATTCGTCACAATCTATGTAGTAATCATAAAGGACAATATTTCCATGAAAACTGCAATCGTAACCGGCGCTGCACGAGGTATCGGGCTTGCTATTACTGAACGCTTGCTCGCAGGGAACTTCAATGTAGCGATGCTTGATATCGATGAAGAGAACCTGCTTAAAAGCGCGCAAGGGCTGGGCAACCCTAGCTCTGTGATTGCGCTTCATTGTGATATCGCCAATCGGCAACAAGTCATGTCGGTTATTGATGCGGTTGCTGAGAAATTTGGCTCTATAAATGCCTTGGTCAATAACGCAGGTATTGCCACATTCAAGCCGTTCATGAGAACCACAGCAGATGACTGGAACGATATTCTAGCCACCAATTTAAGCGGTGCGTTCCACTGCTCTCAGGCCTGTGTGCCTCATATGATTGAGGCCGGTGGAGGCAGTATTGTGAATATCACATCTATCTCAGCCGGTCGCGCTAGCACACTGCGTGTTGCCTACGGCACCAGCAAAGCGGCACTAGCCCAGCTGTCCAAACAAATGTCAGTCGAACTGGGAAATGAGGGCATACGCGTTAACGCTGTAGCCCCGGGGCCTATTGATACTGCAATGGCAAAAAAGGTACATTCACCAGAAATTCGTGCTGACTATCACGACAATATCCCAATGGATCGCTATGGAACCGTGGAAGAAATTGCGAATGTCGTGCATTTTCTGTGTGGTGATCAGAGCACTTACGTCAATGGTCAAGAATTGGCAGTTGATGGAGGATTTTGTGCTGCTGGTATTGGTCTGCCTACGTTAAGAAATAGCGCAGATAATTAATCCTCGAACCGCGACGTTATTTTATATCGCTTCTAACAGCCCTGTTGCGTACACGTCAATTTCACCTGTTTTTAGCACATGCATGAGGAAACCAACGCGCAGTACTCGTTGTTCCGCATTAACTGAGCAGGTCGCTATTTACTCATACTGATAAATATCTACATCGTGGAATTAGAGGGCTAAAATCTAGTGGGACAGGTGCTTACGCACGATTGTATACTGGGGCAACGTACGCGTCGAATAAATCCTAGTATGAATTTCCGCCTATGAGTCAATTATCACCGCAGGCATTAGCAGAAGCCTGTGCGACGGCCCTTTGGACAGCTGACCAAGCCACACAGTTTCTCGACATGACGCTAAGCAACGTTGAGCCTGGGAAGTGCTGCCTGTCAATGACCATTAAAAACACGATGTGCAATGGCCATGGCAGCTGCCACGGTGGTTATATTTTCACGCTGGCCGACTCAGCTTTTGCGTTCGCCTGCAATACCTACAATCAAAAAGCCGTGGCACAACATTGCAATATCACTTATTTGCATCCAGCAGCTCTTGGCGACAGGTTGACGGCAACAGCAATAGAAGTTTCCAAGCAAGGTCGAGGGGGTATTTATGATATTCGAGTGCACAACCAGAACGGCGACGTTATCGCTGAATTTCGTGGACACTCTCGCACCATAAAAGGAACGCTGTTACCTTAGGCATTAGAGTCATGTCAATTTTTGTATCTTAGATAACCAAAGGCATCACAATGAAATCACTAGACAAAAAACTTCGCCGTATTCGTGCAGGCAAATACACCGCTAAGGATTTCATCATCGCAGATGCGAAAGATGGAGACATGGCATTTGGCGTTACCTGCCCAGGTCCTGATGGAAATGGAAAATGGCAGCCTCGCGAAAACTATCTTCAGGCCATGGAGGAGATGACCCTGTCTGGCCTAGTAGACATCATGCTAATGTCGGCGTCCTCAGCCGAACGACTGAAGGGACGGGCAACCTTTCACAAGTCATCAGTGACACCTGCTGTGAGGTTAAACGACACTACCGACATTTGGAATGCGCGAGGAAGCCGCTACAGAGAATCCCCTTCAGAGCCATTTGCTACTGCCGATTTCGAATCTGTTAAGCCTTTGTGTAAGCTTGGGTTGTACTCAATGACTTTCTATAACGACCTAGCTGCAGATAAAGCCAGTCTTGAAGCCTATCGCCAGTTCAGACTAGATGCACGCGAATACGGCATCAAACACTTTCTGGAGGTGTTCAACCCTGCTTATGATATCGGCATCAAAGAGAAAGAACTTGGGTTCTATATAAACGATATGATTATTAAAGCTGTTGCAGGCGTCACTAGTGCAGATGCACCTCAATTTCTCAAAATTCAGTTCAACGGTGCCGATGCCATGAGCGAACTGACCCGATACGATCCTCATGGACTTACGGCTGGCATTCTTGGTGGTGCAGCAGGCACAACTCGAGACACATTCGAACTTGCATTACAAGCAGAACAAGCAGGAGCCAGAGTTGCTTTATTTGGACGGAAAATAAATCTTGCTGAGGCTCCTTTGAAACTTGTCAGTCTTCTGCGCGATACCATCGAAAAAAAGTTAACACCCAGCGCTGCTGTACGGGCTTACCATGACCATTTGAAGCAATCAAAGATTAAGCCTCTGCGTAGCCTGAATAAAGATCTCACCATCACGGAAGTGGTATTGAAAAATTGATCGTTTTCACAAGCAAAAAATTGAGTAAAAGCTGATGAGAAGAGGCTTTATTTGTGCTGGCTGCTGGACAGCTGATCGTATTAAAATCATCGATCGCTGGCCTGCTGAAGAAGAGTTAGCAACAATAACGGGAGTGGATCAACAAGGAGGTGGATCTGCCCATAACGTCGGCATAGACATACGTAAACTGGACGTAACCATGCCAGTTGCAACTGTAGGCATGCTCGGTGACGATACTGACGGAGACTTTCTTTTTAGTCAGGCAAACAAGCATCAGGTAGAGACTTTGCAGCTCCGACGTACTCAGGATAAGCCCACGTCCTATACCGACGTCATCACCGTAAGCAACACCGGAAAACGAACATTTTTCCACCATAAGGGAGCCAATGATTTACTACTACCCACACATTTCGAGTTTGGCAGTACTACAGCAAAAATTTTGCATCTTGGGTTGCTCAGTCTTCATGAAGGTATGGACGCGTTCACGAGTGCTGGGGACAACGGCTGGTCTGAAGTGTTGAGACAAGCCCAAGCTCAATCCATTCTCACCAGTATTGAAATGGTATCGATAGATCAAGCACGCAACAGAGAATTGGTGACTCCGTGTTTGCCGTTCATAGACTACTTGATTGTCAACGACCACGAGATCGGAGCTATTGCTGAAATTGACACACTTCACGCCGGTCAGGCCAATAGTGAGCTGTGTATTAAAGCGGCGTACAAAGTTCTTGCATCTGGCAACATGAGATCAGTAACGGTGCATTTTCCAGCTGGGGCTATTTGTGTAACTCGAGATGGCGAATTATATGAAGTGCCGGCCTGCTCGGTTCCACAAACCTACATCAAAAGTTCAGTTGGAGCCGGCGACGCCTTTGTTGCAGGGTTCCTGTACGCGATGCACGAAGACTGGTCTGTAAAAAATGCACTCTCTCTGGCACATGCTGTTGCAGCCGTAAGTCTAGGATCCCTTACCACGGTTGGTTCAATAGAATCGGTAACACGCTGCCAAGAAATTGCTAAACAGTTGCACCTTGAATTTATCGAGTGCAGTCCCTAGATCCGTGCTCACCTGTTATTTTCAATCAACACTCACATTTTCAACACAGTAATCACTATGAGCCAAGAGTCTGACTACACGCCACCGCCAGTATGGAAATGGGATTCGGAGAACGGTGGTAAATTTGCAAACATTAACAGACCCATCGCCGGTGCAACCCACGACAAAGAATTACCTATCGGCGATCACCCATTACAACTTTATTCACTAGCCACACCAAACGGTGTCAAAGTGACAGTGATGCTCGAAGAATTGTTAGCACTGGGTATCAGTGAGGCTGAGTATGATGCACATTTAATCAAGATTGGTGACGGGGACCAATTTGGTAGTGGATTTGTAGACATCAATCCAAACTCAAAAATTCCAGCTCTCCTTGATCACAGTACGAATCCTCCAACACGCGTTTTTGAATCCGGTGCAATTCTCCTTTATCTGGCTGAGAAACACGGTGCGTTACTTCCCACGGATATTGCCAAAAGAACAGAATGCCTTTCCTGGTTGTTCTGGCAAATGGGCAGTGCACCCTATCTGGGTGGTGGGTTTGGGCACTTCTATGCCTATGCGCCGATAAAAATCAAATACTGTATTGATCGATTCACGATGGAAACTAAACGACAATTGGATGTGCTGGACAAGCACCTTGCCGACAACGCTTATATGGCAGGCGACGAATATTCAATTGCAGATATTTCCATTTGGCCATGGTACGGCTCTGTGGTCAGAAACACCGTCTACGAAGCAGCTGAATTTCTGGAAGCGTCTTCGTACAAGAATGTCGTGGAATGGGCTGAACGAATCAGCCAAAGAGAGGCAGTTAAACGCGGCAGAATGGTCAATAAAACCTGGGGTGAACCACAGGCTCAATTACCAGAGCGACACAGCGCCAGTGACTTCGATACAAATACTACCGACAAAGTATCCCCAAGCTAACGCGGCTTTACTCTTGAACGACCAGTGACAATATGAGAACTGGTCGACATTTGCTGGTTGAATTAACCTCAAAACAACCTGTTTTTATAGTGCAAAGCTAAAACATTAGCAAGGTTAGGTAGTATTGCGACTTGCACGCTGAACTAGCCCGTAAGGTAGAGCTCATTCGCTGAGTATAGGTAGCTCAGCGCACCAGTGTTCGGGAAAATTCTTCTGATGTTTTATCGTTTGCTATTTTTAGTGGGACTCAGTTTACAGTCGCCATTTCTACTCGCTAGTACCTCCCAGGAAACTGGTGGAGTATTAGTCATGGAAGCCAAATTAACCTCTAAACCATCTGCAGATCCAAGCCCCCCAACTCAACAAGACCAACCAGCGCTCCACATTTTAAAAACGTATGAAGACCACCCTGCCAATACATGCGTGGGCTCAGTTGCGTCGCTCTCACCCGTTCACGACGTGGGCATTTCTAGCGGGCAATTAACAAATACTTCGCCTCTTATCGTCGCCGGCAACCTACAGTACGCTTACCTGCAATTCGATCTTACGGACGTACCCGTGTCCCCAGTAGACTTGGCTCTACAACTGTTCACAGAACAAACCGATGATTCAACAATACTATCAGCCTATCAGGCGAATTCATCAGCCTGGACAGAATCATCCACCACTCAGCAGCTTCCCTATCCATCGGTACTTTTAGGTAGTGCGTTATTAACTTTCCACAATGCCGCCTACCAATCAATTTACTTGAAGCGGGAAATGCTTAGCTCCGGTCCGGAGTCAGTTGTGCTTTCCGTGATTAATGACAGTAGCAACGTTTTAATTCGATCTACAGAGAGCCAGTTCGAACCTCGTCTCAAAATAACTGGGACGGATGATTTCTGCTCTTTGTACACGGCAAACCGACAAGCGCGTCTTGCGAACGAGGCTTCGGACGAGTTCTCGTACGATACCTTGCAAAACGACGCACCAGTTGTGTCGAACGATGATCAGAATGTAGTCGTCTTTGAAATCAATTCTGAAAACTTATCCACGCCATCCTCAACAGAAATTCTAGCTGAGCCACCCGTCACGCTTGCTGAAAATCTCTTTGTACCAGAAGGCTCTGATTCAGATGCTGGCAACGAAGACATGTTAACCATCAGCAATAGTGTGGCTGGTGCCTTTAACCCTCTATTTGCAGTATTTTTACTACTGACTCGAAGATGGTTTAGGTCGCCTGGTCGCTAAACGCACCCCAAACGCAGCAACCGCCATACCACCCCATGCAAGAGGCGTCATTTTTTCATCCATAACAAGCCATGCAATAAGTGCGGCAGTTGGTGGGACAAGAAAAAACAAAGCGCTGACTCGGGTAGCTTCACCTTTTCGGATCATCATTAGCAACAAGCTGATGGCCAGAATCGAGTTACCCAGAACCAGGTACGCCAGTGCTCCTATAAATGCAGGCGTAATCGTTACGTTCATGGGTTCAAACAACAAAGCTAACGGAAGCGTACACAAGAACCCGACAACGTACTGCACCATATTAGACGTCAACGGATGGTGAGAAACACCAAACCGTTTCTCCCATACAGTAGCAAGCGTGAAGGCTAATAACGCAGAGACGGAAAACAACAAAACCGTTACGCTTATTGGCTGTATTCCAAGGTTTCCATACAAAACCAGGAACGTTCCCACTAAACCCAGTACCAGGCCAACCCATCGCGTTACAGACACTCTCTCGCTAGATACCAACGGCATTAACAACGCAACTAGAATTGGCTGAAGAGACGTGATCAAAGCAAGGCTACCAGCCGAGCTGCCTTTTACGAAGGCCATCCAACCAGTTCCGAAATACACTACCTGAATCAGAAAGCCAACAAAAACAAGGTGCAACCATTCAGCCCGACCACGCGGTAACGCTGGCTTATAAATAACGCAAAAGGGAAACAGCAACGCGACAACACAACCATAACGAAAAGCCAACAGTGTCAAGGGGTCTGCATAGCTCAGACCCACTTTCGCTATGGTAAATCCACCCGACCACAGCAGTAGAAACACCGCAGGTGCCAATCCGAGTAACAACTTCATGGATAGCCTATGCCCTATTACAACCGATTAACGTAACTGACTGTCTTTACTACCACGTCTGTTATAACCGGCAGCATTCTTGTTACTCTCATCCAGCACTTCCTGGCACGCTACACACAACCGAACGCCCGGAACTGCCAATCTTCGGGCTTCGGGAATTGCCTTTTCACACTCTTCACAGTCAGTAAGGCTTTCACCACTGGGCAATTGCTGACGAGCACGCTCTACTGCCTCACCAACACTGGCATCAATTTGATCTTGTACTGCACCGTCTTTAGACCAACCACCAGCCATACAGACACCTCACGGTTATTCGGAAGATTTTGCCCATAAATTTATGTCTTCTTCCGAGGAGCAGGAATCAATAGCCGATAATTCCTCAACGCTAAATTCCAGATTATCCACAGCCTGCGCGCATTGAACAACCTGCTCAGGTTTGGATGCCCCAATAAGAGCTGTGGTTATACCATGATCCCTGAGAACCCAGGCAATGGCCATTTGGGCCAGACTCTGACCTCGATTGGTAGCAATATCGTTAAGAGCGCGAATACTCTCGATTGCACGAGGAGAGACAAACGTCGGTTTGAGCGATTTACCCTGAGCCGCTCGGCTCGACTCAGGAATACCATTCAGGTATTTATCCGTCAGCATTCCCTGCGCAAGTGGGGTAAATGCAATGGAACCAATACCTAACTCCTTGAGCGTGTCTTTCAAACCGTCTTTTTCAACCCAACGATTGATAATGTTGTAGCTTGGCTGATGAATCAGGCAAGGGGTTCCCAGACTTTTTAAAATGGCGGCAGCTTCACGTGTCTTTTCAGAGTTATAGGACGAAATTCCTGCATACAGTGCACGACCCGATCTAACGATATGATCCAGCGCTCCCATGGTTTCTTCTAGTGGAGTATTGGGATCGAACCGATGAGAGTAGAAAACATCCACATAGTCCAGACCCATGCGCTTCAAACTCTGGTCACAGGACGCGATTAAGTATTTTCTGCTTCCAAATTCACCATAAGGCCCAGGCCACATGCGATAACCCGCTTTTGAGGATATGATCAGCTCGTCGCGGTAACCGTGAAAATCTGTACTCAGCATTTTCCCAAACACGTCCTCGGCAGAACCTGCCGGCGGACCATAGTTATTGGCCAAATCAAAATGAGTAATCCCTTGATCGAAGGCCGTACGGCAGATCGCAGTCTGTGTTTGGTAGGAAAAATCGTGACCAAAATTATGCCACAAGCCCAATGACACCGCCGGAAGTTGAAGGCCCGAATTGCCGCAACGACGATAAACCATTTTTGTGTAACGATCTTCTGCAGGAATGTAGCTCATCAGTTTTCACTCAATCAATAATGATTCGGAAAGAGCATCATACCTGCCGATCGATAACTTCAGCTATCTAGCAACACTTGATCAGTAATTTCATCCATTGAGCAGATGCCCAGTTGTGCAAGGGCAATGCTAGTTTCCGTGGTAATCACATCAGAGAGTTGTTGCAGGCCTTGCTCGCCTTCTGCAGCCATGGCAAACAGCAGCGGTCTGGCCATGAACACAAAATCCGCACCCATGGCATAGGCTTTGACGATGTCTTCACCCGATCGCAAGCCACTGTCGAAAAATAGCGGGAAATCCGGACCCACAGCTTCGCGAATTCGGCCTAGGCATTGAATCGGTGCGGGGGCACTGTCAAGCTGCCTTCCACCATGGCTGGACACCTGCACAGCATCAATACCCATGGTTTTCATTCGGATGGCGTCATCGGCGTGTAAAACCCCCTTAATAACCAATTTGCCTTTCCATTTATCACGGATGCGTTGAAGCAATGACCAATCTGCGCCAGCGCGGCTCGCAGTGCGTTCAAATTCACCAAATTTGCCTCCGAAATTGGCTAATTCGGGCCTTCCACGAACCAACGTGGTTAAAGACCAGCGAGGATGGAGTGCAAAATCTAAAATTTGTGCCGGCCCCATATGAAACGGCATCTTAAAACCACGACGAAGTTCACGCGGTCGTCTGCCAACTTCGGGTACATCTACGGTCAAGACAAGCGTTGTGTAGCCAGCCTCCTCTGCGCGTTTGACAAGAGCGAAAGATGAATCTTCATTGCCACTGAAATACAGCTGAAACCAGGCATGGCCTTCGGCCATCTCGATGATCGATTCCAATGAAGTTGATGCAGCCGTAGAGACCCCGAGAGGAATTTGTCGCGCAGCCGCGAGTTGTGCGAGCCATTTGTCGGCATGGGGACTGGACAAATTGCACATACCCATGGGACTGATGCCGAACGGCATGCTTGCACGGCTGCCAAACACATCCACCGAAACATCGCGATGCTCAACATTGTTGAGCACTCGAGGCTGTAGTCTCAGCGATTGAATGCATCCGCGATTGTGGAGTTCACCATAACCGTCGCCGGCTGCCCCGTCGATGTAATCAAACACCATCCAGGGCAGCCTACGCTGTGCCAATCGTCTCGCATCGCTACAGGTATGTATCGAGGTCATCTAGTGGTCCACTACTGATTCAATCGTACGAACTATGCGTTGCGTGCTTGCAGTTCACGCATGAACCGATCTTTAATAACCACTGGATCCATGGTAATAACCGGCACCTTAATGTTCCCAGACTCGCATTTGCTAACGATGATTGTCATCTTGTTACTCGCCAAGGCATCTTTCATGACCTCAACGGTATCTTCTGCTGCGCACTCAACAACGTTTTCGCAGCCACACGCTTTAGCAACGGCTGTTAACGATGTTTTCATACCGGCGTACGTAGGTTGATCACCCGTTGAACCATAGCTACCGTTGTCAATAATCAACAGAATAAAGTTGTCAGCTACATTGTTTGCGATAGTTGGCAAGGTACCCAGATTCGTCAGAACCGATCCGTCTCCATCAATTGAAATGACTTTTTGTTTCTGAGCCAACGCCACCCCCAAACCAATGGATGAAGACAACCCCATAGTACCCAACATATAAAAATTGGTGGGTTGATCGTCCATCATATGCATTTCCTGGCTAGGAAGCCCAATATTGCACACCACGAAATGATCGGAAATGACAGGAATAAGCTGCTTTAAAATTTCAGAACGTATCATGACTAGTACCCATTCCAGAATGAAGCATCAGTGAGAATGGCCACTGGCTTGTTGCACATGAAGGTGTGTTTGAGGATGGCATCGAACTCGTCCGCATCTTCTTCTTTATGAAAGTGATAAGTGGGAATATTTAACTGAGCCAGCAAAGCCTTGGTATGAACAGCCATTTCCACCTGACAAGCCACTGGCTCGCCCAGCTCACCACGATAGCTAATAAGCATGGGTAGTGGCATACGATAATACTGCGTCAGGGTAACTAGGGTATTTATGGTGACCCCAATTGCGGTGTTTTGCATGATGATTGCGGGTCGTTTGCCACCCATGAATGCACCGGCACACAGGCCCATGCCTTCGTCTTCTTTGTTTGAAGGAATGTGATAGATGTCCTCGTTGGCCTCTATCTTTTCGATGACACCGGCTAACTGCTTGCACGGAACCGTGGTCACGAAATTTACCTTGTTGTTTACAAAGCCCTGAACAATCTTGTCGTCGACTGACACCTTACTTCCCCAAAATTATAAACCAAGGAGAATTCTGAACTAAAACTATATTTAACTCAAATAAAATATATTTAATATTAACTAAAATATTATTTTAGTTTGGATTTAGCGACTCGTCATTTGCTGGCCGACCGTCTTGGATAATTGCTCAACCAGTCTTTCCACCAGCCTCACCTTGGTGCTGTCGGCCCTGGAGACCACACCCAATACACGAGACTGTCTGGGCTTGGGAAGTTGGATTTTTCGCAATGAGGCGAAAATTGAATCTGGCACACTAACATCTGGAACAATCGATACACCTAGATTATGGGCCACCATGCTAGTCAAAGATTCAATAGATTCCATCTCCATGGAGGCTCGGACCGTAATATTGTGATCACTAAGCCACTGCGCCGCTAGCAAGCCAACCGCCGCCCGACGGGTATGCCTGATATAAGGCATTTGAGCCAGTATTTGAAGAGGGTCTTTCATTTTGACATCTGCTGAAGTCAGAAGAATGAGTTCCTCTTCTGCAAACGGTTGCCACCTAAGGTGAGAATCCAGGTTACCGGGATCGCTCAGAATAGCGCAGTCAATGGCATTTCTTTCCACTTGTTCCAGCATATCGCTGGTTAACCCTGGCACGACACGAATATGCAATTGCGGATAGATTCGCACCAACTCCCGGATAGAAAGAGGTACCAACGCTCTAATAGTTGATGGCACAGCGCCAAGGGTAAGCTCACCGTACAGTTGACCTTCACCGGTTAAATCATCAAGGATTGTTTCATAAGAATGAATCAGTTCTCGCGCCTTAGGCACTAGAGCATGTGCGAGCGAATTAAGTTGAGGTGCTTTTTGACTGCGATTGAATAGCTCAACACCTAAGCTACTCTCGAGGCGCCGCATCTGCTGCCCCACTGCTGCCTGTGTTACGTTCACTGCATTGGCAGCATTGCTGAAGCTGCCATGATCAGCTATGGCGATAAGCGTTTTGAAGAGTGCAATTGACAAAAAACAGGTCCCGATTAAAGAGTCGACGACTCGATCAGCCTATTCCATTTAAATCAGTGCGACAATCACTTCTGTCGCAATTGCACCCCGCACTCAAACCTTATGGCGAATTTAAAGACGCATCACTCAGAGCTTCAACAACTGCATCAGGAACTGCACGACAGCCTTGATGGGGAGTGCGATTTTTCTTCGGCGGGTGTGGCGCTCTATACCAGTGACGCATCCAACTACCGCCAAATTCCTCTAGGCGTTGTATTTCCAAAACACAGCGATGATATTCGCCTGACCACCCGACTTTGTAAAGAAAAGAGCTTGCCGGTACTCATGCGTGGCGGTGGAACATCACAGAACGGCCAGTGTGTGAACACAGCCGTCATCCTGGATTGTTCTCGACACATGAACCGCGTCCTACATATCGACACGGATTCAAGGCAAGCTTTAATTGAACCAGGCATCGTCTGTGACGCGCTGAAAGCGGCGGCGGAGCAGCACGGACTCACCTTCGGCCCAGATCCCGCAACTCACAGCCGTTGCACCCTTGGAGGAATGATAGGAAACAATTCGTGCGGTCCACATTCGATGTTGGCAGGCAAAACCGTAGAAAACGTCATAGCGCTTGAAGTGCTTACCGCAGACGGTGATCAGTTCTGGGTTGGGCCCACCACAGACGACGAGTTAGAAGCCATTCTTGCAAAAGGTGATGCGCAATCGCGAATTTATGCACAGCTGAAAAACTTACGCGATAGATATGCCGAGGAGATACGTCAACGCTTCCCTAATATTAAACGGCGTGTATCCGGATACAACCTGGATCAACTGTTACCAGAGAATGGATTTAACGTTGCTCGTGCTTTAGTGGGTTCGGAAGGAACCTTGGTAAGTATTCTTCAGGCAAAAGTCAATCTGATTGAAAACCCTGCCTGCAAAAAATTACTCGTGCTGGGCTTTGAGAATATTTTTGAGGCTGGTGATTGTGTGCCAGAAATCATGCCATTCAAACCCATCGCTATGGAAGGACTGGATTGGAACATCATCGGTGGTCTGAATGATCGAAATCTCAAACAACGCGAGGTTGCCCTGCTTCCGGAGGGATTTGCGTGGATTCTCGTAGAACTCTCAGCAAGTGATGAGTATCGACTCACTCAACTATGCAACGATTTCGAAGCTGCAATGGATGCATCTGCAAAGGTAAAATCTTGTCGACGCATTACTGACCCAGCAGAGGTCACAGATATCTGGAGTATTCGAGAACAAGGCGCCAGTGCCACTTCAATGAGCCTGGACCCAACACAGCCAGACCCTATCGTGGGCTGGGAAGACACCGCAGTTGATCCTTATCAGTTAGGTGACTACTTGCGTGAGTTTCAAGCCTTGGTTGATCGCTACGACTATTCTACGAGTCTTTACGGTCACTTTGGTGATGGCTGTATACACGCCCGAATTACATTTGACACCCGCACGACTGAAGGCGTTGCAAAATGGAGACGGTTTAGTCAGGAAATCGCGCATCTGGTTGTCAAGTTCGGTGGCTCCTTATCGGGTGAGCATGGGGACGGCCAGGCCAAAGCAGAATTTCTTCCAATCATGTTTGGTGAAAACCTGATGCAGGCGTTTCGACAATTCAAAAAAGCCTGGGACCCCGATGGTCGAATGAATCCAGGCAAGTTGATTGATGCCTATAAAATGGATGATAACCTGCGGTTCGGGCCCGACTACGTTCGTCCAGTCACCAGCACTACGTTGGCCTTCGTTGAAGACCTAGACGGCTTCGCCCGTTCTTCAGAAAGATGTATCGGTATGGGCAAATGCCGGGCCCAATCCGGAGCCATGTGCCCCAGCTACCAGGCAAGTAACGAAGAACGCTATTCAACGCGTGGGCGTGCTCATATGTTGCATGAAATGCTGCGCGGTGAAGTCATTCAAGATGGATGGGATAACGAAGAAATCGCGGACTCCCTAGAGCATTGTCTATCGTGCAAAGCCTGCAAACATGAATGCCCCACGCAGGTTGATATTGCAAGTTATAAAGCCGAATTCATGTCCGCCCATTACAAAAAGCGTAAGCGGCCACTCCATCAATACGTCTTTGGTCATATTGGCACCGTATTACCAAAACTGTCTCGATTTCCACGTGTCGTAAACTTTTTACAATCGGGCATTGGCGGCAGTATTGCAAAATCAGTGCTCGGCATCAGTCCAGACAGAAAATTGCCACAGCTGTCAACAATAAGCTTTTCAAAATGGGCTAATGATCACGCAGATTACAACGACACTAACTTCTCCTGGTTCGGAAATTCCGGCAATCCGCCAGTGGTGCTTTGGTCAGACAGTGTTAATAGTCACTATCGCCCAGATGTTCTTATCAGTGCTGTAAATGTACTCAAATTAGCTAATTTTCATGTAGCCGTCGCACGACTGCCCTTTTGCTGCGGTAGGCCGCTGTATGAGTATGGCTTCCTGGATCAGGCTCGCAAACAGTTGAAGTCCATTGTGGACAACTTTCACCCTCACCTTCCACTGGATGCAAAGCTGGTTGTCCTTGAACCTTCGTGCCTATCCGTATTCAAGGACGAATTAAAACGTTTTTTTAGTAACGACGAAAAAGCCATTGATTTAGAAACTCGAGCGATGACAATCACCGCATTTCTCGGTGCTCAAAAAATCATGCCTAAGAAGACTTTGAACAAAGGAATACTGCATTTGCATTGTCATGACAAAGCAAGTGCCGAACCGCACGAGCGCGAATGGATGCAACAATGCTTCAATGAGTTATCAGAACCCGAATCCGGGTGTTGCGGAATGGCAGGGACTTTTGGAATGCGTAAGCAAACACGTTCACTGGGCCAAACGCTTTTCGATCGTAAACTAAAACCTGCTGTAGAGTCAGCAGGTCAGGAAGTGATTATTGTGGCGAATGGTTTTAGCTGCAACGAACAACTAGCAAGCAATACACAAAGACAGGTACTGCATCCCGTCCAGGTCATTGAAAAATGCCTGTAGTGAGTTCTCTGGTGGAGAAACACATAAACCTGGGATAAGCAACTGTGTTTATAGCGAAAGGTATAGGTAGCGATTACGATGTCGTTGACGGTTTAATCAAGCACCCCTCGCGCAATTTGATCAGCCTCTATGGATTCAAAAAGAGCTTTGAAGTTACCTTCACCGAAGCCTTCGTCTCCTTTACGCTCAATGAATTCGAAAAAGATAGGACCAATGACGGTTTTTGAAAACACCTGCAATAACACTTTGGTCATTCGACCTTCATTCGCCAAGGACTCCAACACGACTTCTCCATCAATAAGCAAACCCAACTCTCTAAGTTCAGCGATAGGCTCACCATGCTCTGGCAGTCTGGCATCTATGTTTTCATAATACGTGGTAGGAGGCGCAGGCATGAACTCCAATCCGTTAGCTCGCAGCTGCCGAACGCTTTCATAAATATTCTGGCAGCCACACGCTATATGCTGAATTCCCTCGCCTTGGTATTCCCGCAAGTACTCTTCGATCTGACTTTTGTCATCCCTAGACTCATTTATGGGAATTCGAATTCGACCACAGGCACTGGTTAGGGCACGGGAAAACAAACCGGTATGACGACCTTCAATATCAAAGAATCGGATTTCCTTGAAGCCGAATAGTTTTTCATAAAATTCAGTCCATCGATCCATATTGCCGCGTTGTACGTTGTGCGTCAGGTGATCAAGATAGTACAGCCCAGCGCCTGAAGGCTCGCTATCTGTTTCCAACCACTCAAAGTCACGATCGTAGATAGATCCACTATTAGCCTGTCCATTACCCTCAAATTGATCGACAAAATAGAGGTGTGATCCACCTATTCCCTCAATTCCCAACAGATCCATTTCTCCTGTCTCAGCTCTAGTCTGAATGGGCTTGGCGCCCAGCGACAACGCGTGTGCCAGAGCTTGTTTTGCATCGGCTACGCGCCATGCCATTGCGCAAGCGCAAGGACCATGCTCAGAGGCAAACATGGCCGCAAAAGAATTAGGCTCTTCATTAATGAGGTAATTAACACTGCCCTGCCTGTATAAGGTCACAGCTTTTAGTCGATGCTTGGCCACTGCGGTAAAACCCATCTGTTTGAAAAGTGCAGCTAGCTTTGCCGGCTCCTCATGAGCAAACTCCACAAATTCGAATCCAGCCGTGCCCACAGGGTTAGCATCGGTAATATAAGGAATTAGGTTCTCGTGTGGATAAGGTCCCATCGATTTTTCTCACCGCTAGTTGTTTGTGCAATAATAATTACCTATGGACTCATAATCTGTGCATTTTCAACCTGATTTGGCCAATGGCATGCATAAAAATGGCATTATTTTTATAATTTGCACATCAAAATCGCATGGATAAATTCGATCGAGAGTTATTGCGACTTTTGTCGACCGATTCGTCCATCAGCAATGCCGCCATTGGCGATATGATAGGTCTGTCCTCATCTCAGGTATCCAGAAGGCGTGTGCGCCTGGAAGGCGACGGGATAATCACAGGCTACAGAGCGGACTTAAACTACAAAGCTCTGGATCGCTCCTTAAACGCATTTATCAAAGTCCGCCTACACGCACACAGCAAGGGCTCGTTCGCAAATTTCAAAACGCTAGTCAATGAAATTCCTGAGGTCTGTCTAGCTTGCACACTAACAGGCGATGCAGATTATTTATTGCATGTGCGCCTCAAAGACCTGCAAGCACTCTCCACGCTAATTTCGACACGCTTGTTGGCTCATGCTGATGTCAGAGAAGTGCGTTCAGACGTTGTTCTGGATATGATTAAGGACGAAAAATCGATTGACCCTTAAGGGCTGAGGTCACAATTCGAACACAAGCTGAAGGACCTTTTTCATGATTCACTCAAGTAAATCAATCGGTATAATCGGTGGTATGAGCTGGGAGTCGACGCTGTTGTATTACAAGGTAATTAACGAAGGTATTAAACGGTCGCTCGGTGGCTTGCACTCAGCAAGAGTCATTCTCAACAGTCTGGATTTTGCAGCTATCGAATCGTTACAACACGCGGGGAATTGGCCAGCTGCTGGAACATTAATGAACGAAGCTGCTTTATCGTTGCAGAGCGCTGGAGCCGATTTTCTACTGATTGCGACCAACACCATGCATAAGGTTGCAACTGAGACGATGTCAGGAGTGCGATTACCCCTTCTTCACATTGTCGATCCAACTGCCACGGCAGTCATTCAAAAAGGTTATGGCAAAATTGGCTTGCTAGGTACTGGTTTTACTATGAGTGATGAGTTTTACAAAGGCAGGATGCAATCAAAACATGGACTGGAAGTTCTCACACCCGATATAGATGATCAAGCTCTGGTACACCGTATAATCTATGAAGAGTTATGCGTAGGAAATATAAACCCATCCTCTCGATCCGAATACATCGATGTCATTGAAAAACTGGCTGATAAAGGTGCAGAGGCCGTTATTCTGGGGTGCACTGAAATTACAATGCTAGTGGCACAAATCCACACCTCAGTCCCCTTATTTGACACCACTGCATTGCATGCAGATGCTGCCGTGACGCTGGCCTTATCAGGAAAAACCCCCTAAGTACTTGCCCCATGATTGACGCGATACCATCAGATGTACTCGATAGCATCAACAGAATGCGCTGCGTTCCTGATTTACTGAACTACAATTGTAGTGCTCGAGTTGCTGGTCATTAACAATGATTCTGGGCATAGCTTAGCCACCTGATCAGTTAGTTTGCGTTGAGAAAATCCAACTTTGTCCTGTTCCTTTCAGGGTTTGCAACCACGTACTCGTAATGCGTTGGGCCGTATCAACTGGAGGGTGGGCGTTCTCCTGCTGATTGCCTCTGCGAGCACCACTGGGCAGGAGAGTGGTGGAATTTCCCTCAGTGATGCTGTGCCAGAGGGCTTCGAAGCTCTGATGGATGCCCAGACCCTGGTGGTAGAAATTCGCTTCAACCAGCGCAAGGTTGGCACTACATTGGTGACTGCTGACGCGGATACATTGACATTTGAAGAACCCGACGCTGTAGTGGCCCTACTATCCGGAATAAAAAACCCAGACACACTGAGTGAGCTTTTACGTAAGGCCTACCCAACCAATGGCCACCTTGTCTGTTATTCGAAAGATGAACCTGCCGGTTGTGGTCAGGTGGAACCGAACCCTGTCGCGATTATCTATAACACGGACATACTTCAGCTGGACTTGTATATCGAGCAATCCTTACAAGACGTGCAATCGGCGAAATCCGCTCGCTACCTTCCACAACCTGAGGAACGTACCAGCTCAATTTTTTCACTCGATGCCATTGCTTCAAACACCAGCGACGGGCTCAATTCTATAGATATGGCAGCCCGCACATTGTCCAGCTATGGGTCCGGGAATCTTTTCACAGAGGCTGATTACAACTCCAGAACCGGTCATACGCGATTACGCACCGCTCGTCTTACTCATTTGTTTCGCGATCACTCCATTAAAGCAGGTTCATACACATTCGAGTCTGGCTCTACGCTAACCAACTTGGACATACTGGGCGCCAGCTTCGAAAGCTCGCTACGTACACGCATCGATCTGGATGAAGCATTCAGCTCAGAACTTGCTATTTATCTGCCTCGCCGGGCGCAAATCCAGATGGTTGTGAATGAGCGTGTCTATGTGTCAGAGAGTTATGCCGCAGGAAATCAGGCCCTAAACACACGCTCACTCCCCAGCGGCACGTACGAGGTTGAAATAAGAATTTACGATCCAGTCTCTGGTGTGCGTACTGAAACCCGTCTGTTCACAAAGAGTACTAGTATTCCACCACGTGGTGAAACAGTCTATGGTTTGACGTTTGGTATTCCTCTTAAAGTCAAAGACCTTGACGTTATTCCAAAGTTAAGCGACATTTCGCTAGGCAGCCTTAATATCGCCAAGAGAATTACTGACCATACAGCCTGGCGTCTGAGCGTAATCGGTGCGAACACCATAGCATTGGCCGAAGCTCAATACTTATTGCTTGGCCCCAAGCTATCACTGCAATTTTCACTCAGTGCTGGATCCCAGCAACTAAGAGCAGGCGCTCTACGCTTGGGCTTTGTCAATCCGAACATGTCGATAAGCTTAGGCAGCAGTTGGTTCAAGGCAAATGAAACCCTTCTCACTGATGAAACTCTTGAAACCATCATTCCCAATGAATTTAGTCAATACAGCGCTTCATGGACACGAACTCTAGATAAATATTCACTAAGTGCAAGATACACTCAGCGCACTGTAGGGAGCACAGCTGAAACTGAGAAATCAACCGAAGAAGTCAACGTAGTACTTCGTCATCTTGTTTACAGGAGCGGATCGCTCAGAGCAAATATGCATGCAAGCTTTCAACGGGACAACGAGGGTATCTCATATGGCCTTGGTATGACGCTATCAACTGAGGAATCTCGCACAAGAACAGACTTGGGTTTGGACTTAACCCGAAATGCTCAGGACGAATATAACGGTGTTCTTAATCTCAGCCACAACCTGCAATCAGATCTTGACAGTCCATTGCGATGGGAAAGTACAATCAGAGCAGATATTGAAGAGAAAACAGAGGCGCTGGGAATAAGCGGGAAAGTTGAACACCAGCGTTTCGGTCTTACTTTCAATAGTGACTGGAACAGTATTGATGCTGAACAGAGTGTGCGCAATAGTGCAGCCAGGTTCAGTACGCAACTAGGAATCGACAATCGAGGTTTCGTAATGGGGGGCGCCGATGTCGGGCAGTCTGGTGCTATTTTACAAATTGCCGGTGTTCAGCAAGATATAGAAATTGATTACTATATAAATGGTCTCAGAGCCGGTGACGCTCGTGTGGGGCAGACCCGTTTCATTGGCTTGCAACCATTACGTGAGTATACGATCAAGCTGGTCCCACGCTCCGCGTTAATAAGTGCGCTAACCGAGGACACGTTCAGATTTACAGTGTACCCGGGAGCTGTTTACCGAATAAAGGCCGTAGTTCGAATTAGAATTTTACTGATCGCCACTGTTGTGGACGAACTCGGAGAGGTCGTGCGAAACGGTTTCGTCAATCGACTTCCAAATCCTGTACTCGTCGATTCCGATGGCTTTATTTCAGCCGAAGTATCGCCTGGAGAACTGCTGAATGTCGTAAGAAAGGGGCTACCTGACTGCACGCTAACGGTGCCCCTGTCCACCGCAACGGAAAACATGCTGATACTCGACTCACCACTAGAATGTATTGATATAAAGTACTAAATCGCCTAGTACGTTTTTTTAGTATTCTTCAAACCAATGGCCTGCCATACCTGCACAGGATATTTTTTCGCACCGCCTTTCTTGGGCAAGTCGACTTTGTATACCTCTCCTGCATAGACACGGTTGGGCTGTAGATCTTCACACTCGTCACCTGAAGCGTTGCATTGCTGCATACGACGCAGAAGCACGTTTGTGTTCCCGGTGTTCTTAAACCAAAGTGCTTTGCTGGTGCGTTTTACTGCAAGTTTTCCCACTGCATTCTTTGGACGAGCCAACAATAAAATGTCATAGCCTAATAATATTTTCACAGCTGATGATTTCGCATCTGGTGGTCGATCACTATCAATCTGGACGTCGCCGGTAAACGGTTTGATTGCCAACCGATAGACATCATCAACATTTTTTGGTGTCTTTCTAAGAATAACCCGAACTCTTTTACGTTGACCTGGTGGTATCAATACCTGCTTGGGACTGACAATAACAGGGGATGTACGAGGATCCTTCAGCTCAATTCGCTCAGGATTAGCTGTATGCGGGTTCTTAATTTTTGCAGCAGCCAAATTCAGGAAAATTTTGTAATCACCAGTATTAGTAATATCAACGTCCTGAACAAGATTATCTTCATTAAATTCTAAAACCGATTTGTTGACTGTTATCTGCGCAAGCGATGTTCCAGAATAAACACAGCAAGCGATAGTTGCGATCAAGGCGGTCGCGAGCCTGAGCGAGAATCGATAATAAGGCAAAGTGGCACTCCGTACAGGTGAGAGGTGAGTCTTACACCATACGCATGCAAACATTATTCCGAATTAACCGATAAATATTTTCATTGTATACAATTTTTCAGGTGATTCAGTAAACACTTTCACGTGTAGAAAATAAAAAACACACAGCAATTGAGTTAATAAATAATATTTTTACCAAAAAATGCCAGTATTTATGAAGCAGTTTCGAATTATATTGCAGGATTGACAGCTTTCCCAATACGAAGTGGTTCACATTTGCAAGCCACCAATAGGTGTACAAAGTACCAATTCGTGCAGTAACCCTCAAACACACGAACACAAATGTAAGGAGTTGCATTGTATGCCCGTTATATACAACATCACAATTGCAGCCATACTCCACAAAACAAATAACCGCTAAGTTAGATGACTACATAAACGATACTTTACAGCATGATCTTGTAAGAACGGGGGCACCAACAGCATAGAAAGAACACCTAGACAGTCAAAATTCTTTGTAAACACGAAATTATAATAACAACTTTTAATCCATCAAAATATTCAGGGTAATAAACATGAAATTATATCGAATAGCTCTCATCACCTCACTGACAGTAATGGCAGGTTCAGCAATAGCAGCGACAGATGGTACGCTCGGTTTGACATCAACCGGCACCAGTATTATCAATATAGCAAAGCAAAACGCTGTGCAAATCACCGATGTCGACGACCTTAATCTGGGTACAGCTGGAAGTTTAAGTGCCACCGCAACTCAATCAGACAGTGTCTGTGTATTCTCTTCAACAGGCGCCTACAACATTACCCTAAGTTCTGCAAACGGATCTTTCATACTGAGTGATACAAACACAACTACTGATATTGCGTACTCAGTAGACTGGACCGTGGGTACAGCGACAACAGCCGTTTACAACGCCCCTATCACTGGTTTAGTCGGCGATTCAAATGCCATAGATTGCGGCGCCACCACCAATGCTTCGTTCGCAGTTTCGGTCACTGCTGCGAACTTCAATGCTGCTGATCCAGGTAACTATACTGATACTTTGACACTGCTGGTACAACCAGAGTAGGCCTTACACATTAGCGCTGGCAGGAAGTCAGCGCGTGTGATTTAACCGTTAGCCGAAGTCTTCATATTATGGGATTTTTTGGCTTTGTTTGTCTACTACACAAACACTATGCAGAGAGTTGCATTCTGCTTACATCCAAACCTCGTGCCTGAAGAAAATCACTGATTGAACGGCGCAGTAGTTGATTGCCATGCTGCCGATCTAATTCATCAGAATACGCGATGTATGCAATATACTTTCTGTAAGCCAACAATTCAGCACTGTTCAGCACGTTTTACGATAAATAACGTTCTGCTTACCGTTAACGTTAGTACCCGAAGAAAATCCTATATTGGATGGCATGCTAGTTGATAGGCATACTGAATATCTTACTTTTTCGGATACTTAGTGTATGCAATATAATTACTGGAAGAAAAAAACACGACGCTGTTCGTTACGTTTTTTCGGCATTGCATGCCTATCAATTTTGTCTCCTAACACTCACGCAGCTACAGATGGGTCACTAGGATCAACATCTGAAGGCACGTCGATTGTCACCATCATTAAGGAAGACGCAGTACTTATAACTGACGTTGATGACCTCTTTCTTGGCACACGAGGGGCTCTCTTTGATAATCAAGTCAACGCTGATGCAGTTTGCGTCTACTCATCTACAGGCTCCTACAATCTCGCTATTACAACCGTTAATGGTTTGTTCTCACTTCAGTCTGCAAGCACAACGACTAATATTCCCTACAGCTTGGAATGGATCACCGATACAACAACCTCTGTGGTCTATGGCAGTGACATTATCGGATTGATCGGAGACAGAAAAAGCATCAATTGCAATGGCACTTCTAACGCTATTTTTCAAATAACTGTAACACCTACTGCTTTCAATGCTGCAGCCCCCGGGACTTACCAGGACACATTGACGCTACTAGTTGCACCTGAGTAAGCAACATCCGATATTTTCCGCTATTGTATTATTTTATATCTACCACACAGCATCACCGTTGCCTATTCATTGTTGCTATTGTCATCTCTAGCTTTTTCAAACAGGCACTTGGCACTGGCTTAGAAATTGACAGAAATCTACACTTAGGCAGTTGGTCGCCCTTTGCCTCTTACTGGGAAGATGGTTCATTCGTTTGTGCGTGGACTAGGAGTGAGGATGTTGGTTTCCGCATCACTGCATTAAATCACAATAACTCCAATGCATTGCAACTGACCAATGATATTGGTGACGGCGTTTCAGTCACTTTATCCTGGGAACCTACTGATAACCCCTATTCTGGAGAGCAGCTAAAAGCAGGCACACCCTCCTCTCAAACCTATTTTTATAATCCCAGCTACGGCTGCGGTGTTAACCCGAACTACATCATGCGCCTCAGAGTGGACAAAGCCGATTTAGACAACGCTATGCCAGGTATTTATCGTGGCACGTTTGTCTTAATACTTACACCTATTTAGTCACCAGTCGCACTGTCCTCGCACAGCCCCAAAACATACTTCGTTACCTTACGAGTGCGGCACGTTGGCCTGTTCATCCATTAATCCTTCACTTTTCAAGTCTGACCAAAGGCTAGCTGGAATTGTGGTAGTAAACCAATCAACTATCTGCTTAACTTCAGATTGAGATCGTGGTCCTGGGATCACAGTGGAAACCAATGAACAGCCCAGTGGAAATTGGAGCGCAGCGGCTGGTAGCGGTATGTTATGCGACTCACACACCCTAGTAATATCTGTGACTTTGGTCATAACGCTTTCGGGTGCTTTGGCATAATTCCATGTATCGCCACCTACCAGAATTCCCGAATTGAAAGGACCACCCAATATTATTGATGTACCCGCCTCTTCACACTGAGGGAACAAGTCATGCAGGGGTTGTTGCTCAAGTAGCGTGTAGCGACCGGCAAGAAGAAAAGCGTCCCACTGCCCGTGCTGCATTGCCTCAATACAGACTTCGCGCTCGTTGACTCCCAGTCCGATCGCTTTGATATCTCCTGCACTGCGTAATTCATCCAATGCTTTATAACCACCACTCATGGCGTCGGCGAACAATGCCTTATTTTTCAACTCACCATGCTGCATTGCACCGATATCGTGCAACAAAAGAATATCTATTTTACTGACACCGAGCCGCTGCAAACTATCTTCGTAGGAACGCATAACGCCATCGTAGCTGTAATCGTAGATTTGATGAAACGGAAAACTACCTGGCCATTCATCAGCGACTGAATCCGTGGGGTACCCAGGAGCCAACAGGCGGCCAGCTTTGGTAGACAACACGTAGTCGTTCTTGTGGCGCAAACCAGCCCCCACAAAGTGTTCAGAGCGGCCAAATCCGTAAAACGGCGCCGTATCGAGGTACCTGATATCCTGATCTAATGCTTCTTTAATAGCACCGGCAATGTCTTTGTCATCAACAGGACGATAGTTCCCTGCCATCGCTGCACACCCCAAACCGAGCTCTGTAACCTCTAAGTCAGTGTTACCAATTTTACGACTTGACAGAGCAACCATATCCAAAAATACCTTTTTAATTGACAGGTAGTTTTTACCACACCTACTGCCGGTTGCACAGTATCTAATGATCATTAGGCCAATGGCGTTAATTTAGTCGTTATCTGAGGTACCCGCACCCGCTCCAGACAAACGTGACTGTTCGGTCGCCGGGGCATAGGTACGATGCGCGTACTGCTTGAGCGACTCCAGGCAAATCAGATCTACGCT
>JBLIIE010000022.1:0-45445 GCA_047634635.1 Granulosicoccus sp. | reverse complement strand
GGTAAAACACTATTTACGGGAATGATTTCAGCACCCCTGGTGATGCCTGAGGTGATAACCGGGTTATCGTTGCTCTTGTTGTTTATTACTCTATATCAATTTATAGGCTGGCCTGCAGAACGTGGGATGACTACGATCACAATCGCACACATCACGTTTTCAATGGCCTATGTAACCATCATTATTCAATCCCGACTCAACGGTACAGATCAATCGCTAGAGGAGGCGGCGCTGGATCTTGGTGCAAAACCCTTACGTGTTCTGTATGACATAACGTTACCGTTGTTAGCGCCAGGTATGATGGCAGGTTGGTTACTCGCATTTACGCTATCACTCGATGACTTGGTAATTGCAAGTTTTGTCTCAGGTCCCGGAAGTACGACTCTACCCATGTTGATTTATTCACGAATCAGGCTTGGATTGAAGCCTGATATTAATGCGCTTGCTACTATTCTTATTGTGACTGTTGCCATCGGCGTTCTAGTTGCCGGTTGGATTATGGTGCGTCAGCAACGCCAGCGAGAAAAAGACCTGGAAATGAGTTCGAAGTAAGTTCTGTTTAGCACTTGCCTCACTTGACTATCATTCATCAGAGAAAAATACGCAATAATACAAGAAAATAGTCTTTGTTCACTGCTTAAAAGGTACTAAATACATGCGTAAAATTGCCAAGACACAGCGTAAAATCTAGATGGTCAGAACCTGAACAATCGAAACTAAAAAATCCTGAGCATCGCCTTTGTGAATAACTACTCAGAGCCCCACCATGCGTTGGATACGGCACCGTTACCGTCCTTTCCCAGATTTGAGGGACAGACCAAATTTGATGTATGCGTCATCGGGGCCGGCTACACTGGAATAAGCACGTCTTTGCACTTGGCGGAATTGGGTTACAACGTTGCGTTAGTCGAGGCACAACGAATCGGCAATGGTGCGTCAGGTCGAAACGGTGGACAATTGGGCTACGGGATGAGTAATTTGCAACCTGATCTAATTCATCGCTTCAATAAAGATATTGCACGCAAGTTCTGGGATCTATCGGTCGAATCAGTTGAACTTTTCCACGACCTGTGTCGTAAGCATTCCATAGACTGTGACTTCAGTTCGGGAAATATGGCATGTGCAACGTCGGCGTCAGCACTCGCTGACTTGAATCATCACGCTAATATTGTCGAGAGCTACGGCCAGTCATTCTACAAACGACTGGACAAAGAACTAACACAACACACATCAGGTAGTTCCACGTATGTGGGTTCAATTTTGTCTCAAAAGTCAGGACACATAAATCCATTAAAATATGTCTTCGGTCTTGCTAAAGCTGCCGAGAAGGCTGGCGTATCTATTTTTGAACAAAGCTGCGTTATCGCCATCAAAGACACCAAACCAGCCAAAGCCAGCTTTGAAACCGGCACTATCACCGCTGATTTCCTGATTCTTTGCTGCAATGGGTACTTGGGGAATCTCAGCAACAAGTTGGCAAATCGTATCTTGCCTGTCGACAACTATCAGGCAACCACACAAATCCTTGATGACGCGACAATTAACTCTCTTATCAAGGAAGGAGTTTGTGTTTGGGACACCAGTCGCAGCGTTCACTACTTTCGACTAACACCCGATAAAAGACTAATAATGGGGTGTGGGATCGGCATTCCAGGCCATCCACCCAAAAATCTTGAGAAAGATTGCCGGCACCATATTGAATGGGTTTATCCTCAGCTCAAGGGTGTAGGGATCGACTATATATGGAGCGGCACATTGGCTGGGACTAACAACAATCTGCCAGACGTGGGGCAATTAGCGCCGCATATTTTTTATGCGCAAGGTTATTCCGGGCACGGTGTTGGAACCGCACCGTTGACAGGGAAATACCTAGCACAAGAAATTCATGCAAGTTCAAGCGGATTCAAGCTACTTAGCCGTGTAAAGCATAGGAATGTTCCTGGCGGTCGTTTTCTCAGGCTGCCAGCAGTTCTTGTGTATAGACTAATGACAAACACACGTGACAAATTCGGCTAATGCGAGTGATTAGGGAAGACTGAATACCGTGAGCCTCAGATAGAAACACTCAATTGAGAGATCGAAGGCGGACAGATTGTGAAATGCATGTGCGATAACAATGGAAAAAAAATGACTAAAGTGCTAATTGCAGGCATGGGGAATATGGGTATTAGCCATGCTCTGGCATATCACAATCTGCTGGATGCCGAAATAGTTGGTCTTGTTAATCGTTCAGTTGTTACACTGCCGGACGAATTGGCAAGCTACCCTGTCTATCAAACCTTTGAGGCGGGCATGGCCAGCAATCCTGATTTAGTCGTTATCGCGACCTACACAAATAGCCACGCTGAATATGCCTGTGCAGCTATGAACGCCGGCGCTCATGTTTTCGTTGAAAAGCCACTCGCCATGACAGTGGCTGATGCGAAAACAATAGTCGATACAGCAAAGCGAACAGACAAAAAACTGGTGGTTGGATACATCCTGCGGCACCATCCGTCATGGATCTCATTGGTTGAGGAAGCACGCAAGCTTGGTGGCCCATTTGTGTTTCGGCTAAATTTAAATCAACAGTCAACTGGCGCTGAGTGGGAAACGCACAAATCGCTAATGCAAACCACATCGCCCATTGTGGATTGCGGCGTGCACTACGTTGATGTCATGTGCCAGATTACCGATGCAAAACCGATACGTGTGCACGGTATGGGTGTTCGGCTTTCAGACGAGATCGCCCCGGATATGTATAACTACGGCCAGTTTCAAGTGCTGTTCGAGGACGGATCGGTAGGCTGGTACGAAGCAGGGTGGGGACCCATGATGTCTGAAACAGCATTTTTTGTTAAAGACATAGTTAGCCCGAATGGGTCGGTATCCATAACAGAAGGCAATTCGGGTGCCTCTGCGGACATTGATGGACACACAAAAGTCGGTAGTATCCTGGTGCACACCCCGGGCGGCGATCGATTAATAAAAATGCCAAATGAACCTGGACATCAAGCACTGTGTGATGCCGAGCAATCCTACATGTTACGCGCCATTAGAGAGGATCTCGATCTGAGCGCCCATATGGAAGATGCAGTGACATCACTGGCTATTTGTCTGGCTGCTGACCAGAGTATAAGAACCGGCGTGGCTATCAGTTTTGACTGAAAGCCTTGGTTGGAAAATGCCTGACTAAAAAGCTCTGCTGTCAAACAATTGATAAATACAGACATCCTATTAAAGGCCGATATCCTTTATTCGATGATAAGAATCGTTGTGGTGCAAACTGTACGAGCAATGGAATGTCAAACCGTTGGCCGTTAACGTCAGCGCGCAGCAATTCAAAGAGAAAGACTTTGTAGATGACATTTACGCGCTATTGCAGAAAACATCTGTTGAATTTTGCTGATTCAATTTGGGTTAACTGTGAGCTTGCTTCTGGAAAATCAGACCGATACGCTGATTAAATTAAATCAGTTGGAATTGATGGGATTTTCACTCGCTATTGACCATTTTCGAACTGGTTACTCAAGCCTGAGTTATTTAAGCAAATTGCTATCGGAAAAATATAGATAGATCAATCGTTCACCCAGCAGATACTGGGTTGCACACGGCAGGCAACAGTTGTGGAAACGATAATTACTATGGCTAGTAATCTTGAAATGACAGTTATTGCTGAGGGAGTCGAGTCTGAGGAGCAGCTAGATTTTCTAAAACGATGGGATGAAATGAATTCCAGGGTTATCTTTTAGGCAGACCCATGGCAATTGACGATTGTGAGTCGTTAGATTTTTCTGGGTAAAAACACCGATACGGTGTCAATGTTGCGTCTGATTCGCAATTGCTTACTGTAGGTAGCGATGCAGGCGTTACGTTTCCACTGTTACTGAATTTAAGATACGAAGATAACTTTGTAGATTTTCTGGCCGCCATAGAAGTTAGATATTAAAACAGGGTTTAGACAGAAAACACCCGAAAGAATAAGTTTAACAATTGACTTCTTTGGGCTTGGGGAGTGAAAAAATGCTCAAAATGCCTGAAAAATCCACATAAATCCAATAAACGCAGCTTCTATCACTATTATCTACGCCAAAAGTAGGCGCTACTACACGTGATATGACACTATATGTGCGTTAACTACCACCCTTTGGGTTTACTCAACAAAAAGGGGTAGTTAAAAAGCTACCTCATGTTCTCACATATAAACCCTTAACAAGCTTAATTAGCTAGAGATATAAATATATGCCACGTGCTGCAAAAAAACTAGATTTTACCGATGTATCTGACCTGGTTGCTATCCTAGGAGCCGTTGGTGCTCAAGCGAAGAAGGAGCCACTCACAAAACCACAGGTTGTAGAGTTAACTGGAGTGCCTACACCTCGGGTGACTGCAGCCTACAAAAGACTGCTCAAGATGGAACTGACAACGCAGATCGCAGCACCAGCAGATATGCCTCAAAAAGGTATTTACCTGAAGATCGCTGTCAAAGGCAAAGCTTACGCTAAAGCCTATAATTTACTGTTTGCTTAAATAAAACCGTATTCCGCTGAGTATTGTCTTGGCGGATTACAACTGCATTCACGGTTGGGTGCCTGGGCATCAGTGCTACATCGAACAACCTATGGCGCCGATAATAATTTGGTAATTGGCGTTAATAGTGGATGATCTGATCCTGTTATATGACAGGATCAGATGTAGGCACCTAATGATTATCTATCCGAAGATAAATAAAACTGTTCCACACGCCCACGTAGGCCGCCAGCCAACTTTGTCAGCTCGTTAGTGGAATGCTGAGAACTCGTCGCGCTGGCTAAGGTTCTCTCAGCCCCTGTAGATGCCTTGATAATAGTCCCTGCGATATTGTTACTATCTTCTGCAGCCTCAGTTACCGAGCGCACAATTTCGCTGGTTGTAGCTGGTTGTAGCTGGTTGTAGCTGGTTGTAGCTGCCTGTTGCTCAACTGCTGCTATGGCAGTGATCTATATTTAGTTTATTCCTTGAATTACTTTATCAATAGTACCAATTGCCACTACAGCACTTTCGCTATCAGGCTGAATAGTTACAACCTTACGCTCAATCACTTCTGTAGCGTTTGCGGTCTCCTTAGCCAAATCCTTGACTTCGTTCGCAACAACTGAAAATCCCTTTCCGGCATCTTTGGCTGAAGTAGCTCTGTCTAAACGCTGATCTGCGGTGTCAATGCTAATTCACTATTCCACAGCAGATACATTGGGATATCCGATTATTGTGAGATAAGGCTGTGACGTAAGCACCGATGTCACCTGCATACCCACTGAAGAAGCTTGTCTGTACTTGGCATCAATGATCGATCTGTATAACCGGGAAGTTGTTGGCTGGGCAATGGGTGAGAGTAACGATACGGCACTGACATTGAATGCCTTGGACATGGCTCTAGATTTCAGCCATCTGCCTGAGGGGCTTGTTCATCATTCGGATCGTGGTAGCAATTATACCGCTAAGGATTATCGGCAAGTGCTCTCGGATCGCGGGATACAAACCGGCATGAGTCGTAAGGGGAATTGTTGGCATAATGCTGTGGCAGAAAGCTTCTTTGCCACCATCAATAAAGAATTGATACATCGATTCACATTCAAAACCAGACGTGAAGCGGCTGCGGCCATCTTTGAATACTTTGAAGTGTTTTATAATCGTGTCCGCAAGCCTTCAGTGCTCGCTTACTCTGCGGAGTTTAGAAAAATGAATTAACCTGCTGCAATTGCAGAATTATAATTCAGGTGTCCACTAAAGCGGGGGAGCTCCATATTCCAGGCCACAGAGGCGTTGCCCCGAAAAGTATACCGGTGAGCACACTATGGTTTGACCGCTTCAGCCATTGCCAACGTGCGTAGTGGCACGGGCGAACATATTCAATCGGCACTCCAGGAGATTGGCCTATGAGTGGCTAAACCCAGATTAGTGTGTCCGATATGGATAGTTGGACGATCGAACAAGTATTGGCTGTTTACGACCTGTGTCAGAGTACTAGCGTCACGCTAATACATCGCCACGAAGATCAACTGCTTGAGCAGATGATTGAGATTGATCAACGCTCAGAGGTTATTCCCACACCAGACTCGTCATGTTGCAACACCAATCTGGAATTACCGCTCGACGATTGACGCGAACGATGCGCTGGTGTCGTCGATCGATGGCGCCAATTATTTCAGGCACAATGCTAACATCTGGTTACCACTTTAATTGTTTTTCCCAACCAAATTAAGCCTTAGCTCATCAGGATTGATGAGGGGTTGCAGCAGAATGCCATCGAGTACATTCGCGGATGTTCAATTTATCGACTACGCGGGCAGCTGTTGCAATTGGCTTATCTACAGAATGAGCTCATGCTTGGCGAGCGTGACCCCGACACGTTGAACATCGTTCTTTTACAAGCTAACAAATGCCACTTCGGATTATTTGTTGATGAGATTAACGATACCCAGGAAATTGTTGTCAAGCCATTGGCTGAGCCATTAAAGAGTATTTCTGTGTTTGCAGGTGCAACCATTACTGGAGATGGTTGGGTAGTGCTGATTCTCGACACTCAAGGTAACGGACATCGGGCTAGCGTAATGGGCAACAATTTGGAGAGCGCCGTGATCTCAAACGTTGCTGATGGGAATGAGAAATCGGGACTAAGTGAGACTCTGCTTCTGGTCAGTACTGCGGTCGAAGGAATGCTCGCTATTCTGCTGAACCGTGTATCACGGCTTGAGCAGTTTGAAATAAGCCAGACAGAATTAGCGGGGAATAATCAGGTCGTGCAGTACCGCGGGCAGATATTACCATTAGTTGAGTTATTGAGTTATTGAGTTATTGAGTTATTGAGTTATTGAGTTATTGAGTTATTGAGTTATTGAGTTATTGAGTTATAACAAAACAACCATACTTGATATTATTGTTTGAATTTTATCATTGCACCCATGATTGACAAGAGTTACGGCGATGCTTCTCTGGCAAGCAAGGAGGTAGACCGTAGTGTCTCGACAGTAAGATCACAGGTCGGGTAGTGGAAGCGATGACAACTAACGAAACATCGTTCTTTCGTGATTCTCATCCATTTGAAAAATATGCAAAGGTGTGCTTCTAGTGATAGCAAAATCGTATTCAGGCACAATTAATATCTGGTGTGCTGCTTGTTCTGCAGGTCAGGAGCCTTAAACCGTAGCCATGGCGATACACGAGAACTGCCCATAGCTCGTATCAAGGGTTGCAGATGTTGCTTCAGAGGTGGTCGTAAAAGCGGCTACTGAAAAATACAACCGCCTGGAGGTCAATCGGGGGCTGCCGATGCAATTGCTTACCAAGTACTTTGTACAATAGGGTTTCTCTTTGGAGGTTAGCGCAAAGCTACGCGATATGGTGACGTTCGAAGAGCTCAACCTGATTCGTGACTAGTGGGGCCTATCTGATATGGATATTATTTCTCTACGCAATGTACTGATATATTTTGATCCAAATGTAAAGACAAGACGTCGTTAACAGCGCCCACACAATAGGAAAACTTCTGTTGCGATACAATCTCGATGAAGCTGTATAAGCACGGCATGTAAAGATCAGCCTATTGAATTATGGCACTTTCCCATTCTTCAATAAAAGTCTGGTGCTTAAGTCTGTCCAGGTAGATCATCAACCCTGGCTCTAACGCTATTGTTGATCGTCGTGCGCTGTTGGAGCTAGGGAGTAGCGAAGGTGTTGGAAAAACCCCATCGCCTTGATCGCGCCATCTGGATGATGTCAAGTGACGAAGAAATAACTTGGCAATGTTGGGGTGTGAGGTATTTTTTCCAACGAGTGCAGTTCGCATCATCGTAGTAGGAAAATCTGAAGGCAGGATAATAGTGATCTTATCGGCGATGTCACTGCGCGCCATAGCGTAACTTCCCAGCACATTGTAGGAAATGGCAATAGTACCTTCTGCGAGGTCCTCAATCATATCGCCAGAGCAACAGTAGAGCTGAGTATCAAGGTTACCCATCACTTCCATCAGGCGCCAATAGGTCTCTGATGTGCGGGCATCTTGAGTGGCGAACAAATACCCGAGGCCCGATTGTCGAACATCATAGGTGCCAATTTTTCCTCGAAACTTATCAGGGTTCGCGCGTAGAATTTTAATCATTTCCTGTCGCGATTTCGGTATTGCCGTATCTGAAAAAGCGAAATTATTAACGACTATCGCAGCAGGTTCTAGTGTAAATCCAAATAGACTCTGACGCCATTGTGCCCAGCGCGGATGGGCAAGATCATTGATTTGTAGGGCATAGCCGTCATTGACTAGTTTAAGTTGTAGGTCCATTGCACTAGAGATGACAACATCAAACTGCTCTGATGAAAGCCTAAAACCGTCGTAGACGTCTACTGACCCAGCCACACTATACTCGATGCTGACCTCTGGATTATCAGCAATGAAGCTATCTATGATGGGTGCAAAAAAATCGGTATCGGTGCTCGATATAACGCGTAGAGTTAATGAACCATCATGGGCATTGAACAGGGTTTGCTCCTCCCAGTCCACCGCACCTGCAATCGTTGGCCACACAAAGATCGCTAAAAGGAAAAAGTAACGCATGCGCCTCCGGATGAATTATTGCTCAGCTTGAGTTGACCACCATGAGCTACGGCCACATCTCTGGCAATGGTCAGTCCAAGGCCAGAACCTATTGTGCCACTCGCATTACGTCCACGCGTAAAGCGTCCTGTAAGTAGATTGATTTCATCGGTGAAGAACCCTGGTCCTTGATCACTGACTTCAAGATAGGGTTTGGGGCTTGAACGAACCACTAGAAAAATGACGCTTTCACTGGGCGAATACTTCATGGCGTTGTCAATCAAGTTTCTAATGGCATTTTGTAGCAGAATGGAATCGCCCGAAACTATGGCTGATTCATCACTGTCAAGTCTGAGTTCTACGTCTTTCATGTCAGCCAGTGGTGTAATGCGCAATACGATGTCTTGGACCAGATCGACCAAATCAACGTCGTTGCACTCCAGTTGATTGGATCGAAAGATAATCATAGCGTGATCTAACAGCTGCCCAGCTGCGCGTGAGCTTTCATCAATAGCGTGAATCATGGATCTCAATGCCCGCCGGTTCTCCTCTTTGTCTACTCGCTGTAATGTGGCTTCGGCGTGAGAGCGAACGGTTGCAATGGGGGTGCGCATTCTATGAGCCGCCTCGGCTATAAAGTCCTCAGATTGATTAAGGGAGCGTTCCAGTCTGGCCATGAGGTTATTCAGAGACAAAACCAACGGCGCCATCTCTAAGGGGACTGGTTTCACAACTGGGCTTAAATCCTCAGGCCCTCGTCTTGTTACCGAGCTTGCCAATCGTCGCAACGGACCAATAGTGGCCGAGGCAGCCCAGATTGACAGCAGCATCGCTAGGGAGAAGAATCCGGCGCCCAAAACGGCGGCATGTTGTGAAATACGCGTCAATGTTCCTGACAAATTGTCCTGAGTCTGTGCAACAGAGGCGGTAATTTGAGTGCGTAGTTCAGCCCCGATTAAAATGCGCGTGGCCGTTACTTGTCTCACTGGAACATCAGCAAATACTGTTGATTGAAATGCAATAGTGGAATTTTCAGGTAGAGCTGGTACTGACAGGTCATCGTAACCAGACAAAATTTGATCATCTTGGTAAATGGCGTAAAAAATTCGATCGTCTGTCGATGTGTTCAAAATAGAAAAGGAGGAGTAGGGAATATCCATTTCAACCACGCCGTCTTGAATGTTCGCTGTATCCAACATCGAGGTGACAGATGCTCTGAGAATACTGTCTTGGCTCTGTTGTGCTATCCGGGCCGCGTAATTACGAACAACGAAAAACAATAGGACAGTCAATATAAGAACACCGCCAATGAGCCTGACAGCGAGCTTGTTGCGCAGCGAGCCTGAGGTATAAACGGGATTATTCGTCATCTAATCGATATCCCAAGCCTCTAAGAGTCGTGATCTTCAGGTTAGAGTGTTCCAAATGCTTCCTTAGACGCCCAATGTAGACTTCGATAGCATTTTCCGATACATCGTTGTCGTACGAAAACAGTCGATCCACCAGCTTTTGTTTGGAGAATATTTTGCCACGGGAATTGATCAATAATTCCAACAATCGCAATTCACGATTCCGTAGAGTAATTACTTTCCCTGCGATCGACAAGTGTCCAGCTACAGGGTTAAATTCCACATTTCCCAATCTAATGACGGTCTGAGCAGATCCTGCTTTGCGTCGTAAGACGGCTCTGCAGCGCGCCTGAAGTTCCGCATGGTCAAACGGTTTGGTCACGTAGTCGTCAGCACCCAGGTCCAGCATACTGATTCGATCCGATACTTGTGAGCGGGCTGTCAATACAATAATAGGGGTGTCCTTCTTCAAAGAGCGATAGTGTTGTAGGAAGTCCCTGCCATCCCCATCCGGCAGCATAATGTCCAGAAGAATTAGATCGTAATCCTCAGTTGCCGAAAATGCGACTGCATTCGCTAAATTCTCGGCGTGATCTATGACGTGCCCATCCAGTCGCATTCTTTCTAGTACCGCCAGAGCCAACTCCTGATTATCTTCAATTAATAGAAATTTCATAACTCTATGTGAACCTTTTTAGTGCGTGACAGGTTTGTGTCAGGTTTTGATGTTCAAGTGTCACAACTGTCTCGCCTGAAGAGCAGTAATAAATTCTTTGGAGGAAATGATCATGATAATGAATATTGGCCGTCGTGCCATACTGGCATCCGCAATCGCGGTGCTGACTTTTAGTGCCCCTAGTTTTGCTGAAGAGATTGATAGTCTCCATTTCCTGATCCCCGGCGGTGCTGGTGGTGGATGGGACGGGACGGCTCGTGGAACTGGCGAAGCGCTGACCAAAGCTGGCCTCGTAGGTAAGGCATCTTACGAGAATATGTCGGGTGGCGGTGGCGGCAAAGCCATAGCATATCTGATTGAAAATGCAGAAAGTAACCACGGAACGCTTATGGTTAACTCAACGCCTATTGTGATTCGTTCACTCACGGGTGTTTTTCCACAGAGTTTTCGTGATCTGACACTGGTTGCTGGCACTATTGGCGACTATGCAGCGATTGTTGTAGGCAAAGATAGCCCTATCAATTCAATGAGTGACCTAATTGCGGCTTATGACGCAGACCCGAAAGCTACGGCTATTGGCGGTGGCTCGGTTCCCGGTGGAATGGATCATTTGGTAGCAGCTATGGTGATGGAAGCGGCTGGAAAAGATGCATTGGGTGTGAAGTATATTCCTTATGATGCTGGCGGCAAGGCAATGGCGGCTTTGCTGTCAGGTGAAATTGCCGCGTTGTCTACGGGTTTTTCAGAAGCCGTTGATCTAGCTAATGCTGGTGAAGTTAAAATCATTGGTGTCACATCCGACGAGCGCGTAGGCGCCGCTGACAATGCAATGACTATGAAAGAGCAAGGTATCGATACCTCGTTTGTTAACTGGCGCGGATTTTTCGCAGCCCCTAACCTTCCTGCCGACAAGGTTGCCATGTATCAGGACGCATTGGCCAAGATGTATGACACAGCAGAATGGGAAGAAGTTCGCGCTCGTAACGGATGGGTCAACATCCATAATTCTGGTGATGATTTCAGGACATTCCTGGAAGCACAAGAAACAGCTATTGGTGATCTGATGAAGAAACTCGGCTTCTTATAAGTCAGGTAGGGTTCGCGGAATGCTTAGATTAGTGTTTCACGAGCCCTCAGCAGAGCGGTGTTTCACCGCTCTGCCATTTTTAAAATAAGAGAAGAAAATAATGGCGCTTGATCGTTGGATAGCATTGATTTTGCTGGGTATTTGTCTGATATACGGTTATACCGCCTGGTTCACTATGGACGACGGTTTAGCCCCTTTCATGCAGCGTAATCCTATCTGGCCGAGTACTTTTCCCAAAGTGTTGTCACTAATGGGCATCGCCGCATCAACCATTATCTTGCTGGGCATTGAGAAAGGTAAATCAGCCACAGGAGAAATCGATTACCGACGTTTAGGTGATTATTATTTAGGCCAGGCATTGATGCTACTGGGTTTGATGGTTGCTTATGCACTGTGCCTGCGCCCCGTTGGATTTCTGATCTCCACGGCCAGCTTCCTGATTCTAGGTTCTTTCGTCCTTGGCGAGCGTAAGTGGCACATTATGATTCCAGTGGCAGCCATTGCCACGCTTGTTGTTTGGTACCTTGTGCAAGAGGTGTTGGGTATTTACTTACGTCCGCTGCCAGGCATATTAGGAGGCTGACATGCTAGAAGGACTTCTAATCGGTCTGCAAACGGCCTTTTCCATTCAAAACCTACTAATGGTTATTGGCGGCTGCTTGATAGGGACATTTATTGGCATGTTGCCAGGCCTTGGTCCCATGTCGATCATCGCCATTATGATTCCAGTGGCCATTTCTATTGGTGATCCATCGGCAGCACTTATTCTATTAGCTGGCGTTTACTACGGAGCCATCTTTGGAGGTTCCACATCATCGATTTTGCTAAACGCCCCAGGCGTTGCTGGCACCGTTGCCAGTAGTTTCGACGGCTACCCGATGGCAAAGCAGGGTAAGGCTGGTAAAGCGCTAACCATTGCTGCCATAGCTAGTTTTTGTGGTGGAACTATCGGCGCAATCTTACTCATGATATTCGCGCCAATGTTGTCATCCGTCGCTTTGTTGTTTCATTCAGCAGAATATTTCGCATTGATGGTCGTGGGCTTGTCAGCCATTGCAGCCTTTGCCGGAACTGGCCAGGTCACTAAAGCGCTGATGATGACTATTCTGGGACTCATCCTTGCCACAGTGGGTGAGGGTGCTCTGTTCAACATGCCTCGATTCACTATGGGTCTGATGGATTTGCAATCAGGCTTTGGATTTATTACTCTGGCAATGGCGATGTTTGCGTTACCAGAAGCACTGTTTCTAGTACTCAAGCCCAAAGAGATGACTGCGGACAGTGGTGTAATAAAAGACCTTCGCATTTCAGCAAAGGAAGCAAAAGCCATAGCACCTGTAATTGCTCGTCAATCTTTGCAAGGATTCTTTATTGGGGTATTGCCCGGTGCGGGTGCAACCATTGCCAGCTTCTTGGGCTACGCCGTTGAACGTAATATAGCCACTAAAGAGGAGCAGGAAGAATTTGGGAAAGGGTCTATTAAAGGACTTGCTGCACCAGAATCTGCCAACAATGCGGCTTGCACAGGCTCATTTGTACCACTTCTAACGCTAGGCATCCCAGGGTCGGGTACTACTGCAATTCTCTTAGGTGCACTGCTTGCATTAAATGTGACTCCAGGTCCAAGGTTAATGATTGATGAACCGCAGATTTTCTGGTCTGTTATTATTTCAATGTATATTGGTAATTTGGTGCTTCTAGTATTGAATTTACCGCTGATACCTTACATTGCCAAAGTGTTGTTAGTACCGCGTAATTACCTTATTCCGTTTATCCTGTTTTTTACGTTAATGGGCGCCTATATCGGTCAAAATAACGCTACAGAACTTCTTTTTCTGGTTGGCTTTGGCATCATTGCAACAGCCTTTAAATTTGCTGATTACCCATTAGCCCCTCTGTTAATTGGTTTCATCCTAGGAGGGATGCTTGAAGACAACTTCTCTCGATCGATGCAACTCTATGATGGTGTGGCATTTATCTGGGAACGCCCAATGACAGCTGGATTATTAGCCATCGCCGTGATTCTGGTTGTCTTGCCAAGCTATCGTGCTCGACGAGCACGCGCTCGAGCAGCGGGTGTTGCTGATGGGGATTAGTTTCGAACTTAGGCAGCTTGGCTGAGCTCCTCATCATTTGATAGCTTGAAGCGTGCAACCAGTTCATTTAATGCGTGAGCCAGTTCCTCCTATTCACGGGTTGTCTGCTGGGCACTTTGGTTATCATCGCGAGTCGTCTCTGCGCCCTTTGCCACATCTGAAATACTATGAGCTATTTCTTCAGTTCCACTGGTAGCTTCTGATATTGATTTGCTTATCTAAAGAGTGATTGTTGATCGTTGCTCCACCTTGGCGATGCTGTAATGGCGTTCTGAAGGCACCTGACAAACAAGAGTGACAGCGCCGGCCGGGCTTGCAATGCGGCTCGTGCTATCGCTGCAACCCTCCCTGAAGACAACACGTAACGACGGGTTGGTATTCGTATCGGCATCCATACCGGCCTTGCGACAGTCGGCAACATTGGCGCCCCAGGCCGACTAAATTACACCATCATCGGCGACACGGTAAATATCAGCCAGCGTCTTGAGCAATTAGGCAAGAAGGTTTATGCCGTAGGCACAGAGGTCTTAATCTTAATCAGTGGAGATACAGCGGACAAACTCGAAACCGATTTCAACACGGTTGCCGCTGGCTGCTACAAATTAAAGGTCGCTCCGGCGAGATCGAGGTGTTCAAGCTTGTGGGGTGCTAGGACCCTGATAAATACGGAAGCTCTGACGATGCTGCCCGTGCTGAAGATGACTGCTTCAGCGTGCTACGCAACCTAGCGCTTGCCAGCGCAGCGGCAGGTGCATTTATTGCGTTAATGGATATCGTAAACACGTGCGGACAGTTATATAATCAAAGTTTAAGTGTAGTTTCTGGTAACTGACAATATAAATCACTAATTGGCATCGGTGGCCCGGTCCATTAGGATTAATCTATATAGAGATATTTGATGAGTTCTAACAATGATTTTGATCAGCGCCGCGTGAAAGCTGTCGCCCGCGCTATTGCATTTACATCCACATTCACTGCTGAGCGTGCAGAAAATACCGAAATTTGGGACGTTGAAGGAAATCGCTATATTGATTTTTGTGGTGGTATCGGTTGTCAGAACGTTGGGCATCGCCACCCACAAGTAGTCGCTGCGATCGAAAAGCAGCTTAAACAATTAACCCATACCTGCTTTCAAATTGTTCCGTATGAAACCTATATCTCGCTGGCGGAACGCATTAACGCACTAGCTCCAGGTGATTTTGATAAAAAGAGCATGTTCTTTTCCAGTGGTGGAGAAGCCGTGGAAAATGCTATTAAAATTGCCCGTCACTACACGCGTAAACCAGCGATTATTACGTTTACCAACGGTTACCATGGACGGTCCTATATGGGCATGGGGCTTAGCTCTCGAATGTCGCCCTTTAAGGAAGGATTTCGACCATTTCCAACAGAAATATACCGCGTACCGTTTCCTGATAAATACCACGGCGTGAGCCACGAGCAAGCGATAGATGCGATTGAAATGTTACTGAAAACCGATGCTGACCCAGATTCAATCGGTGCAGTAATTTTCGAACCCGTACAGGGCGAAGGCGGTTACAACATTGTCGAAGGTGAATTTCTACATTGGCTAAGAGATTTTTGTGATCTGCATAATATCGTACTAATTGCTGATGAAATTCAGAGTGGCTGCGGGCGTACCGGTAAGATGTTTGCCTGCGAACATTTCGACATTGCCCCCGATTTGACCTGCATTGGAAAGAGTGTTGGTGGCGGTCTTCCACTTTCTGGAATTGTTGGGCGCGCTGACATCATAGATTCAGTTCCGCCGGGAGGACTTGGCGGTACTTTTGGAGGTAATCCGCTGGGTTGCGCTGCCGCTCTGGCGGTACTTGATGTTATAGAGGAGGAAAAATTGCTCGAACGCGGCTCTGAAATTGGAAAACGGATTGGTGCCCGTTTTAGTGACTTTGTCAGGGATGCGGAGCTAACTTTTGTGGGTGATGCTCGTAGTCTAGGTGCAATGAACGCTATAGAAATAGTTAAGGATCGGAAAAGCCGAGAACCTGATGGTGATCGTGCTGCCACCATAATAGCCCAGGCACTTGCAGAGGGCTTAATTCTCGTTGGTGCTGGTTCAGATCGAAATGTTATTCGGGTATTGGTTCCGCTAACTGCCCCGTTCGAACAGATTGACGAAGGCCTGGATATCCTGGAATCGGCGATGAGGCACTGTCTTTAGGTTGTGCTGGACGAATTCTATTTCTATGCAGCCATTGGAGTGTCAAAAAGCCCATGGCAGCTCTCACGATCTACCTATCTGAAAACTCAAATAATCCAACTCGATACTCGTATTGGGCCTGTCGCTATCCTTTGCGAGTTTTAGAAAATGAGTTAACACAAGATATGTTGGAAGCGATGGAAGAAGATATCGCATCTAACCAGTATTGATCACATCAAAATGTAAAATACCAGACACTTGTTTCGCTAAGTGTCTGGTTTATCACTGGAGACAACGAAACCCGTTTCCAAAATTGCCATGGTCACCAGTTTCTCATCACTCTCAACATTGGGCCGCGCGTTCCAACAATGCTTTGGCAAACCCGTTAGTGAAATACATAGAATTGGAGTGGGTATCATGAATGACATATCAACTTAGAAGTGAGAGTATCGATGGTTTGCTACTAGCTCTAGACAGTGAAAATAACAAACCTGGCAACGCAGGTGAATAGCAGCGCTCTTTGGTCGCGTAAGCTACGTGTCCTCTAATGCAGCCGCACAACGTAAACATAAAGCAACTGCTGGATTGTGCGCGACACGTCGTGGATCGATGTACTCAAGACATTCTATACACTTGCCAAAACTACCCTCATCAATTCTTTTCAATGCATTGCGCAATTGCACCAATTTCAATTGTCTTCGATGCCCAGTTGCTTTAGCCATAGCCTGTCCTTGCAGTGCATCCATTCTTGATAATCGGCCGACCATTGATTGATCCAACGTCACGGTTTTGGTAGCGTCATGTGCAGTCTCTTCCAAGGTCTCAAGAATCTTCAACTGGTGATTTATGTTATCTCTGTGTACTGACAACTTCTCATCTGAAGAATCATTCATGTTTAGACATCCCTGGAAACGATTTAAATTAGGCCTGTCATAAGGTGTAATGCAAGATTAGTCTTGTTTCGAATATTAGTATATTACTTTATACAAATCTTCTAGGCCTCATATGGCTAAAAGTTGGTTTGGTTCCTAACACACAGCATTTTAAAAATATACATCGACTCTGAGTTCTAGCAGATCTGAGCGTTCTAAGTATTGGAGTAGATGAGCGTCTGTATTTTGCGAACGCGAGTTTTCTTGCAACTACCTTTGCCAACGGGTTGTAAGCTGGGCCAATGTCGAGCACGTCATTCTCATGTGCTCGGCAGTGAAAAATCATTACGCAATTATCCATACTGAATAAGATGCTTTTATAAGCGCCATGGTCCAGTGGGTTCAAAACCCTCCAAAAGAAAGTACACTAATGCGAGGAGCTAATAGAAAGTTTGGACTGATGCCAGCATTGCCACTATCCAAAGAGGATATTGCGGCTATGGCGGAATTTATATTTACAGAATTAATGGAAAAACCTGATTGGTATGACAAACATTATGAAGCTGAACATGGAAAGAAGAAATAGCTCTGAAGATCCAGATCAGCACCTGATCGACTGCGCAGAGCGACACGTCGCCAACGACCCTGTTCGCCGTCAATCATTAGACAGGATCCGCCATGCCGCTCAAACAAATCATGGCAACGAGCACAGTCGTGAGCTGGAAAACGCCTTGGATTGCAACAATCCATCTGGTGAAGATACAGTCTGGTCTAAACAATCAACTATTGAAGGCTATAAACGGTCCAAGCAAATGACACGAGTTGGAGATGTCGTGTTTTTACCTGAATATGCTCGAATCATCGTAATAGGGGATACTCACGCAGATCTAAGCTCTACAAAAACGATCATTCAGCAACTCGACGCAATACGGTGGCTTGACTCCGGAGGCTTCGTTGTCTTTCTGGGTGACTATGTGCACAATGGTGTTAAAAGTTGGCAAAACATCCTCGAAATACTGCGCCTGCAGCAGCTCTATCCACATGCAGTTGTGCTGCTCAGTGGCAACCACGAATTCAAAGAAAGCCTGCCCATGGCTCTCAATGAGTACTTTAACGTGCACTGGCAGCGCTTTGCCAATAACGAAATCCCCGCAGCACTCCATGATCGTTTGCCAAAGCACGATAACCATTACGGGCATATGCGATTGCA
Organism: Granulosicoccus sp.; assembly: GCA_047634635.1. Taxonomy (GTDB): domain Bacteria; phylum Pseudomonadota; class Gammaproteobacteria; order Granulosicoccales; family Granulosicoccaceae; genus Granulosicoccus. The sequence continues at coordinate 27,449 of JBLIIE010000022.1, read as the reverse complement.
ACTCTTGCACGATTTTGGATACGAGGTGGGAGAGAGACTCTATGCCGCTTACGCCGAATGGGGGCTGCGGTTACCGTATATCTGCCTGAGCGATTCTCTGATGATTAGTCATTCACTGGGTTTGCCTGACGGTACCAAGCCAACGGTCAATGCGATTGTCAATGGCAAGAAGGATGATGCACATTTAATACAACAAGGTGGTTACCAGGCATGGCATGAGCAACGCCAGAGCGTACATTCGGCATTGGTTAACAACCGCCTTTTTTCTGCTGAGCTTTTGAATTCGTTCAATCGTTTGTTGGGTGCCAAAGAATTCGTTGTGGGGCATTGCCATTACCGCTCGGGAGACACCGTTCAGTACGGTGAATATAAAGTGACAACCATCGTATCCTCTTCGCCTGTCAGTCCGGACTCAGGCACTTACATGTATCAGCAAATGTGTATCGATCGGCACACCATGCGCAAGGCAGAAAATTTGACGACTCGTGATGCAGTTGCTGGTTACTTTCGCTATGACGTATCTGAAAAATTCGATAGGACCAGGGAACTGGTACCGCTTATTCAACGCTAAAGTTAAGGCGACATCAATTACAGGACGCGGGCCGTTAGCTCTAATCCAAATCAGCGATGATCACTGATATCTCCAAATGCGTTGCCGATTTTAAAGAGTTAGTGATCAGGCAACTCTGCTCAGCCTTTTGCAAAAGCTGCGTTGCTTTTACCTTATCAGTGTTCATCGGCACGACAAGCACAACTTCAAGCTGGCACCCATTGTCAGCTTTATCTTTAATGCTACTAAAGTCCTGAATCCATCACCCGTGCTTTAATTATCCGCACCCGAGATAGGTGAGAAGTTAATGCTTGTAATAAACCTGAACAGTTAGTAAAGACCGCACAAGACCTTACTCTTTGTTGGATTGAACGGTTCCTATTGAACGCTCTGAATAGGGTGATAATTCAAGAAAGTGGACATTTAACGCATCGGCTGGAGATTCAGCCGTTGTTAGTAAAAGTATGCGGTTGTTGTCAAACGAATTATTCTGGTACGTCATACCTGCCTGCCCTGAACGTGGGAGAAATGAACCGGTTTGCCATGGTCCTAGATCAATCAATTCAGCGCTCAAAGGACATTCGCAATGGTCTCCTGTGCTGTTATTGTTGACATCACCTTAATCAGGATTGGCAAATACAGGGTAGTTGTCAGCGGTGTCGATCACACCATCACTATCCGAACTAGTATCGTTAGTGGTATCACAGGCATCGCCTAAACCGTTGTAAACGGTTAACGCACGAGTAACGTAATTGGGAAGTACTCTATGCCTCATTCACTAGGATACTCTCGCCCTGTGCGGGGTCGGTAGCTGGGCAAAGACAACCCCCAACCCAGCCCCAGTGCGCGGACCACAAAACAGGCGACAATACCGCCAAGCTCTGCTGCCGGGTAAGGCAGTGGAAGAAGGTCTAATAAGGTGAACGCAAGCGCTCCACAAAGAGCGGCAGTTGCGTAAATTTCCTTGCGCAATATCAGCGGAATTTCACCGCACAATACATCACGAATTAGTCCGCCAAAAGCCGCTGTCAAAAGACCCATTACAACGGCGATAATGCCGTTGTATCCAGCCTCAGCAGCCAGACTCGCCCCCAGGACGCTGAAAAGACTGAGTCCAGCAGCATCTGCCCATAACAGGACTGGATAACGGTACTCAATGCGGGGGGCAATGAAGTAGACTACCAAGGCTACGACCACACATACGACAACATAGTTTGGTTGATACACCCAAAATACTGGCTGTCCCAGTAGTAGATCTCGCAGAGTTCCACCACCTATCCCCGTAACCGTGGCAACAAGAGCAAAGCCAACTGGATCAAGGCATTTACGCGACGCGACCAGAGCACCGCTAATGGCAAATACCGCCACGCCCACGAAGTCTAACCAGATTAGAATGCTGTCTACGCGTTGAGGGAGAGTGTCGATGGTTAGCTATTTGCTCAAGTTGGTGGTCACAGCAACACTGGCTACGCACAGGCGCAGTTGCCTATTTTTTGATTGTATAAAGATCCTGCGTGCCATTGTAGTGCACAACTAGCTGCAAGCTCCTCGAGATATTGCATCAAAATCTGTGAACGTAGTATCCACGTTGTCAAAAAACGATATTGTAAAGTGCTGCTTTTATAATGTCGCCACAGCAGTCAAAGCCTCAATCTACCACTGTGAGTAAAATAACTACTCTTTCGCAAGCAAAACAGCTGTTATTTCCAGTGTTTGAGTTTGCGACTGCACCGTTTTTCGGCGACAATCTATAGTCAGCCCACCACAGGTGCCTACGCGCAAGGTTGCTGAAGGCACCATTCGGCCTGCTCACGAATAGTGAGCCAACACAGTGTAGTAGTAGGAAAGAGAAGTAGACCAATGTTACAACACGAGATCGAAAGTCTTCAGCAAGAGCTGATCGAAATCAAGAAGACGAACAAAGATCTTCTGGTCTACAAGCAACAACTCGATGCAATCTTGAACAATGCACCCGTGGAAGTTTACTTGAAAGATCGTGAAGGTCGTTATCTCAGAATAAACAAAGAATTCGAAAAGATATTTGGCGTTAAGAGTGAAGAATTAATCGGTTGTCTTCCGTGCGATGTCCATGACTCTGAACTGGCGGTCTCTACTCGAAATCACGATCTACTGGTTCTTCGTTCCGGAGTAGCTGAGCGCCGAGAAGAAACGGCCTCGCTTGTCGGCGACGATCAAATGCACACTTTGTTAACCATCAAGTTTCCAGTATTCAATGATGACGGCGAAGTCGATGGTTTAGGTGCGATAGTTACCGACATTACCGAACAAAAGCAAATGGAAGAGACACTACGTCGCGCTCAAAAAATGGACGCAATTGGTCAGCTAACGGGAGGAATTGCACACGACTTCAATAATATACTTTGTATCGTTATGGGTAATCTAGAACTGATGGAAAGTCATATCGAAAAAGATGGAATAGCTTTTACTCGGCTTAAAACTGCCTACAAGAGCGCTAGCCGAGGTGCAGCGTTGATTAGGAAGTTGCTAAGTTTCTCAAGCACACGGGGTGAAATGACAAAGCTTGTATCACTGAATACTTTTCTTAGCGGTATGGAGGCGCTGATTACCCAGTCCCTAACTGTGAGTATCGAAACCAAAATGTTGTTAGAAAATAATCTGTGGACAGTTGAAATTGATCCCGGTGAACTTGAGGATGCCATCTTAAATTTGTCCCTCAATGCGCGCGACGCTATGCCAGATGGAGGGCAGATGACAATCCAGACCGCCAACGTGATCATTAATCCAATTGATATATGGCGCGATTCGCAGCTTTCAGTGGGTAATTTTGTAATGCTATCGGTTTGCGATAATGGAGCTGGTATGACATCAGATGTGCAAAAAAAGGCGACAGAACCATTCTTCACAACAAAGGCAACTGATCAAGGCACTGGGCTGGGCCTCAGCATGGTTCACAGCTTCGTCTATCGATCTGGCGGGCACATGAGAATAAAATCTGAACCAGGAAAGGGTACCGAAATCGAAATATTATTACCACAATCGAATGAAGAAACCCAAAAAGAGACTCTAATAAATCAACCCGTCAGCTTACATTATGGAGACGAAACAATACTAGTGGTTGATGATGAGCAAGCACTTGCAGATATTGCTGTATCTTACCTCCAAAACCTGGGTTACAAAACCTTCATCGCCCACGACAGCAATCAGGCATTGAGAGTGCTCAACGCCAATCCGTCTATCGATTTGATGTTTACCGACGTGATAATGCCTGGTGAGATGGACGGATACGAATTAGCAGTAAAAGCGAAACAAACGTTCCCCGTTCTAAAGGTATTAATCACCAGTGGTTTTACTAAGACACATGACGACTTTTCCGACGGTGAAGTTAGCAGTACTTCCAAGCAACTGTTGAATCTTCTAAGAAAACCGTATGACAAATTGAGCCTATCTTCTGCTATCCGGGCAGTTCTGGATACGCACGATAATTCCCAGTTAAACTGAATATCAAATTCTAATTTACCTGGTTGTGTCCCCAGTATTTTGTGCTTGGCGAATTCGGAATCCGAGCGATGATCGCAGTCGAATATAATCCATTTCAGCTACTATCACAAAGCGGTTGTATTGCCCCCCCTTTGATCATTTCACAACGTCTACTTGAGTTTCACATCCCTTAATCTTGGATCCAGTTTATCTCGCGCAGCATCACCCAACAGATTAAACCCGAACGCAAGAAACAGAATAGCAAAACCCGAAAACACCGCTGGCCACGGTGATAGCAAAAGAAAATTCCTGCCCTCTGCAAGCGCAAGCCCCAGCGATGGGACAGGGGGCTGTGCACCAAGGCCCAGAAACGAGAGCGACGCTTCTACAAGTACTGCGGCGGATAGTAGCAGGCTGGTTTGTACTAGCACCACAGACTTCAGATTTGGGAGCACATGGGTAAACAGAATCCGTATATCTCCTGCACCTATGGCCTTCGCGCCTTGCACGTACTCGCTTTCACAAATCACTAGAGAAGGACCGCGCAGCAGGCGCGCAAAAATGGGTATGTAAACAATGGCTATCGCCAGTGCTGCACCCCAGATGCCAGGGCCAAGGATAGCTATAACGCCAATGGCAAGCAGCATGATAGGGAAGGCAAAAAAGACATCCATAATACGCATTACAATTCTGTCAAACCAACCTTTGTAAAAAGCCGACAGCATGCCCAGTGATCCACCCATGATGAGCGCTATAAACACAGCAGCGCCGCAAGTCAGTAGTGACGTTCTGTAGCCATAAGCTATTCGCGACATCACATCGCGCCCCAGATGGTCTGTGCCTAACCAGTTCAGGGCGTTGGGTGCCTTCATACGCTGCACCATCACCTGTTGGAAAGGATCTTGGAATCCCAGCCAAGGTGCAAAGAGAGCTAATAACACTTGCAAGATGACCAACAAAAGGGCAAACCTCAACAGCGGTTCTCTAAGCAGCGATCCAAAACGGTTGCCTTGTCGCAAAGTCATTCGTCACGGACTCGTGGATCAATAATAAAGTAGAGTATATCTACCAAGAAATTGACCAATACAAATCCTGTGGCCATTACCAGAATTGTTGCTTGTACCAACGGGTAGTTACGTTCGGCAATGGCACCTAGAACCAGCCTGCCAAGACCGGGGATAGCAAACACCTGTTCAATCACGATAGCCCCACCGAGTAAGTATCCCGTAGACACCCCCAGACTAGTGACGAATGGAATTAGTGCGTTGCTAAGCGCGTGCTTGTAAATCACTCGCCGCCGGCTTGCACCCTTGGCTTTGGCGGTTCGGGTGAAGTCTTGATTAAGGGCATCGAGCATGGCGGAGCGTACCAATCGAGACAGGTTGGCAAGCATGGGCAGTGATAATGCGATAACAGGCAGAATCATTCGCTGTAAATTCCCCAGCGGATCTTCAGTGAACGGTACATAACCGAGTAAGGATACGCCAGGTAGGTACTTTGCAGCCACGAACAGAGCGACAATACCTAGCCAAAACGATGGAATGGTTAGTCCGGTAATGGTAAGTAGGCGTGTTACGATTTCACTGAAACTGCCACGGTTACTGGCCATAAAGCAACCCAGTGGAATGGACAACGTTCCACCAACAAGCACTGATAGAAAAGTCAGTTCCAATGTTGGCCAAATGTTGGCAGATATTTCTGTAGCTACTGGTCGACCTGTCCAGATAGAGGCACCAAAATCACCTACCAGAGCACTGGTGATCCAGTTCCAGTACTGCACCAGAATGGGTAGATCCAGCCCGAGACGAGCGCGTAACTCGCTAAGGCCAGCATCGGTTATTTCACTGTTGGCCCCCAACATAATGGCCACCGCATCTCCGGGTATTAACCGAATCATCAGAAATACCAACAGCGACATGCCTAGCAAAACAATACTGAGATCAATCAGTCTTTTAAAAACGTACGCTTTCATCGACTTCGTCGCTTAGTCTGTTCGCAGTGCACAGTAGCCACTAGAACGGAGAATGATTAAATCGTCTCCTTAGTCGCTCAATGTTGCATTTAACAGACTGGAGAGACTTCCCGTTGAGTAGATTTCGAAACCGCTAATTTTGTTGCTTACAGCGGTCGAAAGGTTGCCATAAGCCAAATGGGCAATGGGTCCTTCACAGGCAAGCTTACGTTGCACTTGGTCGTACACGACTTTACGCGCTGCAGGGTCTGTGAGTCTGCGACCTTCGTCAAGCCAGCCATCAATTTCGATGTCCGAGTACTTGAATACGTTCGTTGATCCACCGCTTCGGAAAGTACGATAGAAATATCCATCAGGGTCAGGATTACCGCCATTGGCTGATACAAACATGTCAAAATTGGAACCCTTCCAATCCTGTACAAACTCGCCAATCTCTTTGTTCTGGAGTTCAACCTCGAGACCACCCGCCGCGAGTTGTTGCTGAATGACCTGCGCAATGTCTTTTGCGTCCTGACGAGGAAGAACCAGTATCGAAATTTTTGCGCCTTCGGCCCCAGCTTCTTTAAGCAATGATTTTGCGCCCTTGACATCACGCTCATAGCAGGCGTATTCAGCTGTGTCGAGCGCCCAAGTAGCAAGAGCAGGTGACAAGGGTCCAGCTGGTACACCTGAACCAAACAATGCACCGGCTATGATTTCTTCCCGGTTGAGCAACATGTTGATTGCTTGGCGTGTCTTTGCATTATCAAGAGGCGCACGTGTTGTATTCATACCCAGTAGCGTGTAACTCACATTCTGAGTTTGCTGTACCGTAACCAAAGGGTTGGCTGCGAGCTGCAGTGCGGTTGCCGGATCGATTCCTGGTAGCAGGTGATAGTCACCACCGCCAATACCCACTTGTCGAGTAGCTGATTCGGGTACGAAATTCACATTGATACCGTCGAGTTTTGGCAACCCGGCAACTCGGTAATCGTTGAATTTAACCAGACTGATATGACTGTTTGGCTTCCAGCTGTCAAACATGAATGGTCCTGTTCCTACCGGGGTTTGTTGCAGGTTTACTTTGTCTGCTTCCAGTTCAGAGGGAACAATTGCGATACCTGCAAGTGACGACAAAATGGCTGCAAATGGTTCATCCAGGGATAATCTGATTGTTTGCGCATCGATAACCGTGATTCCTGTAATAGGAGAAACTCTACTGGCCAATGGGGATGCTATATCTGCACTCTGAACACGCCGCAATGATGCAGCAACATCTTCTGCATCAACAGATGAACCGTCATGAAAGGTCGCACCTAGGGGCAGAGTGAACTCGTAGGTGAGACTGTCATTGGAAACTGTCCATGATGCAGCTAATCCAGCACCAATGGATAGATCTTGTTGAACGGCTGTTAGACCCTCGTATATTGTGCTTTGCACAATGACTACTGAGTTAAACGCGGTAATCAAATGCGGGTCGAGCCCAGCAGGTGAAGAATCAATGGCAACTTCGAGAGTTGCCGCCTGTATTTGCCCGGCCAGTGAAACTGAGGCGAGAGTCGCCATGGCGATGAAAGTCATCTTCAAAGATTTTTGTTGCTGTATCTTGCTTACCATTTTTCCATTCTCCTCGTTGATCGATGCTGCACACCGCCATCTCACCCTATGATAATCTGAAACGACATTCAAGTTTCCGCACCCTTTTTTAAAGAAATAAACCCTAGGGTTAAGATAGATGACCGATATTAGCCTGCTACACGTTAACAACCTCCAGGTAAACATCGGGGACACAGCGCTGGTGCGTGGTGTCTCGTTCAAACTGCAAGCGGGTGACGCGCTGGGTATTGTCGGTGAATCGGGCTGCGGGAAATCGCTGACTGCATTGTCGATCATGCGATTGCTCTCTCAACCACCAATGCACATTGAATCTGGTGATATTCTCTTCAACGGCCAAAATCTGGTTCAGATGCCAGAGAAAAGCCTGGAAAAGATTCGCGGTCGAGAGATCGCAATGATTTTCCAAGAGCCGATGACATCTCTCAACCCGGTATTTAACGTGGGTGAGCAAGTATCTGAAGTGCTGTATTTGCATGAGAAGCTAAGCACTCAGAGTGCCCAACTAAAAACAAATGAATTGTTCGACAAAGTGGGTTTGTCTGCATCAAGAATTGCCGATAGATTTCCACATCAGCTTTCAGGAGGACAACGTCAACGGGTGATGATAGCCATGTCATTGGCCTGCTCCCCAAAGTTGCTGATAGCCGATGAGCCAACAACGGCACTTGATGTCACTGTCCAGGCGCAAATTCTTGAATTGATCGATGAACTCCGACAGGAACTAGGCATGGCCATTTTGTTGATAGCACATGATCTGGGCCTCGTCAGACATCACTGCAATCAAGTCGCTGTGATGTATGCCGGACAAATCGTTGAATACGGTTCCAGTCGTCAGGTTTTTTCGTCTCCATCTCACCCCTATACGCGCGCTCTTATCGAAACTATTCCTGCAGTTAATGAGCCCGGTAAACCATTACCATCGATTGGCGGCACTGTGCCAGCACCCGCTGAAATGCCACAAGGCTGTGCATTTTCACCGCGATGCAAGTACACCCAAGAGCGGTGTACCAGCCAAGCTCCAGAGCTTGCAGCACATACGAATATCGATCATCAAGTGCGTTGCTGGTTTCCTGTGTCTGATCCATGAATACACCGATGAATGATGGGGACTCCACGATTACAGACACAAATGCACCCAAAGTTGAGGGGATTACACCCGGCATTGACAAGCATGACTCATCACCCATTCTGCAAGTTAAGAATTTGTTCAAACACTACCCAAGCACTAGCAGTAAGCCATTGGTGGCGGTGAATAACGTATCAATCTCCATCAGCCAGGGAGAGGTATTAGGCATCGTTGGTGAATCTGGTTGTGGTAAATCCACGTTAGGTCGTACAGTATTAAGACTGGTTGAACCTACCACGGGGCAAATTCTGTACTCGGGGCGCGACATATCAAAGCTAAAAAGAACCGAATTGAAATCTATGCGTAAGGATGCACAGATTATATTTCAGGACCCGTTTGGCGCACTTAATCCACAACACTGTGTTGGCCAAATAATTGAAGAACCTTTGGTGGTACACAATCTGGGTAATCGGCAACAACGTGCTTCCAGGGTGACAGAGTTGCTTGAATTAGTCGGTTTACCAGTTGATGCGAATAAAAACTATCCACATGAATTTTCTGGAGGGCAGCGTCAACGCATAGCAATTGCCAGAGCGCTGGCATCGAGCCCCTCTTTTCTTGTCTGCGATGAAGCGGTTTCAGCACTCGATGTTTCAGTACAGAGTCAGATTCTCAATTTACTTATGGATTTACAACAACGTTTGAATCTTGCGATGATGTTTATTAGTCATGATCTATCTGTGATCAGACATATATCAGATCGCGTTGCTGTGATGTATCTGGGAAAAATCGTCGAAAGCGCTCCTACCGAGCAGATCATGAACAATCCTCAACATCCCTACACGCAGGCTCTGCTGTCAGCAATACCCCATCCGCTTTCGGAACGTAAAACACGGATTATTCTGCAAGGTGAATTACCCGATCCTGCAGATCCGCCTACAGGTTGTATATTTCATACGCGTTGCCATAAACGCCATTCAGATGTGCATGCGCAGTGTATTGGAACCGTCCCTGTGCTGCGAGAACATTCCGTCGATCATAGCGTCGCGTGCCACCTGCACTTTCAGCAAGATGTTCAGACAGGTTCTGGGGAATAGCGATGGGGCCTTCAGTAGAATTGGCGTGTGATCTGATTTCCGAGGCAGTGGATACTGGCAGAATACCCGGGGCTGTTCTTGGGGTCATTGAGCCCAACGGTGAACGACGCCTTTGGCATCGTGGTTACGCGCAACGGTTGCCTTCCCAGCGCCCAATGCAGGCGGATACCTGGTTTGATCTTGCCTCGTTAACCAAGGTGTTGTTCACAGCACCTCGCATATTAGAACATCACGTCAATGGCGTAATAGATCTTGATGCACCACTGACGTCCGTATTACCAGATTTTCGGCAATACGATGGTGGATGCTGGGAGCGTAAAGTCACTTTTCGACAGTGCCTTGGCCACCTGACTCGATTCCCTGCCGTCGAACCCCTCTATACCTACGGACAAGATGCGCAATTGTTGCGGGCGTTTATTTTGCAACGAGAGTGGCGACCCGGCCCACCGGTGTATTCGGATATTAATTTCATTTTACTAGGACTGGTGCTGGAGCGAATTGAGGGCTGCACCCTACGTGAAATGAATCCAGGTAAAAACTTTGCGTTTTCAGCTACACCCGGATTATCGGCAGCCACTGAGAGTTGCACATGGCGGCATAAAATATTATGCGGGGACGTGCATGACGACAATTGTCATGCATTATTGGGTGCTGGACATGCCGGTTTGTTTGGCACAGCATACGCTGTCCTGGATTACGCACAAGGCTTGCTATCACAGTCATTGCACCCAATGGCTGTACATGAACTGATTCAAACACCGCTCTCACCCACCCACACACACGGATGGCAACGTGCTCACGATGACTGGTCAGGAGGCAATAGTTGTACTGATAAAACTATCGGACACACAGGATTTACCGGAACGGGTATATGGATTGATTTTGGCTACAAGCGCGCCTGGACTCTGCTAACTAATCGCATTCATCCAAGCCGGCACACGAAAAGTGGAATTGATGAACTTCGTCGTGCAGTTGCTGATGCAATCTGCAGGGGATAGAAAAAACATATGAGTATGATAACAACGGAGACGGGTAGCATTAATTCTTCCTGGGCAATCGGTTTGATGACTGGCACTGTGTTGGATGGCTACATTGACGTAGCTTTGCTAAGGACCGACGGCGAGCGCATCGTAGAGTTTGGTCCGTACTCTTTAGAACCCTACGACAGAGGTGTTATTGACGTACTAAAAGAGACATTGCAGGCAGCTCTGGAATGGCAATTTAACGGTCCTGAACCTGTGATATTTACAGAGGCTGAAAAACTGATTACCGAGCAACAGTCGAACGCTGTGATGAATGTGCTAGAGCGTGCAGGAGTCGGTACCAGTGAAATCAGTGTGGTCGGGTTTCATGGTCAAAGCGTGCTTCACCGTCCTCCAAAAGATGGAGTAATCGGGCGTACACGTCAATTGGGTGATGGGCTGCTTATGTCGAAGATATTGGGTATTCCAGTTGCCTGGGACTTTCGATCAGCCGATGTGGCAGCAGGTGGGGAGGGTGCACCACTTGCTCCTGTTTATCATCGAGCATTGCTTGAGCATGCGGCCACTGCGTCCACGCTAAGAGAGCACACGGCTGTACTTAATCTAGGTGGCGTGGCCAATCTGACCTGGTGGGACGGGGATGAACATTTAATTGCTTTCGATACAGGCCCTGCGAATGCACCCGTTAATGATTGGGTTGGACAACATACGACTATGAGAATGGATGTTGATGGGAAATTGGCAGCAACAGGGCAGGTGGACGAAGCACGTTTGGCAGAATTACTAAAGCATCCGTATTTGTCATCTACGTATCCAAAATCACTTGATCGTTTTGATTTTGCAGCGTCCATGGCAAATGGTTTGAATATACAAGATGGCGCCGCACTGCTAACTGCGTTCTCGGCAAGTGCCGTTGGCAAAGCGCTGGATCTACTTCCACAACGCCCAGACACCCTAGTGCTCTGTGGTGGCGGCCGGCATAATCCGTCTCTGGTGAAAGCGTTACAGACACGTGCTGCTGTTAGGACTGTGGATGCAGATGAAATTGGCTGGCGAGGAGACGCGATTGAGGCGGAGTGTTTTGCTTTTCTGGCTATGCGGGTGATGCGTAATTTACCTTTGAGTTTTCCGTCTACGACAGGCGTTAATGTGCCTTGTTGTGGGGGAAGGCTGGCAGGCTAGATCAAATTCATTTACACGGTTTTGAACGCCAGGGCGTGAGCCTGCGAGCGACCCTAATTCACGCAGTGCTACACTTCGGGCTCAACTACCTTGACAATTATAACCTTAGGTTGCGGGACCACCACGTCCGGATTAACCACGGGTCTCTTGTCGACTAACTCTGCATATCGTTTGGAAGCCATTCTTGCAAATGGATCTCGACGTAGCCTGATATTTCCAGAAGACCTCCTAGGGTCTTAGGACGATCCTCAACAAAAACAGCTGCAAGCATTCGATCCGAAGCTTCATTCCAATTACGACCAATGGTTGTGAGCTGTTGAACCACGTCATAGTCTGGAAAATATCGAGTCAGTATTTTGTCATCAAAGAGGCCCAACTCATGTGCCTCATCCTTAACCAGCTCTGCGGCAACAGAAATGGCTTTGAGATCAAAGTGTGGGAATTATACGGGATCAGTGGGCTCTGAGCGATCTACAAAACGTTGAATTAGCTCTTTTCGGCTGCGCTCCAGTGATCGAAGCATGTTAAATACATGCCCACCTACTTTGCCGGGTGATCATTCCAGAGTAAATATCAAACACACCAAATGCGGCTGGTCATCATAGCTATCTACTTGGAATATTGAGGGACGTACAATTTCACTGCTACGTGGTGGACGGAAGGTTTTCTTGCTCGGTTTGAGTATTTTCGCTCGGCGCAAATTGCAAATGTCGTATTAAATTCCTCTAACCAACCCGCACTAGCGTTAGTTGAAACAAGATCCCCCCACACTCGATCAGACGAGTCAGAATTTATAAATAAGTTTAGTGTACTTGGAGAAGTGCTAATCACTTTCGTGTCCATAGGCATCATCGAATAGTCATCTAAGCCCATAGGCAGTGAAAGCTCCAAACGATAGGTGGCATAAAAATTATCAGGTTTTTGAAACTGCTCGCAGATCGCATCTGCAGCGTATTGCAGTTCATCATCAGACAAACGCGAATCTAGTGGCCAGCTCTTTGATGATCCTGTTCGCCAAATTTATGACTTAAGAAAACTCGATACTTGCGCATGTCTATACAGCTTTCAGTTGGCTACCAGGGGCATGAAAGAACAACTCACGTGCGGCTGATCACTCTATATTTTGAGTTATGAGGATACAAGTCAATCCCGCACTACTAAAAGTATAGAAAGCGGGTTCCAACGCAAACACTATGGTTGGCGTCAAGAGCGGTGGAGCTGATGGGTAGCAAGACTATTTCGTCTGTGCAGACATTTTTCTAAATTGGATGCTTCGAATGTCGCACCGGCGGTTTCTGGATGATGACAAAGCTTCTTGGATAGATTCGATCTCCAACGAGCAATTTTAAAGTGATGAAGTAATGACGCGATGAATCGGTATTTCTGATAACTCGGTATTGTTTACATGTATTGCTTTATGAAGGGAATGTGATCGCATGATCGCTGGCTAAATTTAAATAGTGATACTTTAAATTGACGCTTGAATTGGTAATTAGATTCGTAACCAGAGAAGACATTCCAGAAACAGTGCAAGTCGGTATGATGGTTAATGGCTTTACTGGTCCCGATATCATTGCATCTTTTGAATAGATTAGAATGCTGGTACCAAACAGTCAGGAAGACTGTATCGCCAACTGATCTCTAATTTAAATTAATGAAAAGCTATGTGGTTTTTCATTGTCCTGTTTTGCACGATTTTTACGGTAAGCTAATGTTGCCCATCGATAGTCAGCGCAGCTCCTTATAGACGTCCTTTATATAAGGATCTGCCTGCTCAGGGACGGTCTCTCGTTCAATCATGCGCCGCACTCGTGGCGGCTCAGAACCCCGGTGTAATTTGTGCAGCGTCTCAGTTACGCCCGAATCAGAGATAGTTCGCCGTTGGTTATGACGAATATATTCAACCCAGGTGGCCACGTAAAACTTCTCTGTCCAGATATTCGGCTGTTCCAGATCTCGTAGCAGTGACCATCGCCTAGCGCCATCGCGTTTCCGGATTCGTCGCCTTAATGTCATTGTCTCTAGAAACGACGTAATGTCTGCTTCACCAATGTCGAAGTCGACGGTTATCAAAATTGGCCCGGTCTGAGGCTTCAGCTGAACTGCTAAGGTAGGTTCGATAAACTGATTGAGAGGGTCCAGATTGAGGCTATTGAATTCAGGCATTGGCAATTTATAACCCGCAAGCGCGCCTAATATTACTGTTGCAGCAGATGTGACCAGGGCAGCCTGCAATCCGTAAGCCTCCGCCAATAGTCCCCACACCCAACTACCCACTACCATCCCCGCTGCATTACCCATCATGTAAAAGGACAAGGCGCGCCCAACAACCCAGCGTGGTGTCGAGAGTTGCAAAGATACATTGAGCAAAGCATTAGTTGTGACCCAGCACGCTCCGCACAGCATAAGGGCAATCCCAGCGACGATCATCCCATGCCCTGTCGATAGAAACACTGTTCCAATGGCGGTACCGATAAACGTGGTACGAATGATCGTTTCGTTGTCAAACTTCGCTCGAATTTTAGAATTGCTCAGAGCACCGCCAACTGCACCCAAGCCAAAGAATCCTAACAGCAAACCATATGTTGAAGCACTACCGCCCAGTAAATCGCGAGCGATAAGTGGCAATAATGCCTGCACAGCAACAGCTGTTAAACCAAATAGACAACCACGCAATATGATACTCAGCAGGTTTGGTGAAAGACTTACGTACTGAAACCCTGCATTAGTTGCGCGAGCGAATCTCTCCCGAGGCAATGAGGTGCCTGGGGTAGGTCTTCGCCACAGAGATAAGGCAATAATAAGTGCCACATAGCTCATCGTATTCATCGCAAAGGCCGCTGCGGCACCTGCAGCGACGATTACTAATCCACCCAACGCTGGGCCGATGCTGCGCATTATATTAAATGACATACCGTTGGCCATCACTGCAGCTGGGACTTGCTCGCGCGGCACGATGTCTCCAACAGATGCTTGCCAGGAAGGATTATTTAATGCTCCTCCACAGCCAATTAGGAATGTGAAAGTCAGCAGTGTCCACGGTGTTAATAAGTTGAAGTAGGTGGTGAGGGTCAACCCAATAGACGCTACGAGCATTAGAATCTGTGCAATGAGCATGATTCGACGCCTGTCATAGTTATCAGCCAAAACACCGGCAAATAATGACAAGCCCACAATTGGCAAAGACGTCGATGCCGTAACCAGAGCAACCATTGACTGGGAATCAGTCAAGGTGGTCATCGTCCAACCTGCGGCAACCGCCTGTATAAGCCCTCCAAGGTTGGAAATTAACGTCGCGATCCAAAGAGATCGGAACACGGGGTTTTTAAACGGAGCTAACGGCGTTGAAGCAGGAGAGAGATCTGTCTTACTCATGGATTCCGTCCTGTATGGGTCAGATGCTTAAACCTTCTGCTACTGTCCAAATAAACCGTACTAATCCGCCTAATCCGCCTAATGCGATGTATGGACTCTCATAGAGACAGTATGCGCGTCTAGCTCTGTCTAATCATTATACCGTTTTGCATCATGCGTCTGCTAGATTATCAGTCTAGATAGTTCTGACCTGGCAGATATAGAATCCGTTATGGTGGTTTTACCGCACAAGCAAAATCAAACTCAGCACATTTTTAGTGTATACAGTTGCTCAGAATATTCACAAAAATCTTTACCATCGTATTAATCTGCAAGTTAAATACGTAAATTGAGTTAGGAAAGTTACCACATGCACTATGATCCTCGACATGACACGCGACCTGTAAAATACGATCCATTTAAAAGCTGCACCGTACCACGGCCTATTGGCTGGTTATCAACGGTATCAAGCGACGGAATTAATAATCTGGCGCCCTACAGCCAATGGCAAAATTTAACGTACGATCCGCCCATGGTGATGTTTGCGGCAAATGGTTATCCGGATGGTCGCCGAAAGGACACCGTCATAAACGCCGAAGAAACTGGCTGGTTTGTTTGGAACATGGCTACATGGGATTTGCGCGAAGCAGTTAACCGTTCAGCTCAGGCGTTTTCGCCTGACATCGATGAATTTACCGAAGCGGGTATTACAGGAGTTGCATGCGTAGATGCTCCCGGATTACGCGTAGCTGAATCGCCTTGCCATTTCGAATGCCGATATCTCTCAACGCAGCGACTAAAGGGCAACAGCCCAGTTGGTAATGTTGACGTGGTGTTTGGTGAAGTCGTTAGAATTCATGTAAAAGATGAAGTGCTCACCAGTGACGGTAAAATCGACATACCGAAGATAAAACCTATCGCACGACTGGGCTATTACGACTATTGTGTAGTTGATAATGTATTTGAAATGAAGATACCAGGCAGCGGTGTTGCAGCGGATGGACTTGAAGGCAAAGCCTAGTAAGACGGTGCTCCCAACCAACGCACGATGCACTGTTTCTGACGTTCTACTTTCATTGGAAAAATACACTCACTCAGGATCTCCGAGCGCATCAAACAAGCTCCTTAGCCTCAAATTTTTGTTTATGAAAATAGCAATTACCTAGCCCATGACAATATAGGAGCCGTAACACTTCGGCCCCATTAATCGAAGAAGCAAACTACATTCTAACCGCTTAAATCCGTAGGGTCAGTTGTAGGCCCCTGCCGAATAAGTCAACTCGTAGCTGTGGCTGTACAGCTCGAAAACAATCCCGAAAGGATCTTCAACGTAGACCATTCGATAGGGTTTTTTGTCAGGGAAATATTCGCGCACAGGCATCCTTTGTTTGCCACCAGCAGCAACAATTTTAGCAACAAGACCTTCTATGTCAGGATCCTGGATAGCGAAATGGAACGTGCCATGCTGACGAAAGGATAAGTTTTCATGCGGGCCATAGTTGTCTTTGAATTCGAATAACTCGAAGCCGATGCGATCAGCTGTTGCAAGATGTGCTATGCGTAAATGCCCCCAATTTGGGCCAAATACATCCGTGCACATCTGACCGATGTCGCTCTCGTCCTCAGTTACATCCGTTGGCTCCATGATGGTGTAGAAACCCATAACTTCAGTATAGAACTTCACCGCAGCGTCAACGTCAGGTACCGACAGGCCAATGTGTGAAAACGTGCGAGGTGTTGGTTTCATTAAATGCCTCTCCCAATTAGGTGTAGATTTAACGATACGGTGATAGCATCCAATTTTGAAATTATGTTTTCAATGAATTATGATAAATATTTGTAATGACATATGTTGAATTCACAATGGCTCGAAACCTTCACTGTACTCTGCGAAACGAAGCATTTCACGCGAGCTGCTGACAAGCTTGCAATGACACAGCCGGGAGTCTCACAGCATCTGCGCAAGCTTGAAGAGCATATTGGTCAGCTTCTGATCTCCCGACAAGGGAAAAGCTTCACTCCAACACCTGCTGGCGAGGCAGTATTCGCCATTGGCCTCAACCGGCGTGCTGAAGAGAAGTACCTGCAAGATGCTGTACTCAGCGATGATCCAGGCAACGGAGAGGTTGTTATCGCATGTTCTGGCAGCTTTGCCATGTTGCTCTATCCGCACTTGCTGCCGGTGATGCAGTCCTCACCGCACTTGGTCATTCGGCTTGAAGCAATGCCACAGGACAGCGTGATCAACGGTGTAATGGAGGGACGGATCGACTTAGGCGTAACTGACCAAAAGCCAATTCATCCGCGTCTGGATGCTGAGCATCTTGGACGTGAAGAATTATGTCTTGTGCTTCCGATCGATACGGCACCGGATCCGGTTAGTTTCGATATGCTCGAGGACTTGGGTTTCATAGCACACCCCGATGGGTACGCTTATGCGGATGAATGTTTTTCCTTGAACTTTCCTCACGAATTCAAGGGATCAGACAGGTTGCGAATACGTGGTTTCGTGAATCAGATCAGCCAGATTCCGTCACCAATTGCTCAGGGCGTTGGCTATACGCTGCTCCCGCAAAGTGGAGTAAATTCTTATCCAGACAAGCACAGACTGCGTGTGGAAAGCCTTCAAAAAAGCCGACAGTACGATCTGTCCATGATTTTCCGACGTGGCCGAATTCTGCCAAAACGAGTCATTGGTATTTCACATTTAATCAAATCCACTGCTGAAGATCTTTCGTTGATGTGACGTGTCTTTCCACCGATCAAATACTTTTTGCAACAACATAGCGTGTTAGATGTTTCTTAAAGTTAGCCGCGGACATAAATCCGACCAATCGGGCTGCAGGAATCTCGTTACCGTTAGAGTCGTAGAAAATAATCCCAGGTGGACCAAATAAAGCGAATGCTTTGAGCAGTGCTTGATCCAGCATATCGTTTTCAGTTACGTCAGCCTGCAATACCAATACATCTTTGAGCAACGTCTTTACCTGAACATCACTAAACGTAAATGCATCCATCTCTTTGCAGCTGATACACCAGTCTGCGTAAAAATCCAGCATCACAGGCCGCCCCTCAGCGCTGGCTTGTTTAACCGCCTGCTGAAGACCGTCAATTCCCTTGACGGATTGAAAAACGAATCCGTGTACCGGTACTCCATTATCTGATGTATTCAATGTTGACATGACCGACTTGAGTGGTGCGGTATAGCTATTTCCATTGGCTAATGCTCCAAGCAGAAGTGCTAAACCATAAACCGAGACGACAATACCAGCACCTTTGCCAAACCGGTGCCACCCAGTGCTATCTCGATTGACACTGTCAGTGGCTCCTAAGTAGATGCCACTCATAATCGCCAAGATACCGTACAAGCCCATGGAAACTGCTGTGGGCAATATCCGTGAAATCATATATACCGCCATCACCAGCATCAAAATACCAAATATCTGTTTTGTAGCGTTCATCCAGACACCAGCCTTTGGTACAAACTTACCAGCTGAGGTGCCAATCAACAGGAGAGGCACACCCATTCCAAGGCCAAGAGAGAATAGGGCCGCACCACCTATGAACGCATCACCCGTTTTAGCAATGTAGATAAGGGCACCAGCCAATGGTGCAGTAACACAAGGCCCAACAATTAATGTGGATACAAAACCCATCGCAGCCACCCCCGACACCTGTCCACCTCCTTTTTTGTTGGACCATTGTGTTAATCGGGTTTGTAGGCTAGCGGGCATCTGCAGTTCATAGAAACCAAACATCGACAGTGACAAAATGACGAATAGCAGTGCAATCGCAGACAGTACCCAGGGGTTCTGTAAAAATGCCTGCACGTTGTACCCAGACAATCCAACGACAATGCCTACTACAGCGTAGGTGCTTGCCATGACAAACACATACACCATTGACAGGTGGAAGGCTCTCCCCGTGCTCATGGATTCTCCCTGACCCACGATCAAACTAGACAGGATTGGAATCATCGGCAGAACACAGGGTGTGAAAGCTAACAAAAGGCCCAGTCCAAAGAACGTGAACACATTGAACCAAATACTGCTACTGCCCAGCATAGTATATAAACGATCTTGCTCGGATTGATCAGGTGGTAACTGAGTATCAATAGCACCTGATACTTTCACAGATGATGTGCCGTCAAATGATGCAGGCAGAGAAATTCTCAATAAAGTGGTGGTGAGTGGGTAGCATAAGCCCATGTCCGCACAACCTTGGAAATTAACAGCCAGTACTCCATCGTACAGGTCGGATTTCGAAGTGTACGGCAATACAATGTCAGAGGAATTGCGATGCACAAATTGTTTGCCAAAGTACTCATCGTCTATTGCGAGGGCCGTAGCAAACACAGGACGGAGCAACATTGCCTCTGAGAGGTTGGGTTTGTCTAACTTCGATGCGTCATCGTAAAGTGAAAAAGAAAGCTTGTCACGGTAAAGATAGTAGCCATCAGCAATATCAAAATGAAGAGTTATGGTGTTGGATTCAATCAACTGTACCGACGCTACAAACGCATCTTCTGGGGATAGTGGATCTTCGGCGCCGGGTAGAGACTGTGCAGAATAAGATACACTAGATAACCCTAATAATATCAATATAACAACCGTGGCCCATAATGAAACTAGGATTCTATGATTGTTATTAAAAGTTGATTGTTGATGCATCGCTAAATCCAATGCCAGAGTACTAATAATGAGGTAGCGTGCCTTTCCAATTCCATATTTTTGGTTTTCACAGTTGGTTATCCACAAAGCCATACAATGCAGCTTTCATTTATTTTTAGGAATTCGACAGCACCCTAATTAGTAGTTTTGACGTTCAGAATAAGTAACAGCGGCTTGCGATAAGGTTAAGCGTAGGTAAGGTTTTTGACAGCGTGATGTAGTCGGTAACAACTGGTTTATTAAACAGCCTATGGATAGTGTTGCATATATCGTGGCAACCTAGATGTAGTGACAGGAGGCAACGGTATTTCCTTAAACATTTCTTAAGGTTCCTTACGTAGAGTACGAACTTATAGCAACAACCCATGGAGCAAAACATTGAATTAGCGAATAGCTCTGTTTAGTTGCGATAGTGAATCTTAAGGTTTGCTTAAGATTTAGTGATCTTGCTGTATATCGTCTCAGTTATTGCCGCTAGTATTCATGATAATGCAGAACCTATTTCGATTGAAATAGCTCAAATTATATTAAAAACTGTGACACAGCATTTCGCCCATAGTCAATAACAGGCCACTTTATTCAATCATGAAACACCCTTTACTATTGTTAGTAGCTTTTTTATTGTCATCCGGTTCTTCAGCAGTAATCGCTGACACTGGATTCGATCTTGAACACTACCGAGGCAAGGTCGTGTATGTTGATTTCTGGGCCTCTTGGTGCACTCCGTGCCGAGCCAGCTTTCCGTTTATGCAAGATATGGCCGAGGAGCATGGCGACTCACTTGCGATCATTGCCATAAACGTTGATGAAAGCCGCTCTGATGCTGATCAGTTCCTAGAGCAGTTTGAGATCAACTTTGACATCGTGTATGACGCACAAGGTGCTCTTGCTGAATCCTTTAATCTCAAAGGTATGCCGACCTCCTACTTGTATGATCGTGAAGGACAATTGATCGGATCCCATATCGGCTTTAAGATAAAGGATATCAGATCCCTTGAAACCACAATTTCCAAAGCCGTTATTAATCAGGAGTAGTGCAATGAGAAGCCTAGTCTTTTTATGCACAGTTGCATTTCTTCACGGGTGCAGCTCGCTCGGTGTTTCACCTTGGGAGCGACAGAATCTGGCAAAACCGGAAATGGAGCTCAATAGCTCACCGCTGAGCACCGCCTTGGATGACCACATCTATTTCAGCAAGGAAGCCTCCAGTGGTGGACGCAGTTTTGGCGGTGGTGGGTGCGGCTGTAACTGATGAAGTCTAATTTCAAGAAAGCCCTGGCTGGTGCAACCTGTGCGTTACTTGCAGCGCCGGGTGTCCACGCAGAGAATCTGCATCGTATCGGAGAATGGGATATCAGCGGAGCCTTATTGTCATATAGCGAAACAGATCGCGTACAGGCTGTTGAACCCGTTATCAATGCCAAGAAGGCGCTGGATACCGATGAGTCAATTAATATCAAGTTAACTCTAGACACTCTCACTGGCGCATCCGGCAGTGGCGCTGTTCCATCCACACAGCCCCAAACCTTTACCAGGCCCTCAGGTAATGGCAGCTACATCACACCTGGGCGGAGCATACCGCTGGACGATACGTTTCAGGATACTCGTGCAGCACTGGCTGTTACCTGGAGTCGGCCTGCATTTTGGGGAACCCAATCTGAACTGGGATTTAATGTATCCAAAGAATACGATTATCAGTCCATCGGCACCAGTGCCTCGTTCGCTAAGAATTTAAACAGTAACAACACAACAGTAACTACAGGCATCGCCTTGGCCAGTGACACCATAGAACCAGTGGGTGGCGCGCCGATACCGTTTGCTTTGATGCAATCTCAAGGTGAGGCCGTATTTCGAGAATCAGGAAGCCAAGATAAGACATTGATCGACCTGATCGCTGGGGTTACGCAGGTGATCGATGCGAATAGCCTGTTTCAGATAAATTATTCGTTGAGTGCAGCTGATGGCTACCTGACTGATCCATACAAGATTGTCTCGCTTGTGGATCCACTTACCGGCGCACCTGTGTTTGAAAATGCACGGGAATCTAACTTACCGGGTGTCGTGTTTGAAAATCGTCCCGATTCACACACTAAACACAGTGTATATGGTCAATACAAACGCTTTATGGGAGGTAGTGGGGATGTACTGGATACCTCTTATCGTTTCATGTTGGATGACTGGGGCATCAGTTCACACACCATTGATTTAAAGTACCGGAAATCGCTGTCAAATAGAACATTCCTGCAACCTCACTTTAGATTCTATCAACAGGGTGCGGCAGATTTTTATACCCCTTTTCTCATATCTGGAGAGGAACCTCAAAGCGGTGACAGAAGCCGTTTCGCCTCTGCAGATTATCGAGTCGGAGAGTTCACAGGGTATACAGTTGGATTGGAGTACGGCCAAGTCAATCAGCATAATTCCTGGAGTGTTGCGCTGGAGTACTATCTGCAGTCTGGCGATGAGCCAAGTGGCAAGTTCGGGGAACTCAAAGGACTAGAACTCTATCCGGATGTGGATGCCGTACTATTCAGTATACTGTACGACTTTTAGTGGATAAACATCCACCAGGAGATCGTGGTTGTGCCGTATTCTGTGCTCTTGGTCGAAGATGATCAGCTCATTGGTCAAGGGCTTGAATTAGGGCTGCGAAGTCGCGGCTTCAGACTTACATGGCTGGACAAAGGCCAGGGGGTTCTGCGGTTATTGCAGGAGCAATCGTTTGACACCCTCATTCTGGATCTTGGCTTGCCAGATATTGATGGAATCGATCTACTGAAACAGATCCGCCAAGTTTCTATTGACATCCCAATTATTGTTCTTACTGCACGAGATTCCATCAAGAATCGAGTGACCGGTCTTGATCATGGAGCTGATGACTATGTCACCAAACCTGTGTCAACCGATGAGTTGGCCGCGCGTATCCGAGCGGCAGCACGACGAGGCAGTGGCCGCAGCAATGAGTCCTTAAGCGTAGGTCAGCTAGTATTAAATCCGCTGTCAAAAGAACTTTTACACGACGAAAAACCCGTACCACTGACACCAATTGAGTATCTGATCATCGAAACCTTGATACTCAAAGAGAGTGAGGTTGTATCCATAAATACATTACTGAGCATGCTCGAAGATATCGGGCATGACAGCACAGCTCAAGCAATTCAAGTGCACATCCACTCACTGAGAAGAAAATTAGGCGCTGATGTGATCACAACCGTCCGCGGGTCGGGGTATCGGCTTGGATAAGTTGCAGACCGATAGATTGATACCTAAGGCAATTCGACAATCATTAAGATATCGGTTGTTGGCCTTTCTTTTGTTGTCTTTGCTCGTATTGATGAGTATTACCATGGTGGTTGGAAAACGGACAGCCGACCACGAATTTGGAGAAATACTCGACGGACATATGATTACAACGGGCCGTGCTCTATTTTCCGTCATTGCATTGGAGCTCAGGGAAGGAGATGCCTCCAAGACTCCCGCTCTACTAGATGAATTCGTTCGACTTCGACAGGGACTTGGTGACTGGGTTGGGGAAAATCAGGATATTGATGTCTACGATAATGAGTTTTATCTGCAACTTGTCGATCCATTAGGGAACACATTATTTGCCTCTCACAAGCCACCATTGTTGCATCTTGAAAAAGCCTCCCCAGGATTGTTTAAAGTCGGAAAGGGTAATAACCAATGGCACGTGTTCGGTCTGCAGGACCCAACAACAGGGTATACCTTCTACACGGGGCAAAGCCAGATGCTCCGGCACGAGCTCAGTAGCGAATCAATTGAATACATACTTCTGCCATTTCTGTTAGTGACAATAGTTATTCTGGGAGTAATTTGGCTGGGTACGCGCTATGGACTTAAGCCTCTTATACAATTGACGCAGGAGCTCGATAGGCGTACTCCTGATGCACTGGACACCATCGACATCAAAGACAAGGCTACAGAGCTACGCCCTTTAATTGTCGCTTTGAACAGGCTCTTTATGCGTGTGAGCACGAGTCTAACGACAGAACGACAATTCAGTGCTGATGCATCCCATGAGCTGCGCACGCCCCTGGCTGGTATCAAAGCAAACTTGGATGCGGCGCGGTTTCTGTCAAAAGTACCTGAACAAGAAAAGTACTTAAACAATATTGAAAGCTGTGTGGACAACGCTACTCAAGTCACCGAGGGGCTGTTGCTGTTGTCCAGATTACAGAGTGCAGAACCAGATGAATATTTTGAAGTACAGCCATTCAATGTGCAAGATACTGTACACAATGAAATTACTAAACGAGCTGCACTACACCCGGATTGGGAACAACGAATAGCTTTCGTAAGATCTCAAGGCCAAGAACCAATTATGTTCAATGGCGCAGAGAGTCTTGTCGCAATCGCGGTGGGTAATATTCTGGATAATGCGTTGAAGTACAGTACACAAATGGTGGATGTTGAAATCAATTTCGACACAGATAAAAACATTGTTGTGAGCGTCAAGGATCGCGGGCCTGGAATCCCAGAGAATGCAGGGGATCTGATTTTCCAACGATTCTATAGAATCAACACAAACACAACTAAGGGGTTTGGCTTAGGCCTAGCATTGGTGCAGCAAATCATGAAGGCCCTGCGTGGAGACGTCCAGCTAAGCATGCGGCCGTTAGGCGGCTTAGATGCGAAGCTGATATTTCCATTTCAAAGCACAATCGAATATCCCGATACTTGAAATGACTACCCGAGGCTCTGATTCAAGGCAGACGCTGACACCAAAACTTACAACCTGCCTGCTCTAAAAAAGCCTCAGCATTTAAACCCTGCAATAACGCAAGCGTAGACAGTACACCAGCTTCAGTACAGCGCATATCAGCAACAGTCACCGAATTCGGTGAGTCCTCGACTGGCCAACCTGTTCGAGGGTCTAGCACGTGTCCATAGCGACGTCCCTCGAGGACAATCGAACGATAGCGATCACCACTGGTCGCCAGTGCACCAAGTGAAAGTTCAAACAAGATTGAATTCTGGGGAGCAACTTCTCTATCTGCAGAAGCTGACTCTTGACCTACGAACCAGTGACCTGATCGCGGCGCACCAGTCACCGCCAAATCTCCTCCCAGATTCACGAGAACTGTTGTTGTAGGTGTTGCTGCAATCACGCAAGCAATAGCCCGATCCACAGCATACTCCTTAGCAATGCCACCAAAATCAACTTCCATTCCCTGAGGCACGGTAAGCGTCGTACCATCGAACTGGAGCCTATTAAAACCAATTCGTTCGAGACGAGCCTTAACATCAGCTTGCAACGGGATGTGACCGGTACCATCAAAGCACCAAATTTCACGTAACACGCCAGATGTGACGTCAAATGCACCTCCAGAGATTGTGTAACATTGAGCTGCAAAGTTGAATAAACGCGCTGTTTCAGGATCAAGCACTCGCTCTCGACCTTCACTGTTGTTCAATTGAGAAATTACGCTATCGCTGCGGTAACGGCTATATTTTGCTTCAATGCGGCGAACTTCAGTAACCACATCTCTTATAACACGGCGTGCAACTATGGCATCGGTGGTATCGACAAGTATTTCGCAAGGGCTTGCCATCGCACGAAAACGACCCGAAAATACATCGCCAGAGCGTACCAGGTCGACATCAACATCACTTGTGGTTAGGGGTCGTTCAGATTCGCTTTGAATGGGTTTCATATAGATCATCACTGTGCTTAGAACAAACGTTTTATGGTGCGAGTGCACTTGCACCCCATGTTGTAAATCAGCATAGCGCAAGTTGATATGTAACTTTCCCAGCTTTCTATTTCGTTTACCTTGGTCTCTAGTTGCGCAACTTTGCACAATAAACGCCTGTACAACGTATTTTATTTTCCTGCGGGTCGTAATTCATGCATCCGTTGAGCGACAGGATCCTCCTCTTTTTTGATGCCAACGAATACGCATTTGATCCTTGTTTACAGTTTCAATTTGTGCAGTCATCGTTTTGTGCTAATTCTTAATTTTCGGACTTCGCTTAGGAATTGGGACCTCTCCATTAAGCGATTGACTACGATCGTCCTCCCGATCAACACCACGAAAAAGTCAGTAACGGTAAGTAACTTTGCTGGACTGAGTGCTTTATATAAAAAATGGACAGCCAAAGTTCTTATTCACTTATTCACTTATTCACTTATTTGGTTGAGCATTTAGGTCTAATTATTATTGCCTATCTACACGTTGTTGAAAAATTTGATGATGACGCTGATACAGATTTGAACTTCATTGTATCGCTCAATCGAGATACTATCTTAGGTGGTGATTCCAAAGGATATATCGATTATCCAGCAATGTTTAATGAGCGAAAAATGCGTCGTTGCATTGTAACTAGCGACGCCTTTTTTACAAAAAGGTTTCGGTGTTCATATCCTCGCGAATCTCGTTTAATAACCACTCACGAAAGCTAACGATGTTTGGTCGGCGAGTGTACGCTTCAGGGTATGCTAGATAGAAGCTGGACTCTAGCGGCAGGACGAGATCGAAAGGTTCCACAACACGCCCCGCTGCAACATGTTTGCGTGCGAGAAATCGCCATCCCAAAACGACACCCTCACCATCCATACTGGCCTGTAAACCATGATCAGGTAAGCTGAAATGGGTGCCTCGCGAGTCATCGACATCGCTCGCTCCCGCTGCATTTAACCAAGAACGCCAGACTGGAGCATCGGGGTCATAATCCATTGAGTGATTGTGCAATAGAACGTGCTTGCTTAGATCGTTTGGGGTCTTTAAAGCATCAGGGCCCTCCAGCAGATGCGGACTACACATAGGCGTAACAGCCTCGTCGCACAGTTTAATCGCCTCTAGATCGATAGGGCGTTCCTTACTAAGCCTTATTACCGCATCGACGTCATCACGTTGAAAGTCAACCAAACTGAGATTCGTTGCGATTCGTACATCGACATCTGGATGCAATGCAGAAAATTTGTGCAGACGTGGAATTAGCCACATAACCGCGAAGGTGGGTGCGACGCTCAACGAGAGAGTGGCTTGTGAGTCGTCGTCCAAAACACGTTCCATTGCAGTATCGAGTCGCAGAAATACATCACGAAGCTCTGTTGCCAGCAACTGTCCAGATTCTGCCAACAATAGACCTTTCTGTCTGCGCCGGAATAGCGGGAGGCCCAAATACTCCTCCAGCTTTTTTATCTGATGACTGACAGCAGCTGGCGTCACCGACAGTTCCTCAGCTGCTTCCACAAAGCTTAAGTGACGTGCGGCTGCTTCAAATACACGCAGCGCATTGAGTGGGTAAATTCGTCGAGACATAAATCCGCCTTAGTTTTAGTAAGTCTGCGTGAGAAATTGTCGTTTGTCGAGGGCTCTATCAACGCTTATAAAGTGACTCAGGTCTTCGCACTTACTACCACTGACCTAGATCTATTACCCACCGAGTGCGAGTGCTGAATTCACAATATCGGTGTAAAGGCTGATCTGCTTGAGCACCAACCATACAACTTACTACAGGAATCATATTATGTTCAACAAACCTAAAATTGGACG
>JBLIIE010000021.1:0-45643 GCA_047634635.1 Granulosicoccus sp. | reverse complement strand
ACCAGTCGACCAGGTGCAAGGCATGGACCTAGAGAAGTACGCAATCAGTCCACTATGGTTCGCATGATTAACCAGGCGACAGGAGCTGCTCCGCATTCAGTGTGCAGGGTAGCTGATCTAGGTGATGCCTGGGTACCCTCACCATTTGAACTCGTAGGAAGCCACAAAAGCATCCAGGATTTTTTTGATCGCATTTGCGAGAGAAATATTATTCCTCTTGCTGTTGGCGGGGATCACTCCATCAGTCTTCCAATCTTGCGTGCCGTCGCGGCGGAGCGGCCAGTGGGTATGATTCACATAGATGCCCACTGTGACACTGGCGATGACTATATGGGTTCAAGATTTCACCACGGTGCGCCTTTTAGTCGAGCGGTGGAAGAAGGGCTTCTCGACCCGAAGCGTACTGTTCAGATTGGCATACGTGGATCCATAAACGATCGTGACCTTTGGAAGTTCAGCCACGATAGTGGAATGCGTGTCATTTATATGGAAGAGTTCTATCGTTTGGGTATTGATAAAACTATAGAAGAGGCCCGCAGAGTAGTGGGTGACGGTCCGGTGTACATCAGTTTTGATATCGATAGTCTTGACCCCGCGTTTGCTCCTGGAACGGGTACGCCTGAAATCGGTGGATTAACCACTCTTGAAGCTCAAATGCTAATTCGTGGGTGCATGGGGCTGCACTGTGTGGGGGCAGACCTTGTTGAAGTGTCCCCCGCTTTTGACCCAGTGGGTAATACAGCTCTGGCGGGGGCTAATTTGCTATTTGAACTACTTTGCGTGTTGAGCGAGTCTTTTAAGACAAGGAAATAGCTGCTGATTTTGGGTGTTGAGTGGTTGTGAATGGCAGATGAATACATATTCACAACCAATCCACTGAATGCGGAATAATCATTATTATTGTGCAAAATGCTGCATGGCAGTGCATTTTTTTCATTGTTTTTTATATTTCGAATTTCGAACTATTCGAGTTTCATGCTGGAAATTCTCTCGGTAAATCAGTAGGATGGCCGTCAAGTACATTTTTTATCTAAGAATCAGAACCTGTTTATCAGTAATTATTACAACAACTTGGAGAATATTTATGCATTCAAAGAAGTTTTTGGCCATTAGCTGTGCCACAGCTATATCCGCCTATGGCACAGTCGCTCAAGCGGCAGATGTCGTAATCGGCGTGCCTAACTGGCCATCAGTTCTGGTCACTGCACACGTACTTAAAATTGCTATGGAGAACAACCTGGGTTTAGAGGTTGAATTGCAAAATGGCACAAACCCGGTTGTGTTTGAAGCCATGGATTCGGGTTCGATGCATGTGCACCCTGAAGTTTGGATGCCGAACCAGGTCAACTTGAACAAGAAGTATGTTGTAGAGAAGAAGACAGTTCGACAGAATCCTAACGGCGTTGCTGGTGACCAGGCAATGTGTGTGACTAAGGGTACTGCTGAGAGAACTGGAATCGTAAACTTGAGCGATCTTACTGACCCTGAAATGGCCAAAAACTTCGATACTGATGGTGACGGTATGGGTGAAATCTGGATTGGTGCTGCAGGTTGGGCATCAACTCCCATTGAAAAAATTCGCGCCAAGTCGTACGGCTATGACGCTACGATGAAGTTGAAAGAAATAGATGAGAGTCTGGCATTAGCGGAAGTTGATTCGGCGGTTACCAAAGGTGAAAACATCACTTTCTTTTGCTACACACCGCATCACATGTTCGCGCTTCACGATCTGGTTATCCTGAAAGAGCCGGCTCATGACCCTGCACAGTGGAATGTGATTCAACCCACTGACGATCCAGAGTGGTTAAGCAAGTCCACTGCGGGTGTTGCGTGGAGTTCAGCTTACCTGCACATTCACTACGCAGCATCTTTAGAGACTGATCAGCCAGAAGCGGCGGCGATGCTCTCAAAAGTAGCTTTGGACACAGCCACTGTTTCAGCAATGACTTACGCGCTGGTTGTTGAGGAGCAAGATCCTGCAACGTTTGCGGCGAAATGGGTAGAAGACAACGCTGAAATTGTTGATAGCTGGTTACAGTAAGATTCCACGGTTGTAATTTGCTGCAAGTCGTGGTCATTTGTTTGAATGTGACCTCGGCTTGATCGCTTTATCCTTCAGGACCTCTTCGGATCCTTCCGGCAAAATTACCTTTCCCTGGCTACGGATGTACATACCCTATGACTGATGACGTTATCATTCTCGAAAACGTTTGGAAAATTTTTGGGGAGCGTGCAGATGAAGCTCTTGAGGCTATTAGAACAAGAGGGCTCGGTAAACCAGAAGTACTCGAAGAGTTTGCTTGTGTCGTGGGTATAGCTGATTGTTCCTTCACAGTGAAGCGTGGAGAAATTTTCTGCGTTATGGGTTTGTCCGGATCCGGGAAATCCACCATGGTTCGACATCTCAACAGATTGATTGAACCTACTTCTGGCAGCATTCAAATGTTGGGTAAAGATGTCCTTGCCATGGGGGCAAGTGAGCTTAGAGAATTACGGGCTCGACATATCGGTATGGTTTTCCAGCACATGGCGTTGCTTCCGCACAGGACTGTCCGCGACAACGTAGGTTTTCCATTGCAAATTCGGGGTGAGCCTAAATCGCGACGATGGGAAGTATCTCAACAGTGTTTGTCGCGCGTTAACCTGGATGGGTACGAAGACCGATTTCCCAGGGAATTATCTGGTGGTATGCAGCAGCGGGTGGGCTTGGCCAGAGCGCTTGCCTCTGACCCGGAAGTGCTTCTTATGGATGAACCTTTTTCTGCGCTAGATCCGCTAATACGTCGGCAGCTTCAAGATCAGTTTATGGCCCTATCTGCAGAGATGAATAAGACCACCGTATTTATTACTCATGATCTGGACGAGGCTATTCGTATTGGTGACAGAATCGCCATAATGAAAGACGGCAGAATTGTTCAAATAGGAACACCTGAAGAAATCGTTACTCAGCCTGCCGATCAGTACGTCAGCGATTTTGTAGAAGGGATCTCCAAACTCAAGCTGGTATTTGCTCGCTCAATTATGGAGCCAATCGACACGTTTGTACCGCGAGCCATTGACGATCTCTCGCAAAGCCCTAGGGTGGATCACGGCACTGATCTCGATAGCTTGATTGATATATCCACAACCACGGAACACCCCATCATCATCACAGATGATGATGGCAAAGATGTCGGTGTGGTTACCAGAGCAACCTTGTTAAAAGGCATCAAGGGAGGAAAAGCATGAGCAGCGATACTGGTTTAGAGTCTGGACCAAGTACCCAGACTGCATCCATTACTGAATTCGTCCAAGAGAACGTTCCGTTCTATTCGGAGGCTTTTTCAAAGATTCAGGATGCCACAGGGTTTGTTGTGTCGTGGAATTCATATGCAGCGCTTCTTGGGCCTGTTTGGGCGGCCTTTCGTGGTGTGTGGGGCTTTTTCTGGACTTTCCTCATACTAGAGCTTTTTGCGTTTGTACAAATAGGAAGAGGTCTGTGGGGTGAGCTGGGGGCTGATCAAATTGCTCGCTTTGAAAAACTTTCAGAGAATATCGCTAAACGAGAAACTCAAGTTAAAGAGCTTATAGCTGCTGGGGATGCAGCAGGTGCAGCAGCCAAACAAAAGATTGCAGACAACTTAGGTAAAGTTGCAGAAACAGCGCGTGAAAATGCTGAATTAGCAGCCAATGAAGCCAGTAGTATTCTTCTAACTGGAATTGCAATACTGATTGTCGTTAAAGCGCTAGAAGGCTTGTATGCAAACTTCGCTTACGAAAAACAGTACCTCACCTGGCGCGCAAAACCTGCCAGCGTGTCCTCAGGCACCAGTAAGCCAGGTTTGTGGTTTGGTGGTCTCATGTTGGTTGCGATCTGGCCGTTAACCTTGTTCCGTTTTACTGTGGCCGACCCTGATGGAAAACTGGCAGCTATAACCAATGGCTTTCTAGGCGATAAAATTCCACTGACGGAATTTCCCATTGGACGTGAGTATCTTGCTAAGTTTTCAAAGAAAGGTGATGCTGGATTCGATTGGTTAGCCATTCATTTCAGTGATGTTTTCGACGGTATCACTGCAATTATTCGCACAGTTCTTGATGCGCTGGAAATCGTTCTGATCGATACGCCGTGGCCTGTGGTCATGATCGTAATTGTCGTAATGGCATATCGGCTTGCTGGCCCTAGAGTAGCAATATTTACTGCAGCTTCTTTAGCCTATTTGGCGTTTATGGGTTTGTGGAAAATGTCCATGATAACGGTTGCGTTAATAGGGGCAGGCGCTTTCCTGTGTATATTGATCGGTATACCGTTGGGAATCTGGTTTGGTAAATCTCGTCGGGCCCACGCCATTGCTGAGCCGGTACTCGACTTCATGCAAACGATGCCAGCCTTCGTATACCTTATTCCTATCATTGCATTCTTTGGAACAGGGAAGCCACCTGGTGTCTTGGCAACATTGATATTTGCCATGCCACCCGTTATCCGTCTGACAGCTCTGGGAATGAAGGGTGTGCCTGAAACTACCAAGGAAGCAGCGGTGGCCTTTGGGTGTTCTAAATGGCAGCTTTTGAAAAATGTAGAGCTACCATTAGCGTTGCCATCGATTATGACTGGTGTTAATCAAACCATCCTCATGTCATTGAGTATGGTAGTTATTGCATCGCTTATCGGAGCAGAAGGTTTAGGCGCCTTGATTCTGGAATCGCTGCAGTACGCTGCCAAAGGTCAGGGATTGCTAGGTGGTCTTGCCATTCTGCTGTGTGCCATGGTTATCGATCGCATTGCCCAAGGCATGTACCGACGCAAGGTACAGGGGCAGTAAGTCTGCAGTAGGGTGGACGGATATAAAGCTTATCCGTCCCACTCTATTAATCGTTGGCAAGCTACGTGCTCGCCTCAGACTTTGGTCACGTTCTCAGCCATCATGGCAATCATTTCGAACATCACAGCGGCAGCTGTTAATGCTGTTATCTGATTGGGACTGTCTTTTGTGGGCATCATGCAAACCACATCACCACCGATTATATTCATACCGCGTACGGATTGAAGTAGTTCGACGGCCTGATCTATATCGAATCCTTTTACGCCAGCTTCAATGTTAGATACTCCAGGCGCAATACTAGGGTCGAGGCAGTCTAGGTCGAAGGTGATATAGACCGGCCTTCCTGCAAGCACCTCTTTGATTTGTGCTATGACATCCGCAGCACCTCGCGCTCGATACTCCTTCATGGTGACTACGTTGTATCCGTATTCGTATGAAGGCTCGAGCCAGTCTAGGGTTCGTGCGTGTCCACGTAAACCGATTTGCATGGAATGCGTCGGATCAACAAGGCCTGCATCTGCAAGGTAGGCACCCCAATGAGCTGCAGATTTTTTTGCACCCAGAAAATGATCAACCTTGGTGAAGACGTCGGTGTGTGCATCAAGGTGCAAGAAACAAACAGGTTCACCATTAGTGATTTTCCCGTTACCGAGCGCTTGTACAATCCCTCCAGTTATTGAATGATCCCCACCAACAGACACTGGTCTGGCTCCGGCGGCGTCCAGAACTTTGTAGTAATCCGTAATCTGTTGAATGCAATCTTCGTTGTCGTTGGCGCGTGGAAATGGAACATCTCCAACATCAACAATTTTCGCGCTATTCCATGGGTCCAATTGAAAGTCTCCGTGCATGCGACGTTGCATGGCAGACACATTTCTCAAAGCTCGAGGCCCCAGATGCTGATCGCGTTCGGTAGTCCCATTACCCGCTGAGTGAGGAACACCGACCAGTGCAATATCACACCCTTCTGGCGGTTCGTTTGGGCATCGAAACAGTGTTGGAATACCCCACCAATAGAGGTTTTCCATCATGGAGTCTAAATGTGGATCTGACATGTTTCTGGCCTGTTTGTTTAGGGTTTAAAGAATGTAAAGAGCCACGCGAAAGCACCCCTCGTAGAGGGTCTACGAATTTTTGGGTACTTGCAATCAATGTGTTTTATATTTCCCTTTAGTTTGATTGACTGTCAGATTTCAATTTTCCTGAAACGCTCCAGTGCTCTTTCTCGACATCAGTCAAAATAATTTGCACAGATTCGGGAGTACCGCCTGCAGTTTCGATAAACGCATCTGTTAGGGCTTTTACCAGTTTTTGTTTTTGTTCGTGGCTACGACCACTAAACATCTCGACTCTAATCATTGGCATAACAGTTGATCTCTTTAATGGGCAAGGATGTTAGATGGTGTCAGGTAGTCGGTAGCCTTTGCGATAACAAGCCTGAACCGATTTCAACGCCGTATCTTGGGTTACATTATTTCCGAATCGATCTGCAGGCACAATAGGTAAATCAAAATGTGGTTTACTATTTACCATCCAGTGCGCTGGAAATTCTGCGGATCTTCCACCAGTGCCAATGCCGACATTGAAGCCACTGGCAAGCGACAGACCATGGTTTTCACTCAAGGGACCCAGCATGGGCAGGCGATCAGGCGTCCAGCACATCGGACCGTTGTTTATGGTTTTTATACCCGCTTCGGCAAATGCGGATAGGCGATGCATCATCTTCTAAAACATTGAAAAATTGACGGGCAGGTTGTTATAAGTCAAGTGGATATGGGATTCATTCCAGTTAGTCGGTTTGCAGAATACCCGGAAGTGGGAAAACGGACGGGTCTACACCTAAGGTCTGAAAAATAGTGGGTGCTACTCGTCGTTGGTCCAGTACTACATTGGTATCAGCGACACATTGTTGCGACCCAAAGTAATAGAAGGCGACATCGCGGGTAAGGTTTTCATTTCCACCATGCTGTCCGTCGACATTCTTGCCGTGATCAGCGGTTACAAAAATCTGATATCCGAGATCCAGCCAGGTAGGCATGACTCGAGCGAGGGCATTGTCTGATGTCCATGCCTGTCTGCGGTATTCGGGTGAGTCCGATGTATACAAGTGACCCAAGGTATCCCCAGCGCACATGTGAATCAGCATGTAATCCGGACTGAAACGGCGAGCCAGTGTGTTGACTTGAGCATAGAGATCGATATCGGCTGGTTGAACCGGATTTGCCCTCGAATAAGCCTCCATTGAGTAATATCGCCCATGCTGAATAGCCAGCGTGGGATCATCAATTTATATGTCCTCAACTATGTTGTACGTTCGCCCACAATATAGGTTGAAGAAAAAACTATGCGCTACGGCTGCTGTCACATGCCCTGCACCATGCAGCAGATTGAAAATGTTGGGTACTGTCGACGCTCTTAGCGCATCATTCGACAAGATTCCATGCTCAATCGGAGACAGCCCGGTATGCAACGTTTCATATAGAGGGCCAGAGAGTGTTGGTAGGCAGGCTT
Organism: Granulosicoccus sp.; assembly: GCA_047634635.1. Lineage (GTDB taxonomy): Bacteria > Pseudomonadota > Gammaproteobacteria > Granulosicoccales > Granulosicoccaceae > Granulosicoccus. The sequence goes on along the minus strand of JBLIIE010000021.1, from coordinate 38,330 downwards.
GCATTTTCCAACGCTTCGCAATACCTGCTTCTACTGAGGATTCGAGGTAGCCGCACTGTGAAACCATGGTGTCATAGCCCACTCCGTCTATAATAATTAGTATGACTTTTTTCATTGGCAGCATTATCTAATTTGGATGTGAATCAACTATTTTTTGAATTGTTGATTGATAGTGTGAAAAGGGGGGTGTTTCCAATTTTGGTAATTTTCCCTGATCATCAAAACGTCTGACCTTGAGGATTGCCTCGAGGTTTGGATTGCGTTCGAATTCAGCGATTTGAGCATCGTTCATTGGACCTCCCTGCAATTGCAGTGAATGTACTGACGCTGTCGACAATTGATCAAAGTAAACTGTGTCAGTCGCACATAGGTAGCGTTTTGCGGCGACATGGTAGCGCACGCAATCTGTAATCAGAACTGGAAAAAACTGTTCAAGGATTGCAGCGCCCGCATCTTCATGCCATCGGTCTGTCGTATCGTCCATAGAGAATATGCCGAACTCACTGGTGAAATGACCAATGTCGTGTAGCAGAGTTGCCACGATAATCTCATCACACTCTCCCTGTTGTTGTGCAAAGTAGGCACCCTGGAGCATATGCTCAGCCATGGTGACAGATTCTCCCAAATATTCCTCGTGTCCGCGCCTGTGAAAAATATCTGCCAGGAACGGGACAATGGTTTTAGCGTTTAGTTGTGAATGATCAGTCATGGCTAAAAGGTCGTGATTGCTGCAGAACAGACAAACACGAAAGCAGACTATCTTTGTCAGCGTAGCAGCCTTGGATCCAACGGGACCCCTCGTGTGCTGAGTAGCCTGTACGGCCATGCAGAACTCGTGTGTTATCTACTATGAAGCAGTCTCCAGGCTCCAATTTGAATTCAACGGCCAATTCTGGGTTGTTGATGATGTCGCCTAAATGTTGATAAGCCTTATAGTAATCCTGCATTTGATCGTACGGTACATCGGAGATAGGCGCAGTACTTCGATTGTTAAATCGCAGTCCAATCAACTCACCATCTGGAGCTAGTTCTATCATGGGACGTCTGGCTTGTAAGTGCACGTCGTTACTGCCGCGATATTCGAAACGAGCGCAATAGCGGCAGAGAATCTCGAACCCTTTGGGATTCTGTTCTTGTAAAATATCAATTGCACGAAAACCATCAACAACCTGATTCTCTCCACCTTGCGCAGAATTTTCCAGGCAGTACAAAATTTGAAGGGTAGGGACGGGGTCTCGATACGGATTGTCTGTATGAACTTGTAACCCCAAACCGGTATAAGCAAGATTGTTTGGATTAATTTTGGTTCGAACCTCAAACCATTTGCCATAGTTGGTTTCTCTGACATAGCCAAAGAGTTCGGCAACTCTTAGTAGTGCGCCGTTCTCCACAGGGCCTCTATCCAGCTTGGCTATGCCGTATCGTTGAATGCTGCTAAGCCATGCTCTCAGAGCTTCAGAGTCTTTTGTTACTTCGTCGTATTGCCCTGTTATCTTCTTTGGTGAGAGTTGAGCATCCCATGTATCCAGCGTTTTGGGAGTCCAGCCTGGATGCGGCTCAGCTGGATGATCGTAGCTATGTTCCTTCAACCAGGAGGATGGAAAACGGCTACTCATGTTCTCTGGTAGAAAGCTTACGACCAGTTCATCTTTTTCGATACTTGCGGAGCCGATGGAGGTATCAGCGGGAATATCGCTAAGGGTGATAAGCCGTTGTCCATTACGTTTTGATCGAGTACTTTCATCTAGTGCATTATCTCGTAACCAGATTGCGTGAAATCTAGCCGACTGGCCATCAAGCCACTGCAAATTCAGGCCTTGGCCACCGTCAATAATTTCTGGAGTCTGAAGTGCGTCCATGTTTATTATCCCGACTAAGCGTGCTATTGATTTTAGAGCATTGTTCCATCAATTTCGAACAGGGACATTCCTGAATGGTGTCGCATTCTGAATGCTCTGGATTAGTACTATTTCGCTGTGAGTAACCGTGCTCAACTTCGCTTAGGTTTGTATGCAACTGAATCCATGGGTATGGAGAAAGGTTATCTGCATTGGAAGGTATACTTACTTTATGAGAGAGATCCGCTGGAAACGGGGTTGCATAAATTTGTTGATTTAACCAAGGGAGACTTCGTCCGCAGAGAGGCCTTACTTCAACAGATGTTTGTATGACCCAAAAATGAACGAGCAAGGGGTTTGCAATGACGCTTAAGCGTAGACGAAGGCTAAACTCTCCTCAAGAGAAGCAATGCATGACAAGCGTGCAGTAGCCCCTGAAATTAACTCAGTGCCACTTGGCAATGATGAGGAAGTTTTTGATATTGCGCTGGCGTGTATAGAGCGTGGCGTACCTTTAAACAATATTATTTATGAGGCGTCAGGCATCACAGTGAGCCTGCTGGGTGCATCGTTTGAAGCCATGCTTATTGATGCTGAAATGCTGTCGCCGACCTACAGAATTCTTCGAGGTATTGAGGTTACAGAAGAAACTTTGGGCTTTGATGCGATTAAAGAATCGGTTTATGGCGCGGGGCATTTCCTTAGTGCACAGCACACCATCGATACACTGCAGAGAGACTATTTTCGGCCTAGCACGCTAACTGGCAGGCAGGCGCCCGCTGTGTGGGAAGAGGATGGTGCCAAGGACATGTGCCAACACCAAGGTGAGAGAAATTCTCTCCGAGCATAAACCCACCGACCTTGAGCCTGATATAGACAGCAAAATCAGGCAACATATATAATATTCTGCTGACATAGTTAAATGCATTTTGGGAAATTTCAGTGAGTTATCAGCAAGCCTTCGATATACCGTTGACAAGCTTAAGCAACCGCTTGAGCACCGGTTATCTCCACTAGTGATCCGCACATGAAAGCGGCTTCATCACTGGCCAGAAACGCCACGAGCGCAGCAATCTCCTCCGGCTTGCCGATTCGTCCGTAAGGGATAAGTTTGTCCAGATCTTCAAACGTTCGGCCGGTTCGAGCAAGCCCCGAAGCAAGCATGGATGTTTTTACCTCACCAGGGCAGACCGCATTTACTCGAATTTTGTCGGGAGCGTAGTCTCTGCCGAGATTTTGAGTAAATGCGGCCACAGCCGCCTTTGAGGTATTGTATGCAATGTGCGCAGGGGCGGGGTGCAGTCCCCATTGCGATGCTGTGTTAACGATGGCACCACCGCCTGCGGCGATCATGTGGGGTACTGATGCTTGGCACAAATGAAACATGGCAGTTAGATTGACTGCAAAGCTTGTATGCCAATCGTCTTCGCTCAGGTCCATCAGTGCACCGCGCCTGTTAATTCCGGCGTTGTTGCACAACACATCGATCCTACCGTGTGCAGTGACAACCCGTTCAATCATGGCGCGCGCTGATTGGCTGTGAGAGATGTCAACAGTTTCAACGGATGCATTGCCCAGTTTATTTGCTAGTGCTTCTGATGCCTCTCTGTTCAAGTCACAAATGACAACATGGGCGCCTTCGTCTGATAGACGTTGGCAAATGGCAGAGCCAATACCGCCACTACCCCCTGTAACTACAGCAATTTTATTTTCAAAGCGGTTCATGTTTTTTCCGAGTTCCTTAAATTTTGATGGTAAACGAGCGAAACAGCCGTAATTTACAATGTTCAAGGTTAACTATACTGCCTCAAAGGAATCTACTTTTTTGGTATTTTGAACTCACCTAGCCCATTTTGCATTATTTCATCTTTAGTCTAGTAATTTTGCTGTGCGACGCATTGATTGCTGGGATGGTTCAATACTGTATGCTCCAAGTCGTGTCTGTCCAGGTTTGAGTACACGCTTGATCCTCCCCAACCCGAACTGCCTTTAATTGAACAAGAGAAAACCGCCGAGTACGTTTGTAACAGCTGTTATTATCATTCTGGTGGCGATCCTTCTTTTCGACATCCAAGGCGCCATGATCAAACATATGGGTTCTCGCTATCCGGTTGAACAGATCGCTTTTTTCCGAAATATTTTTGGTGTTCTGCCTAATTTAATTGTTCTGTATTTTTCGGTGCAGTGGCGTACTTCGGGTGCTAGCTGGAAGATCGCCCGTTGGAAGCTGGGTTTTGGCCGAGGCCTTATATTGATTTGCGCACAGATGAGTTTTTACTATGCTGTTGTGCATATGGAATTGGCTACTGCGACCACGCTCGCATTTGCAGGACCGTTTTTTATAACAATACTATCAATTCCTCTGCTTGGGCATAAGGTTGGGCGGTGGCGCATATTTGCTGTTTTATTAGGCTTTGCGGGTGTCGTATTCGTCATGCAACCCGGTAGTGATGCGTTCACTCGCATTGCAATTTTGCCTATTATTGCGGCTCTCTTTTATGCGTTTTCCAGTCTTTCGACTCGGTTCTTTACTAAGGACGTTCCTACCGCGCTTATTGGAATCTACGCCTCAGTCGGTGCTCTTGCTGCTGCCTTCGGTATAGTGATGTTCACTGGCAATTGGATTGCACTGAACTCAATATACGACTGGCTGTGGTTTATCGGTATGGGAATGATTGGTGGCTGTGCTGTCTTGTGTCTAATTACGGCTTACAGGATGGCCGATCCGAGCAGTCTCTCGCCGTTCGAATATTTTGGTATTCCCTTTTCCTTCTTTCTTGGATGGATGTTCTTCAACGAAACTCCGTTTGACTCTCTGTTCCCAGGTGTCTTGTTTATTGTTGCTGGCGGATTATTAGTGATTTGGCGCGAACGACAGACCTCTAAACCTTAGATCTCCTAAAGAAGGTTGCTTGATATATGGGTTATAGTCATCGCCGATCTTCTCTTTATAAGCCGTGGTTATGACTGATGTACTCCTCCTGACTTTCATTTTCCTTATCGCAGGTGTGGTGGCGGTACCCATTGCGTCACGGCTCGGTCTGGGCTCGGTGCTTGGATATCTGATCGCCGGGATTCTCCTTAGCCCGCTGCTGAGTATTCTGGATGTCGATGTTGTTTCTATTCAGCATTTCGCAGAATTTGGTGTCGTCATGATGCTCTTCCTGGTTGGGTTGGAATTGGAACCAAAACGGCTGTGGGAGATGCGTGCGCGTCTGCTGGGTCTGGGCGGTGGGCAAGTCGGACTTACTATCGTGGCTGTCACAGCTGTGGCTATGTTGTTTGGTCTACCGTGGACGGTCGCGCTGGCGATCGGTATGATTTTTTCCCTGTCTTCGACAGCAATTGTTCTGCAAACCCTGAACGAAAAGGGCTTGATGAAAAGTGATGCTGGTCAATCCAGTTTTTCGGTTTTACTATTTCAGGATGTGGCTGTTATTTTGATGCTGGCTTTGATTCCTCTGTTGGTCATGCCGGAATTGATGGATGTGACAGCTGCAGTTGAGGGAACGCACTCTGAGTCAGGCGGTGAGGATCATGGTGGTGGCATGAGTCTGGTGGATGGTTTGGCAGGATGGCAGCGCACCATCGTAACTGTTGGGGCTGTTGCGGCGGTTGTGTTCGCTGGCAACTACCTGACTGGTCCTGTATTTAGATTTATTTCCCAAGCCAAACTGCGTGAATTGTTTACAGCGACAGCATTGATGATGGTCGTTGGTATTGCGCTGTTAATGACACTGGTTGGATTGTCACCCGCACTGGGTACGTTTCTAGCTGGAGTTGTATTAGCGAATAGTGACTATCGCCACGAGCTTGAGTCAGACATAAACCCATTCAAGGGTCTTCTGCTGGGCCTATTTTTCATGACGGTAGGAGCTGGTATTAATTTCGGATTGCTCAGCGAAAATTTAGTGTTGATCGTTGGTTTGACTCTGGGTCTCATGTCATTAAAGACTCTTGTTGTGTTGGCTTTGACATACGTCTTTAAAATTAAGGGTGCTGATCGCTGGCTATTCGCACTGGGTCTAGCACAGGCGGGTGAGTTTGGTTTTGTGTTGCTGTCGTTCACAGTTGCGAACTCCGTTATTCCAGTTGCTTTGGCAGATCAGTTGTTACTGGTTGTTGCACTCTCCATGATTCTGACACCTGCACTGTTTATTTTTCATGATCGTGTGATCGCGCCAAGATTCTGTTTAGAACCAGCAAGAGAGGATGATGAAATCACCGAGCGTAATCATATTATTGTGGCTGGGCATGGGCGCGTCGGAGGGCTTGTCAATCGCATGCTAACGGCTGCAGGCTACAACGCAACCGTGATTGACTTTAGCTCAAAACAGCTCGACATGATTAGTAAATTTGGAATGCATGCCTATTTTGGTGATGCAACCCGATCCGATATATTACACTCAGCAGGCATCGATGATGCCAAGGTTCTGATTGTGGCTATTGATGGCAAAGATCAGATAACCAATCTCGTCAAGTATGCAATTCATAAGTATCCGCACCTTCATGTGACAGCCCGTGCCACAGATCGAGATCATGTCTATCAGTTGTGGGAAGCCGGTTGCCGTGACATTATTAGAGAAACTTACGATAGTTCAATTAGAATGGGGCGCGCTACCTATGAGGCATTGGGAATAGAAAAAGTGACTGCCCAGAAAATGTCTGATGCTTTCGAGAGCTTAGATCGTGAATCGATCGAGACATTGGCAGAGTATCGAGATTCAGATATTCCTGCGGCTGAGAACAAAGCCTATCAAGCGAAGGTACGCGAACTTGGCGCAGTCTTCCAGAGACAGCTGGAAATACAGATGTCGGCAATTCGTCAGGAAGACAGCAGCGGTTCGAGCTAGTAACCAGATAAGGTTCACAAACACTAACAGTATTTTACTGTTATTAGTTTCAGACAAATACTTGGCAAAACCCAGACTTGGCCGGATAATATCAATCTGGAATAAGCTAACGTGTTGCTTAAATTCATCAAGCAAAAGGACGACCAGATTATTTTGTAGGCAGATCCATTTGTCCCGTTAAGTATCGTTGCATGGGAATCCATGGGCTTTAAAACCTTTGGCGGTTTTCGTGTGGATATCTGGGAAAGCTTTGCTCGAATGGCCATGAATAACGCCAAGAGTGGATTAATACCTTCGGTTTTGATAAGGCTGGAGACACTATCAGTAGTGGTCTTGCAGGTGCATGATCTTCTGCCGCTGCTCGTTGCAGCCTGGATGTGGCTCACATGATGCTACCTGTCTTTGTTATCGGAGAATCGTAACGTTCTGGGAGCTCAGCCTAACTATGCTTGCAAATAAAGAGTATTGGCAATCCGTTTATTCCACCTCTAAGGTGCCCACATTTCCGTCACAGTTCTCTGTGTTCGTACAATCGTGGTTGAACAATAACGACGCTAATATCATTGAAGTTGGATGCGGCAACGGGCGGGATTCGCGGTTTTTTCATCAGATGGGTCACTCAGTTACAGTGTCTGATCAAGTCATCTGTGAAGATCTTCAGCGATTTGCCATGTCTAGGCATAACGTTGCTGCGGTGGAGACATCGATTGTAGACGCTGTGGAATCATTACAGCATGTCGTCGATTTTACGAAGCCTGTAATTATATATTCGCGATTTTTTCAGCATGCAATTTCCGAATCAGATCAACAGGCCATGTTGCAGTCTTTATCCAAAGTTTTGCACAAAGACTCCATGCTGTTTTTTGAGTTTCGTCTTGACGCTGATGCAGGCAGTCCAAAGGAATTCGGCACTACACATTTTCGTCGCTTCCAAAGTGCGGATGAATTCAGGGCCACGCTTTCAGATTCAGGTTTCGAATGCGTCTACTCCTGCGAAGGTAATGGCTACGCGCGATATAAGAGTGAAGATCCGCATGTGGGACGATTTGTGGCAAAACTAGCCGCGAAAGGTCATTTGCGATTAGTTCCATCGACATCAAGTGAGACGAGTCCGATACCTCTAAGTGCCCCCCCAGTGCCAGCACCGTTACCAACTCCTGTTGCCACGATTAGAGTGGATGACAAGCATTGGTTGCACGGTGTTTGTACTAACCATACGACAGGTTTGGTTAAAATTAGAATTGATGATTTACAACTGACGCATGTCCCGTTGATCGCTAACGATGATGGTGTATCCAGTAAGTTTATTTTCCGACCAGCTCATTGTTTGATTAGTGCACTACCAGCGCATTACTTTGTAAATGTTGTGCTGCCGTGTGGAACTGAGATCAGTTGCGATCAGGCCTGTGCATTAGGTACTGGAGATGGCTCTTTATTTTCCAAACTTGACACCGGTTATCTGGTAAGCGCTAAGGCGGGCTATTTATTCAAACCACCTGCCGCTGAAGAAGGCTGGCGTGAGCAGATCTTCCAAGCCTACCAACTAGCGCGAGAGGCGATTGCCAACATCGATGGGGCATCTGACTTATTTGTTGCCTATGGTGCACTGCTAGGCCAGGTGCGCTGTGGTGATTTTATTGCGTATGATGATGATTTTGACGCTGGCATTCTTGTTGACGCTAATAGTCCGGCAGAGGCGGCGCAGCATTACTACAGAATTGTTGGTGTATTGAGAGAGCGTGGCTACAATGTGGCAACGTCAGACAGTCATTTAGGGAATTTCCATCTCTACCTGCCTGACCTACCACCGGTCGATATTTTTCTGTTCTTCTACCGTGATTCCACCAGTGAGCTCTGCTCTTACAATTTAGCCCACGTCTGTGAAAGAGATGTCGTGTTGCCTTTGCAGAGGGCTGAGCTAGCGGGTGTCAGTGTGCTGGTTCCTAATCAGGCTGATGCATTGCTTGCGGCAACTTATGGTGAAAACTGGCGTACTCCCGATCCGTATTTTCAGTGGAATATGACAGCTCGACACGATCTGCTCAAGCACACTTACCAGGCAGCTTCCAAAGCCGTAGAAAACGGTGAAGCTATCCCTGAATTCAAGGATCCCTGGATCCCGCAAATTATTGTTGAAGAGCTGGAATTGCTGCAGGGTGAAAACGGCCAACTAAATCTGGTTGCCGATTAGCCAGTTTCGACGGATACGGCCGATAATCTAGGTGCTCGAGAAGCCTCAGCACCAGCAAGATAATTGTGCTTTCAACGCAAAACCCGACTCCAGCCTGCGACCGAGGTCGGTATCTTTACGTTTAAGGCCTCGAAACTGATGTTTAGCCCACTGATCTGGTCTCAGTTGCAAATGAATTTTGATTGGGGATGCTTCCGGTTGCCGCAATCTGGCAAAATTGGGATAAAGCAAACGCGTTTAGTGAATCTCAATGTCCAAGAAATCCAAATCAGTTGTTTTTGATAACAACCCAGGCCGTAATGCACAAACCTACGGCGTCGCACGCGAACTCAAGCAAGACTTGGATCTTATCCATGAACCTTCTGTCGGTGTAATCGGCACCAAGGGTGACAGCCAGTGCTACCTGGGTGTTCAACGCAAGGTCGAGGCAATCCATAATCACCTCAGTCAGAGACTTGGGCGTGGTGAAGGTCAGATGTCGATGCGGCTTGTCCAGCCTGAATACACGGTGGCGACTTCAGATGGCATGCGCAATGGCACGCGTGAAATGCGTTACTCGTTGATTGGCCGAGAGGTAACCCATGACACTGTATGCGAGCATCTTAGTGCCAGTGGCCTTGAAGGTGTCATTGCCGTAGTTGCCTGCGACAAACCACCCGTGGGCACCTTGGCAGGACTACTTGAGCATGATCGGCCGGCTATTATCATGTCTGATGGTCCGATTCGTCCGGGCAGAGATTCTGTGACAGAGCAACCTATCGATATCGTTTCTGCGTTCCAGGTTGCTGGAGATCCAGATTTGGATTTTAAAAAACGCATTGCTATGGAAGCTTGCCCGGGGTACGGCAGCTGTGGCGGCATGTTCACCTATAACACCATGCAGACATTCATTGGGGTCGTGGGTATGCAACCTTTGCATATGGTTGCACCACCATCAGATGATCCGCGCCGTCTCAATGAATTCCCCGCACAACTTGTCGATTATCTGCAGGGCATGATCGAGCGTGGTCATACACCTCGCGATATCGTCAGTCGGGATGCAATCCGCAACGCTGTGATTGTATCCATGGCAGTGGGTGGTTCTACTAATGTGCTTCTGCATGCGCCAGAGATTGCCCGAGCCGCTGGATTCAAGAGCTTTGCGGATGACATTATGTCGCCCGAGGAATTCAATCACTTATCTCAGAATGTAGTCCCTGTACTAACTGACGCCCGTCCTTACGGTTTGTATTCCATGGTGGATATTGACGACAAGGGCGGGGTGCAGGTTATTGTCAAAGCGTTGCTGGATGCTGGCTTGCTATACGGTGACACACTGACGTGCACGGGTGAAACACTGGCTGAGCAAGTCGCACGGCTTAACACTAGTGAGCCAGATGGTGTTGTTGTATACCCCGTTGAAAAGCCTTACAAACCCACTGGTGGTCTGCGGGTTCTAGGTGGCAATTTATCTCCAGAGTTCAGTGCTGTGTTGAAACTAGCTGGTGTTGAAGGTGGCCTTGACGATAATCGGTTTGTCGGTAGGGCCCGTATTTTCAACGGTGAGCAGGCCTTGCTTGATGCTCTGGAAGCGGCCCCCATGGATTTTCAGCATCACGACATGGTTATCGTTCGATATGAAGGACCAAGTGGCGCACCAGGCATGCCTGAAATGCTGGATTCAACCTCGCGTATCACGACGCTGTGTCGAGAACGAGACATCGTAGTCGGCCTTATGACTGACGCACGGTTCTCCGGTGGATCCGTTGGTTTGGTGATTGGCCACGTTGGTCCGGAAGCGGCATTGGGCGGCCCCATTGCTTTCCTGGAAGATGGCGATGAAATCATTGTCGATCTGAACTCCAATGAGCTTCGTAGTCCGGTGTTGGATGATCCTGCAACGCTAGGTGCCAGAAAGGCTGCTTGGGAAAAAGTCGTTGCCGACAATGGCGGAATTCACCCCTTGTGCGGTGAAGTGGACACACGGCTGTTGAATCGTATGCGTTTGTCTGCTGTTTCAGCTGTATACGGCGCTGGTATGCACCCAGATAGAGTGTTGTGGGTGCCACAGCCACGTGATGCCGAACGAACGGGTTTTGTGCCACAGAACCTGCATCGTGAAGGTTCTCAGAAAGCGTTCGACTAGAGTTTGATACGCCATGTCAGCTGCCTGGTATGAGATGGGCAGTTGGCGTCGCATAGCGCTGATAAATTTTTTGGCTATTCGTTGCTCGTTGTTCAGTTCTGACTCCAGTGTATGGTTGGTGTCAGAATTTACCTAGCGGCGTCGGTTAGCGAATGACATTGGTGAGAAATCAATTTTTCTAGATGAAAATTTTCTGTAGATAGGCATTATTGCAGCCTATGAATCGAAAGGTAAGTTGTATGGGAAAGTGAACCATGGGTATATCAATTAGTCCGCCGAGAGGAGGCACTTTATGTCCTCACCAGTCGCACTAAAAGAAATCTCTTTTGGGTGTTTTGACAAATCGGATTTCTACTCAATTGCGGGGTCCCTAGCGAGCTGAAGACAGTAATACGGAGCAAGCGATATGCATTCTTCTACTTGTATTTCAAAAAAATGACTGACCACTCGAAAACGACGGTTAGCAAGAATCTAAAATTGTTCTTAGGTCTGCCCTTGATATTTGGTTTTTCTATTCTGCTTCTTAAAAGCTGTTCTTCTACTGAATTCGATGATTGATTTAATATTGCTGATGCAATATCGGTGTGTAAATAGCATCACGAAAATAATAATGTTGACCTTCAAATTATTGGTGGCTACAGAGCCGATGTGCAAGGCGCTGTTTGGTTTGTTGTTATATCAACCAAGAGCGATGGCTATAGACGATGCAGTGTGACCCATACAGATCAGGTATTTTATACAAATTAATCTAGTTAGCTCAGCCAGCGCCAACCGCCTCGATTAGGACGTTGTGAAGAATCAGCGCCCAGAGCTCTGTCCCCAGACTGGCCAAAAATGGTTGGCTTTTAGTGCGTCAAGGACTCCAGTTTTCCTCGTATTCTGGGAATAGAAGCTGAGCTTCCAATATAAAGATTCACAGTAAATGTGTGCATGTCGTTTGCGGGGGTTTGTGGGGCCTTTCTGACTCAACGGCGCGAGTTGGGAGCCACAAAAGAGCCATCGAGCAGTCGAAAATGACATAGTGATATTATTATACATTGTGTCATATTTTGACTGAGTGGTTGTTTAAAATGATTTAGTGCTCTATAGTCTCCCGCGGAAGGAGATTTTATGCTCCCTTGATCATGTCACTGTCCCCCCCAATCGTTTAGAACACCTCCCACTTTCTCGCTTATGCCAGCTCAGACAAGAAAACAAAGAGAATTGGCGCAAAGGCACAACCTGTTTCTTGAAATTGGTAAAGGTCTCTTGCGGGAGAACGGGTTTCACCAGTTCAGTATGGATAGCGTTGCGGAGCAAGCTGAGTATTCCAAAGGTACGATCTATCAGCATTTTTCTTGTAAAGAAGAATTACTAATTCAGCTATGTATGCAACGAATGACAGGATTACATACCCTGGGTCAGCAGGCGGCTACCTACAACGGTTCGCATCGAGAGCGTTTACTTGCATTTCAAATAGGTCATGAGCTGTGGATGAATATTGAGCCTCGTGATATCTATATGCTTCAAAACGTGCATGCTGACGGCGTTTTAAACAAGCTGAGTGAAGAAAGCCTTAGCTCTTTTCGAAAACTGGAAAGTAGCATAATCACGGTGTGTGCAAGTATGTTTCAAGATGCCATGGATGAAGGTACGTTGCCAACTGGCACTCTCAACGCTGCAGAGCTTGTCTATGGTATGTGGTCCATGTGTTACGGCGGACAGTTGTTACGTACTTTTTCAACACCATTGACTGAGATGGGCGTTCGCGACCCGGGTACATCTATAACAACTTTACTGCAAGTTATGCTCAATGGATTAGATTGGAAGCCATTGATGAGTCCTGAGGAGACGATGACATTGCGCGTTCATTTAGAAACCGAATTCTTTACTGACACTCTTGCGCAGTTGCGTGATGGTATCGCTTAATTTACTGGACTGAGGAACGATCAATGATCGAAAGCTATGCTGAGTGGGTGGTTCGTAATCGCTGGTTAGTGATAATTTTTACTGTTATTGCAACATTGGCTCTGGCAACAGGTGGGAAAAATCTATCCTTTACCAATGACTACAGAGTGTTTTTCAGTAAAGAAAATCCGCAACTACTAGCTTTTGAAGAGTTGCAGGAGGCTTACACCAAGTCAGATAACGTGCTGATTATGCTAGAACCAAAAAACGGTGATGTTTTCTCACCTGAAACTCTAGCCGCAGTGCTCGATTTAACAGAGCGGTCCTGGCAAATACCTTTTTCCATTCGTGTTGACTCACTGACTAACTACCAGCATATGGATGCTGAAGAGGACGATCTTATCGTTGCTGATCTGGTAGAGGGTCTGGATGCGCTTTCAGCTGAAGAGCTTGAGAGAATTCGCGGTGTTGCCATGGCACAACCGACTATCGTTAAGAAACTTCTGGCACCCGACTCAAGGGTCACAGGCGTTAACATCACAATGGAGATGCCATCAGAGTTAAGCGACGCAGAACTAGCGTTGCCTGTTGCAGAACGAACTGCAAAGGATCCGATGGTAGCCCTTGCTGAGGCAGTCGCGTTTGTTCGAGCCATGGTTGCAGACATGGAGCAGGAATACCCGGACATCAAGTTCACAAGTTCAGGGCTTGTACTTCTCAATCAGGCGTTTTCTGAAGCCAGCATAACCGATATGACCACCATTATTCCACTTGCATTTGGTGTCATTATTGTGGGCGTGCTTGTTCTGGTAGCTAGTCCGATAGCGATGATAGCCACGGTATTGGTGGTGCTGATGTCGATTCTTGCAGCGATGGGTACCGCAGGTTGGATGGGGTTCAAATTAACACCACCGTCAGCATCTGCCCCGACCTTGATATTAACGTTGGCAGTGGCTGACTGTGTGCATTATCTGGTCACCTTCTATCAAAATTTACGAAAAGGTTTAGATCGGCAAGCTGCTGTCATTGAAAGTCTTCGAATCAACTTTTCTCCCATCTTTTTAACATCGGTAACCACCGCTATTGGATTTTTAAGTCTGAATGCCAGTGACGCACCTCCGTTTCGCGATCTGGGCAACATCACTGCGATGGGTGTGATGTTCGCTTTCTTCTTCGCAGTAACATTTCTACCGGCGTTTTCAGCGGTCATGCCTGCGCAGGCTAAAGTGCGTGATGTTAGTAAAGCAACAGCTATGGACGGGTTTGCGAATTTCGTCATTAATTTTCGACGCCCGCTGTTCTGGACTATGGGTGTTGTCATGGTAGGTTTAGCGCTAATTGCACCTAAGAATGAACTTAACGACGTGTTCGTTCATTACTTTGATGAGTCAGTTCCATTTCGGGTGGAGGTCGATGACATTACAGACAAACTATCGGGTTTGTACATTGTAGATTTTTCGGTTGACTCTAAAGAAGAGGGCGGTGTCAGTGGTCCAGAATTTCTGGCTGATGTAGAGAAATTTGAAAACTATCTATTGGGCCTGCCGGAGGTACAGCACGTGAGTGCGATTACAGAAACCATGAGACGGCTTAACCGTAGCATGCACGGTGATGACGAAGCTTTTTACAAGCTGCCAGAGAGCCGTGAACTCTCGGCGCAATACTTGTTGCTGTACGAAATGTCACTGCCGTATGGCCTTGATTTAAACAATCAGATCAACTTTGATAAATCGACCACACGTGTCTCTGCAACACTTGAAACAATTCCCACTAGTGAAATGTTGCGCATTGAGCAGGACTCGATGGATTGGATGAGAATAAATACTCCGAATATTGCGTCGGTGCCATCGGGACCAACGATTATGTTTTCTCATATCGGCATGCGAAACATTATTAGTATGCTGTCTGGTACAGGTATCGCTCTTGTGCTGATATCGTTGATTCTTGTGTTTGCACTGAGGTCAGTTAAATTCGGTGCAGTTAGTCTGATACCCAATATTGCACCTGCACTTATGGCATTTGGTGTCTGGTACATGCTTGTAGGAGAGGTCGGCCTAGCTGTGTCAGTGGTTGTCGCGATGACACTTGGAATCGTGGTAGATGACACGATTCATTTCCTAAGTAAATATTTAAGAGCACGACGAGAGCGAGGAATGAATGCAGAAGATGCTATTCGCTATGCATTCAATACTGTTGGTGTGGCGCTAACGGTGACAACCATCGTGCTGGTGGCTGGTTTCTTGGTAATCGCTCAATCCAATTTTCAAGTGAACTCTCAAATGGGGCTACTAACGGCAATCACGATTGCCATCGCACTCATTGTGGATTTCTTATTCCTGCCATCGCTGTTGTTGCTGGTTGATGGCGACAAGAAAACAGAAGGGAACGTAGCAGTGGCAGGCGCTGCTTCTCAAGGCGCTTAGTCTGGATTATTCATGAAACTCAGTGGGCCGCCCCGTATGAATGGATGGCCGATGCAAGGCCGCCCCACGGAAGGCCGCCCCACCTGATTTTTTATGAATAATTCAGGCTATGTGTTCTGACGATCGTGCAACAAGCTTAACGGAAGGATAAAAAAAGATGATGAATTCAAGTTCGATAAAAAAAACATTAACAATGCTGACTGCTGGGTTGTTATTCAGTTCCTTGACATGGGCACAAACTCCGCAAGAGCGTGGCCTTGAAATAGCCAATGCTGTTCAGGATCAGGATACTGGTTTTGTCGATACTAAATCGGCAATGACGATGACGCTCATCAACCGCTCTGGAAAGAAGAGCATTCGTCGTATGCGCTCTCGTGTTCTGGAAGTGCAGGGTGATGGTGACAAGAGCATATCTATTTTTGATGAACCAGCGGACGTGAAGGGAACTGCCAGCCTGACTCACTCGCACGCCAAAGATTCCGATGAGCAATGGTTGTACTTACCAGCTCTAAAGCGTGTAAAGCGGATATCCTCCAAAAATAAATCGGGTCCGTTCATGGGAAGTGAGTTTGCCTTCGAAGACATTAGCTCTCAGGAAGTGGACAAGTACACCTATCGCTATCTGGGAGATGTTGATCTTGAAGGTAGAGTTACTCATCAGATTGAATTAATTCCTGCCTATGAGCACTCCGGCTATACACGCTTGATCAACTGGATTGATCAGGAAAAATTAGTTGCTGTAAAAGTTGAATACTTTGATCGAAAGAATTCTCCGCTTAAAACACTTGAGGCCAGCGAGTTCACTCAATACCTGGATAAATTTTGGCGCCCAGGCCGCATGGAAATGCAGAATGAGCAAACGGGTAAGAGCACTATTCTAGAGTGGTCTGACTACAAATTTCAGACTGGTTTGACAGATAAGGACTTTGATAGCAACGCATTAAAAAGAGTTCGGTAAAACGCGCCATGAATGTATTGAAACTATCTATGGTTGTTGCCCTGTTAGGAGCCGCAGCTTCTGTGCATGCGGAGTTGGATACTCGTGGAAACGTCGGCTTGCAATATCAGGTTTTCCCGAAAGATGCCTCGCACAGCGCTGATCAGAGTGGCAATGCGTCATTATTTGGCGAGATAGAGTTTTACACACCAATTGGAGAAGAAGGTTCTCTTACGGTCACTCCATTCATTCGACTTGATCAGCATGACGAAGAGAGAAGTCATGTTGATCTTCGTGAGTTTGTCTATTCACAGCTGGGTGAAAGCTGGGAGCTTAATACTGGACTTGGTAAAGTATTTTGGGGAGTCGCAGAGTCCAGTAATCTGGTTGATGTCATTAATCAAACCGATTTGGTAGAAAACGACGGTTCTTCAGCCAAGCTGGGCCAGCCAATGATCAATCTTCTCTTAATCAGAGATTGGGGCGATATTGATTTATACGTGCTGCCTGGTTTCCGCGCCCGTACTTTGCCTGGCGAGGATGGTAGGCCGCGTTTGCCTGTGAGCCTTGATGCTGACAATGCGTTGTACGAATCAGCTGATCGATCCAGACATGTGGATTTCGCGGGTAGAATCAGTCTTACTTTTGATCAATGGGATGTTGGTGCCCATGTATTCCACGGTACGGCGCGCGCACCACAGTTCAGAATTAACCCTTCTAGTGCTTCGGTAGTTCCTTACTACTATCAACAGACTCAGTTAGGTCTTGACATACAAGCGACGTTGGAAAGTTGGCTGCTAAAAGCAGAAATCGTACATAGATCAGGTGAGGAATTTACTGATCATGCGGCTGTTGTTTCTGGTTTTGAATACAGCTTCTACGATATCCGCGAGTCAGGTGCTGACTTGGGAATTGTCACAGAGTGGCTCTACGATGATAGAGGCGATGATGCTGATCAACCGTTTCAGAACGATCTATTAATAGGCCTGCGGCTGGTTATGAACGATGAACAATCGTTGGAAGGTTTGCTGGGTGTCATCACAGATATGGATGAGGGGGGACAACTGATAACGTTAGAAGGAAGCCGTCGACTTGGCAGCAACTTCAAAGCAAGTGTGCAGCTGACCATATTTCAAAATGTTGCGGACGATGCCGCGTTTGCCAGTTTTGATGAAGAAGATAATTTGCAATTTGAAGTGTCGTATTTTTTCTAAAGTGTTGCCTAGGAGGCTGTCCGAGAATAGTTCGATATGCCGCGTATGCAGTGCGTATGCAGTGCGTATGCAGTGCCTACGCAATGCAATTGCTATTCTCGCACAGCATTCCCTAGCTATCGCATCTTGAACCCTTGACCGGTAAGGAAGTCGCGCATGTGTGGTCGAGATTCCTTACCCACTAATTTTTTCATCTCATCCGTCCACTGGCTGACTTTAGTGCCACCTGTCCGGGTCTGATAGTAGTGGCCCAGGCGCTGATTATAATCGTCGAAATGTGCGTCCTGCTGCTCTGTAGAATATGTATCTTGCATAAGTACTGCATCCAGAGAGAGACGCGGTTTGATGTCTGGGTCTTGAGCAGGGTAGCCAAGGCATAGACCGAATACCGGGTATACCTGCTCAGGCAGTTCTAATAATTCGGACACCTTCGCCGGGTTATTGCGTAGACCTCCGATATAGCAAATGCCCAAGCCAATTGATTCTGCGGCTACGACTGCGTTCTGTGCAGCCAGCGCAACATCTACGGTGGCAATCAGGAAGTGCTCGGTCATTCCAGCTTCGAACTCGCCGCCTGCTTGCGCACAGGCGGCACCACTCCTTCGAAGATCGGCACACCACACCAGAAACGCACCAGCTGCGGTGACCCAGGATTGGCCACCGGCGAGTTCGGCCATGCTTTCACGTATGGCCGGCTGGTTGACTTGAATAACAGAGACTGCTTGAACGTTGCTGGAAGTCGCAGCAGCTTGCCCGGCAGAGACGATTTCTCGAATTTGTTCATCGGTAACAGGATCGTCTGTGAATTTGCGAATGGATCTGTGTGATTTGAGTAGATCTATCGTTGGATTTATCAAGGGCTCTGTCTTTTCTTCGGTCAGTTGGTCGTTATAAGGAGGGGTGTACTAGGACTAAGCGTCGCTATTCCAACCGCCGATCGCTTTGACTTCCAGGAACTCATCCATTCCCCAATGGCCGCCTTCGCGTCCATTCCCTGATTGCTTGTAACCTCCGAAAGGTGATGCAGCAGAGCGTCCCTGACCGTTCATGTCAACCATGCCTGATCGGAGGCGTCTGGCAACCCGGTTGGCTTTTGCACCGTCTTCGGTTTGCACATAGTTAGTTAAACCGTAAGGGGTGTCGTTTGCAATCTGGATTGCTTCTTCTTCAGTATCAAACGGCATCATGGAGAGCACAGGTCCAAAAATCTCTTCCTGCATGGTAATCATGTCGTTATGGCAGTCAGCAAAGATAGTGGGGCGTACAAAGAATCCACGTTCCAATCCTTCGGGCCGACCGAGTCCGCCCGCTATCAGACGAGCTCCATCTTCTTCGATGCCGCGTTTGATTAAACCCTGTACTTTGTCATATTGCGCTTTGCTGACAAGTGGTCCTATGTGCGCACCGTTTTCAGAGGCTGCAGCAACCTTCGTGTTCTCGGCTTGAGCCTTGGCTTGTTCGACAGCCTCGTCGTAACGTGAGCGCTCGACAAGCATGCGTGTGGGAGCGTTACAAGATTGCCCAGTGTTATTAAAACAACGTGCAACGCCTTTGGCGACTGCATCCTTGGGTGCATCGGCGAATACAATATTAGCGCCTTTGCCACCAAGTTCGAGAGAAACGCGCTTTAATGAGTCGGCTGCATTTTTTGATATGGCAATACCGGCACGTGAGGAACCCGTGAAAGAGATCATTGCGACGTCTGGATGTCCGGAAAGGCCAGTGCCCACACCCAGGCCATCTCCATTGAGTAGATTAAATACGCCTGCAGGGACACCGGCCTCGTGCAAAATTTGCGCAAACAGCATGCCCGAGAGTGGTGAGAGCTCTGAGGGTTTCAAAATCATGGTGCAGCCTGTTGCAATTGCCGGCATAACCTTGAGGGCGATTTGGTTCATCGGCCAGTTCCAAGGAGTAATAAGTGCGCACACGCCAATGGGCTCGTAGAGCACACGATCATTGGGTGTGTTGGGTCTGAGCTCTCTATCGAATTCAAATGCTTCCAAAGTGTCGATGAACGCTTGTATGTGAGACGAGCCTGAGCCTGATTGAGCTGCCAACGCCATGTCGATTGGGGCACCCATCTCCTTACTGATGGTATGCGCCATCTCCTCAGAGCGAGTTATATAGACTTCAAGAATTCGATTCATGAGCGCCAGGCGATCAGCCTTGCTGGATAGTGACCAGGTTTTAAACGCTTTCTTGGCCGCAGCAACTGCCGCTTGCGTGTCAGCGTCGCCACCTAGGGAAATCGTTGCACAGACTTCTTCGGTTGAGGGATTGATAACATTCAGATTGGTACCGTCGATAGGATCTACCCAGGCGCCGTTGATATAAAACTGATTAGTATTCATTTTTTTAAGCTGGCAAATGTTAGAGGAAGAGGCTGTCGTTTTTGCATCAAGACATCTAAACGACCCGAGTTATGAGTTGGATTATGTCAAAGCTAAATGATTTATGGTCTTCTGTAACAATTTAAAGGTCGCTTTCGGATACAGATTTTCCCTAGAGCAAGACAAACTAGCGTAATTGCTTACTGTGGAGTCGCCACCCAAATACCGGTAAACCTGAATATCAGAGCATTGCTCGCGTAAGGGCTTGTTCCAGATCATAGATCAAATCGTCAGCCTCTTCGATACCAATGGACAACCTTATGAGTCTGGGGTGCACTGGAAATCCTTCTCCAGAAACGGTCTTCCGATGCTCAATCAAGCTCTCTACACCTCCAAGTGAGGTCGCTGGGTAGAAAATTTCGCAAAATCGCGCTACATCAATGGCAGATTGCTCGGTACCTTTGACGATGAATGACATCATGCCTCCAAATTGTCCATTGGTCTGGCGTTTGGCGATCTCATGACCTGGGTGGGAGGCAAGCCCTGGGTACATGACAGATTCCAGGTGACGATGCCCTTCAAAGTGTTTGGCAATAGCCATAGCATTGCTTGAGGATTTTTCGACACGAAGGAAAAGCGTTCGCATGCCTCTTATCAGCAATGATGCATCAAAGGAATGCAGTATGGTGCCCTGCAACTTTCTGATAGTGGTGATTTCGTCCCAGTAGCTACCGGTTTTACTAACGGATAGCACGCCAGCACTTACATCCGAGTGACCATTCAAATACTTTGTCGCCGAATGAAATGAAATGTCGGCGCCAAGAGCCAGCGCCTGTGTCATGCAAGGAGGACTGCTGGTGCAGTCCGTTACCAATATGGCACCTGCGGCATGCGTAATGCTCGCCGCCGCAGCGATATCGGTGACCTCCCAATTGGGGTTGTTAGGTGTTTCAACCCAGACCAGGTCTGTCTGCCCTGCCTTTACGGCTGATGCAAGTGATTCACAATCGCCAGCGTCGTAATAGCCTACTGTGATTCTGCCGTTTTGTTCGTAGTTTTGAAATTGTTGCAATACGCCGTGATACATGACCTTTGGCGCAACAACATGGGCTCCGGTTGAAAGTTGCTCGATGAGAGCCGTACAGGCTGACATGCCAGATGCGAACAGCAAGGAATCGACAGCGCCTTCCAGCTTGGCAATAATGTGTTCAGCGTGGGTGGTTGTTTGACTTCCATCACGTCGATACCAGTAAGGCTGACGAACATCATAATTTTCGTCGCGGGCGTACGTCGCTGCTGGCTGAATGGACGGGACCACTGCACCGGTTTCCTCTTCAACAAAATGAAGCGCCTGAGCTACCAGTGTAACCAGAGAGGGCTGACGGTTACTTTTTTTCGACATGATTCAAGTGTTCCGTTGTTGTGCTGTTAGCTCTGATTGATTGATGTTGCTGCTAACTGTTTCTTCATAGTATCAAGTGTCCTGATTTACTCTGCCAGCTGGCGCTTGTTACTCGTTAATATTGCGGTACTATTATTGTGAATCGATGAAATCATCATCTCCGAATCACTATTCTACGTTGACTGGCCTCAGTGGGAACTCCATGACTGCAAAAGAGCAATGCCTGACAGGAATTGCCAGAAGCGTACGCTGCCATTCTGACTCTATGGAATATATTGATTCGGCTATTGCAGCTGACGATAGCTATGCACTCGCTCGATTGGTAAAAGCCTGGATGTTGCAAAGTGGCCGGGAGAATTCAGTATCAGAAACAGTGGTGCGGTTAATTGTGGAAGTTGAGGATCGCTTACCATCCCACAATGGGTATGAAGCCCAGCTTTTGTCTGCACTGAAGCTGTCTAAAGCGGGTAAAAGTGTTGAGAGTGCGACAGTTCTCGAGCAAATGCTCCTCGAATCTCCAACCGATGTTTACGTGCATAAAATAGTTCAAGATGAAATATTCTGGCTTGGTAAAGCACATTGGATGAGAGATATTACCGAACGTGCTGCTCCGTTCTGGCAAGAAAGCTCTGTGGACTATGGTCCATTTCTATCGTATAGAGCTTTTGCCAATGAAGAGGCTGGCTATCTTGATGAAGCGGAACGATTTGGACGTGCTGCGCTGGAAATAGATCCCTCGGATATTTGGGGCGCTCACGCAGTTGCACATACTTTGTTGATGAAAGGTGAAAGTCGACGCGGTCTGGATTGGCTTGAAGAGCTAAGTGTGCATTGGGGGCATGGCAATCAGATGCGCCATCATTTATGGTGGCATGTGTGTTTGTTTTTGCTTGAGTTGGGTGACCACGAGCGTATTCTTGATCTATTGACGTCAGAAGTTCGAAACCCAGAATCTGTACTGGTTAAGGAGTCGCCGGCAGCGGCTATTGATATACAGAATTTTGCGTCGTTGTTGCTACGGCTGGAATTTTACGGTGTAGACGTGGGGTTACATTGGAATACGCTGGCAGATGTGTGTGCAAGCCGTGTTAATAACCACGGAAACGCATTCGGCAATGTGCATGACATGATGGTGCTAACGGCAACAGGTCAGTTCGATAAAGCTTCTCAATTAATAGCCAGCATGTCTGCACAGTACACTGCAGAGCAGGGGTCTGTGGCACTCGCCTATAACGCAATAGGCATCCCTATTTGCCTCGCATTAATCGCCCATCGCAAGCACAATCATGCCCAGGTTTTGGAATTACTGGGTGGAGTGCGTCACGATTTAGGCCTGATGGGAGGTAGCCATGCGCAGCGCGATGTTTTTTACCACCTTCTTGTGCACACCGCTGAAAATTTGAATCGCCAAGACTTGAGGGCAATATATCTTCGGGATATTGAGCGTTTAGGATTTTGTGAAGTTCCATCGCGAGCGGCCTATCAGGCAGTTGCTCATTAGTGCTCGGTAAGCTCAATCGTGGGTGTAATTCCTGAAACTGTAATTCCTCCTCGTAGTCTTCCCACTTCAATATTGCCCCAGCGCTCCTTCATGAATGTAGGTAACGTTCGTCCATCAGATGCAGAAAGCCAAAGCCGAACAAGGTAGCGTCTTTTCTCCAGTAACTCATCATCCTGAAATTGTTCCCGTGCGTGGACGATGACGTGATTGTTCAGTAGCTGGATATCACCTCGCTGCAAAGACATGTTCAAGGCTAGATCTTGCGCTATGGTTTGAAAGCGATCCAAAGCATCGCTTTGTTTTTGTGTCAGTGGTGTGACTGTGTCAAGCCGTTGGGCGGAGCGAATATCAGGGTCCATGCCGCAGCAAACGCACTTACCTTCGACGTCATTGAAAACATGAACAGCATACGAGGGTTGTTTGCCTTCAGGTATTTCACCATAGCGGTCACACTGAAATTCACCGTAGAGTGTTCGTAAGGCCTCAATATCGGTTGATAGCAGTTTGTTGTGAATTGCCGTCGAGCTTGCAATTGAGCTGGCTCCACCTTCTTTAGCTTTGCGAAGACAGAGTAGTCCTACGATGTCACAGGAATCCGCGTGAAAAGGCTGTGCTTGATTGGTTTGATAAATACGAGTTCCTGCAGCTGGCGACGATCTGCGATCGATAACATGTCCAAGCAGATGTCCCTGCGCGTTTTGAGAGACTGGGTCCCCCAACCATCTGCCGATACCCCAGTAGGTTCGAATCAGTTTTTCGTCACTCCAGTCGTCGGGTAATCCTCTTAGAACAGCGAAGCCTTTGCCATCGATAATATCAGCGCGCCATTCCAAAACTCGTTGACCAAACGATGAGAATGCAAAGTCATCTTTGGTAAGCTCTGCGATAGGTTTGTCCGATAACAATGACTCTTGAATCCCAGAATTGATATCAGCAATGTCATCTGGAGATAATGTTACTAACCATTTATCGTCTTGGCTAAAGCTGTTTCTGTCCCAGACTGTTTTGCCAGTCCAGGGCGTGATGTCCACGTCTGTTGCTGTTATGTTGCTAGGCATATTTATCTCTATAAGTTGACAGCTCTAGGGGGCACCACACAATACCTGGAATATTGTGTGATGCCCCTCAGTGCTACTGAAGTTCAGACATATCGACATCGGAATAAAATGCCGAAGTGACATCAGGATGGGAACGCAGTCGAGTTTTCAAGGTGTTCACGCCAAACATTGAAAAGACTTTATTTTCAGGATTTGTATCCTGTGTGCCTGTGGCCTTCCGAGCAAGGTCTTCGGGTAAGTCCACGGGTTCGAATCGAGCATCCAGTCGTGGGTTTAGAAAAAAGGCAATGGATATACGCTGTTTGCCAACTGGCGGGCTAACGACTTGATGTTTCGTGGCTTTTAGATAGCCGTTTGTGGCTGTTTGCATCATCTCGCCCAGATTAACGATAAATGCGCCAGGCACTGGTGTCACATCAACAAGTTTACCTTCGCTCAATACTTGCAGCCCCGGGATTTGATCCTGCATGATAAAAGTGATGATTCCCGAATCATTGTGCAATCCCAGTCCTTGACCACTTCCACCTTCTTCAGGCTGCGCAGGGTAACGAATAATTTTGACCCGAGTGTAGGGGTTAGGTGACATGCGATCATCGAAAAAATCGGCACTCTGCCCAATACCGACAGCAATAGCCTGCATCAATGCCATGCCAATAGGATGCATCTGCTCCATCCAGTTCATTACTGTGTTGGGCATTTGCGGGAGCGTCGCAGGCCATTGATTAGGGCCTCTTAGTCGTTGCCATGCAGGCTCGCTCGGATCTGGGTTGGGCGTGGGTTCTTCGGGCCCAACGTCCAATTGATCGCGCCAGTCAACCTGGCCATTGGTTCTTTCATGAGTGAGAAGGGTATAGCCTCGAAAATGCGCAGAGTTCTCGATGGCTATGGCTTGACGCTGTTCGAGGGGTAGGTCAAAGAATTGATTCGCGATGTCCATTGTGTCTCCGCACAGGTCACTGTCAACGCCGTGTCCAACAAGGTAGAAAAATCCTGGTCCGTGGCAAGTATCTCGCAACTGCTCAACGAACCGACGAGCTTCGTCACTCTCAGGATCGCTTATATAGTGAGATATATCGAGAATGGGGAGCATTAGCGCATATTCCTGAATGGGGTGAAAACCCTGATCTCTTTTTATATCGTATATTGGGGATGGAATGCCAGCGTGTCGTTGAGCACCATAGAATGTTGCGTTTCTTGAGGATCAGTATGGCGATAATCTAGAGACCATTTAAAATCAAATTAACGTGCTCTCCCGTGTTAAAGCAGTTATATTTCCGCTAGAAACTCCCACTCAAGAGATATTGTATATGGAAGAGATGACAGCAGCGATTAATGCAGCAACTAGCCCAGTTGTTCAAATCTGGATGAACTGGATGTTGGCAATTTTTGCTATCTCCATCATATTCGTTTGGAAATACAAGGGTGCGCGATGGGTTCTTCTAGCCTTATTTCTGTCCATACCTGCAGCGTATTTTCTGTTCCAGGCCACGAAAGACCCGTGGTTACTCGGACTCATTCATTTTGTTCTGTGGATACCATTGGGAATCCATCTCTTAGTGGTTGAAATCAAGCGACCCGAAGTGAGGATAGCGAGTATTTATGGGGTTTGGTTGGTTTTACTGCTGGCAACCATCGTCATATCCCTAGTTTTTGATTTCCGCGATGTATTCCAAGTACTCACTGGGTCGCGTTAGCACCCCTACGTTTAGAGTCTAATTATATTTCATGGGTATTTACAAACTGATCGATTTCGATTTCGACGGTGGCTGTGGCGAGCCTGTCAGGATTGCGCTGCATTCCGCCGGTATTAAGTTTGAAGCCGTTCGCTGGTCATTTCCCTAGCTCTGAGAGAACCGGCAGAAACTTCGTTTTTGCGCCGTGCCATCTCTAGAAATTGACAGGCAGTCATTCACGCAATCCAATGCGTTGAGTCGCTATGAAGGTAAGTTGTCCGGTTTATACCCTGAAGATCTGATGCAGGTATTGTATTGTGATGAAGTGTTTGAAGTGTTTGAAGTGTTTGAAGTGTTTGAAGTGTTTGAAGTGTTTGAAGTGTTTGAAGATCTAAATCTTTACGTTGTTCAGACCTTTGGCCTTAAGGACGAAGAGTTGAAAAATGTGCGTTTGCAATTAATGGAAGGACGACTGACAGTCTTCGTTAACGGTTTGGGTGAACTCTTTAAACGCGGAGTTGGCTGCTATTTCGAAGATAATCAGTTAACCATTGCTGATCTGAAGATGTTTGGTCAACTCAAACAGACGGTTCTGGCGACCTTGATCATATCCCAACTGACGTTATCCAAGGCTTGGCACCGGGGCTAGTGGAATATTTCAAGCAAATTGAGCAGGAAGCCATTGTTGTCGCATATTACATGTCCCTGAATCGGTAATACGGTGAGAAATTACCTAAAAGGTCCTGGCAATGTGGAGATGGTACTCATGCGACTCAATGATATGAGTTTACTACCGCTAAATTATATGCAGCGTGGAATCTTTAACTGTAGTACGTAAAAGTTGGCAGGAGTAGGGACGTATGGCGACGAAAACTCAGACTGATACTGTTGAAGACATCATGTCCAGTCCGGTTGTGTCTGTCGAAATGGACGACACTTTAGAGGTAGTCAAAGAGATATTCGATTCGGTCTGGTTTCACCATTTACTGGTTGTTTCTTCAAGTAGGCTAGTTGGCGTTCTGTCAGATCGAGATTACTTAAAGGCGATTAGCCCTAACGTTGGAACCATTTCAGAAAGTAGAAGTGATCTTGAAACACTTAACAGGCGAGCTCATCAGGTAATGTCCCGAAATCTGATTACTTTGCGAGCGAGCGCCTCCATTGTGGATGCGATCATCCTCTTCAACACAAACAATGTCTCTTGTATTCCTGTTGTAAATGCTGATAACCAGCCTGTGGGTATTGTGAGCTGGCGTGATATTCTTAACTACATGGTGGCAGAGGCTGCTTAGTACTCACTTTCCGCTACAATTCAGCCTGGCAAAAACTTACGTAAAGGCTGACCTGTCATGGCTCTTGGCGCCACCATAAACAAAGTCTCTCTCAATATTGCTGATATGGATCGGCAGTATTATCAGAACCATGAGCTCACTGTGGCCATGCATCCGTCGGAAAGTCCTTTTCGTTTCGTGATAAAGGTTATTGCATTTGCTCTAAATGCCCATGACGAGCTTAAATTCACTAAAGGGCTGGGTGCTGATGATGAACCTGAAATTTGGCGTAAATCCCTAACCAACGATATAGAACTCTGGATCGATTTCGGTCAGGTGGATGAGAAGCGAATACGTAAAGCGTGTGGTCGATCTGACGAGGTGATTATATATACCTATCAGGAACGTCGCGCTAAAACCTGGTGGGCTCAGAGTCAGCAAAAACTGGCACGCCATGCCAATTTGAAGGTTGTCCATATAGAAGCAATCGGTGCGGAGGTTCTTGCTCAACGCAATATGCTGCTTCAATGCACGATTGATGAGGGCAGTGTTTTTCTGTCTGACGATACGAATAGTTTTGAAGTAAGTATTTCAACGCTCACAGCGTAAAAGCTGAATCCTATAGGTCTATTATTGTTGTAATCATAGAAAGACATTCAGGAACTATGCTGGATTCCACGACTCCTAGATTTTACAGATTCACTACATAAATTTATAGGTCGTCTATGAAAACCTTAATTATTAGTTTTATTCTCACCGTTGCTGGCAGTATCGCTATGCCTGTCTATGCCGATAAGGTAGTGTTTGCTGGCGGTTGCTTCTGGTGCATGGAAAAAGACTTCGAATCCCTTGAAGGTGTGAGTGAAGCTGTATCAGGCTTCACTGGGGGCAGTGCGGCTAACCCTACTTATCGTGGAGATCATACCGGTCATTATGAGGCCATTGAAATAACGTATGACTTGACTGTTCTTAGTTACCAGGATTTGTTAAACCACTTTTGGGTCAATATTGATCCGTTTGATGCCAGAGGACAATTCTGTGATAAAGGTCCAAGTTATTTGAGTGCCATATTTGTAGAGAACGAAGAGCAACGTGCATTGGCAGAAAGTTCACTTCAAGTCATCGCAGATCAATTTCCAGATAAGCGAGTTGTAACTCCAATACTGCCGCTCATGGCTTTTTACCCTATCGCTGGCGCAGAGATTCATCATCAGGATTTCTACAAGAAAAGTCCTATTCGTTACAAAGCCTACCGCTATAGTTGTGGGCGTGATCGACGTCTAAAGGCAATTTGGGGAGACGCTGCAACTGTGTAACTGCTCTGAGACTGTCCATCGCTAACATTCGTGTGTACTGCGCGCATGTGGTGTCTTTCTAATCCAGTTCTGTCACTTGTCGCTTGACTAATTTCTTGCACTGTATCCTGCAAAGTGGTTTGATACCATAGGCAGTTAATTCTCAAAAAAATTGAACAGGGGATATGACTTGGAATACCCTGCACTGGTTGATGTACGCAAGTCGCTTCGAATCAAGTGGTATCGCTGTCCTATTAATACCAAAGTACTGCATAAGCTGGTAAGCAGAGATGACAAGCAGGGCTTTATTCAGGCTGGTGGGCATCTGGGGCTTTGGCTGTTAACTGGCACAATTACTTATGTTGCCTGGGCTGCAAATGCCTGGTTATTACTGATACCAGCGGTACTGGTACATGGACTGATTTCAAGTTTTTTTAAAGGTACTGCCCCTCATGAGCTCGGACATGGGACTGTCTTCCGAACACCTGCTTATAACCGTTTTTTTCTGTACCTTTTTAGTTTGATTAGCTGGTGGGATCCACACGACTACGCGAGTAGCCATACCCACCATCATCGCTATACCCTGCACCCTGATGGTGATCGTGAGAATTTGCTTCCGATTTCACCTTTCGCCGAGCCTGGCTTTCTGCTGCAGCTATTGACCATCAATGTTTTTGGTAAGAAGGGTAGAACGTTCGGTAAGGGTGGGCTGCTGTCGACGGTCCAATCTACATACCGAGCAGCCTTAGGTCGCACTGAATCCAACGATATACCCAGTAATGAATGGTTGAACGCACTTCATGCCGATCAGCCAGATGAATACCGAAAATCGATTCGCTGGTCGCGATTTCTACTTGTATTTCATGGAACGGTGTTTTTACTTTCCCTGATTAGTGGGCAATGGATTTTCATATTCATCGTTACTTTATCCTCCTTCACAACCAATTGGATGTCCTACCGCGTTGGCATGACGCAGCATTGTGGGCTGAAAGAGAACGATATCGATTTCCGAAAGTGCACTCGGTCCGTCGTACTAAATCCCGTGCTTGAATTTCTATACTGGCATATGAACTGGCATACGGAGCACCACATGTTCGCGGGTGTTCCCTGTTACAACCTGAAAAAGCTTCATCAGGAACTGCGTGATGATATGCCTAGTCCCAGGACGGTGACTGAAGCCTGGCAAGAAATGCGGGAAACCTGGGACAGGCAACAAGTGGATTCAGGCTATTTTTTCGATACGCCGCTTCCAGCGAACACCTCTATGAAGACAAGAGACACTAAATCTGACCCTGAAAACCATGAATCTATTGGTGATTTAGCACCGCCGGGGCTGCGCGAACCCTTGTGGTAGTTGTCGCGCAACGCTCATTTTTCCAACCTCAAATCAGTCGTTGCATTCGTATTCAAAATTTGTAATGGTATATGAAGAGGATTAACGTCTTTTCTAGACACTTTGAGGAAGATAAAATGAAAACCCTAATGAAAAGCACTCTTTTGGGTGCAATGATCATCGGTAGTTCGTCTGCCGTCTACGCAGGCTGCGGTATTTCAGAAGGTCGCGTCAGCATCGTTGGAAACGAGTTTCCGGCCATTCAAACCGTCGCTGCAGCCGCTGTGGCCTGTGCCGGAGAGGGAGTTGATGTCAAATCAAACCTCACTGCTGACCACCAGAAAATCAATTTAGCGGGTATGCAGGGCAACCCGGCAGAATATACGTCTGCCATTATTGCTAACTCTTCAATTGTCGCTTTGATGAATGAAGATGTCATAAGGCCACTAGACGATCTCATTGCCAAGCACGGTCAGGATATTCCTAAAAACCAGCTAATTACCATTAATGGTAAAGTGATGGCAGTTGCTTTTATGGCTAATGCTCAGCACTTGGCTTATCGAAAAGATGTACTTGCAGAGCTGGGCATTGAAGCACCGGCCACTTATGAAGATATGCTCGTTGCAGCGGAGAAAATAAAAGCGTCAGGCAAGTCGGACTATCCACTGGGTGGCGCCTACAAGTCCGGTTGGAATCTTGCACAGGAATTCGTGAACATGTATATCGGACATGGTGGTGAGTTTTATAAGCCAGGAACTGCTGAGCCTGCAATCAACAATGAGCAGGGCGTTGCTACGCTAGAAATGCTGAAAAGCCTTAGCGCCTACATGAATCCTGACTTTCTGACACATGATTCCAACGGAACTAATGCTGAAATGGAAGCAGGAAATGTCATGATGATGAACATGTGGGGCTCACGAATCGGCAAACTGCAAGACGATGAAGGCGCACTACCTGAAATTGCCGCAAACATCGAGGTGGGTGGACCAATGACTGTTGCTGGTGGCACTAAGCCTGCGACAACTCTCTGGTGGGACGGCTGGACTGTTGCCAAAAACATCTCAGATGCCGACGCAGAAGCCACATTCAAAGCCATGAAAAGTGGAATTGCTCCAAACATTCTGACTGAAGAAACTATGGCCCAGGCTGTATGGATGATCGAAGGTTACAAACCATCTCCAGTTAATATGGGTGTGTTTGCTTCAATTACCGCACGTTCTACTTCCTATCCTATGTTGCCGTACCACGGTCTGATGCACACATCAATTGGTAATGAGATTGCTGATTTTCTGATAGGTAAAGAAGATGCTGCCAAGACCCTTTCTGATGTTGAAGCAGCATATATCACTGCAGCGACAGAAAAAGGTTTTCTATAAGGCTTCAACCTAGGTTAAATCTATTTAACCTGTCCTATAAATCTTCAGCACAGGGCAGAAAGTTCTGCTCTGTTGCTGGGATTTTCCCCTCTGGATTGACTGGTCTGCCATGAAACATAAGACTTTTTTCTGGTTTCTCCTACCAACATCCCTAGCGATGTTACTGTTTATTGCTCTTCCCATTGTGTCGGTTGTTATGCAATCTGTTTATGCACCGCATGAACAGGTCGTAGTAGAAGTGGAGAATTGCGATATTTTTGGCTGTACAAAAGGGACAATGATTGATCAGGAGGCTACCAGCGAGATACGCGAGGCGGAGCCCTTAGGTAGATTTGTCGGTTCTGACATCTACACCAATCGCAGTCATCTTGCGACCACTGAAATTGGCAAGGCATGGCGTGACTCAAAGGGTTTAAGCGATTTTGCCTCCGATGTCATGAACTTGCCGTTTTATGGTGCATTGGCATTCACGTTGTCTTATACCTTTGTGGTAACTCCGTTGGTGTTGATTTTGGGATTCATGATTGCTGTCGCAGTTAACAGCATTCCGAAAATCTTGCGCGGACCCACCATATTTCTATCTCTATTGCCAATGATCATCACGCCATTGATCGGCTCGCTGATTCTGTTCTGGATGGTTGACTCGCGAGGCATAATTGGCACATTGATCCAAAACCTGGCAGGGGACCCCACGCTGTCCATGAAAGCATCTACTTCGCTTACCTGGATTATGTTGTTTTTTTACGGTGTCTGGCATTCGGCCCCATTTGCCTTTGTTGTTTATTACGCCGGCTTGCAGAGCGTGCCCAAAGACACACTAGAATCAGCCATGATCGATGGAGCATCGCGCTGGCAGCAGATTCGCTACGTTATCATCCCGCACTTGGTGCCTCTAACGACGTTCATTGCGTTAATTCAGTTAATGGACAATTTCAGAGTGTTTGAGCCTATTGTGAGTTTTAACGCGGCCGCGCATGCAAAGTCTTTATCGTATTTTATTTACGATGATCTTGGTGGTGAAACACGACTGCTTTCCTCAGCGGCTGCGACATCTGTTCTAACAATTGTTGGTGTCTCGATTCTACTGACGCCTGTACTTATTCGTACATGGCGCGACTTCGAGAGGAACAAAACATGAGTGCGTCGGTTGCCGAAAGAAGATCTCCACTGCTTAAGCTGATTGCCTGGTCGTTTTTAATTTTGTGGCTAGTATTGGCGGCATTTCCATTTTTATGGACCTTTTGGGGCTCCTTTAAAGTTGAGGGGGATTTTTTCTCCAAAGCAGATTGGACTTGGGCCCTTGTCGGACATTTGACTCAAACTGAAACAGGTGGCTCGTTCACAGGTGACGGTTATCACGGTTCCTGGGTTCAGGAAGAATTCTGGAGGGCCGCTCTCAATACAGTTATCGTGGTGGTATCTGTTGTTACGATATCTCTGACAATAGGAACACTTGGTGGCTATGCACTCAGCCGCTCCACGTTCAACTATGCATTCTGGCTGCTGATAATCGCGTTGATTTTTCGAGCTATGCCGCCTATCACTTTAGTATCCGGCTATTTACTGCCATTTTACGAATGGAATATGTGGGGTAAGTTGCCAACTGCAATCATTGTTCTGGTGGCTATTAATCAACCCTTTACGCTGTGGATGCTCACCTCGTTTTTCAAAAGCATCCCTAAAGATCTTGATGAAAGTGCCATGGTTGATGGCTGTACACACTTTCAGGCCTTTAGGCACGTGATCATTCCAGTGATGTGGCCAGGTGTCGTTACTACAGGATTGTTTTCGCTGTTGCTGGCTTATAACGACTTTGCGGTAACGGCCATGCTTCTGTCTTCTGAGAATCAAACCATGGTGCCGAAAATAGCAAGTTTTCTGGGGACCACTCAGACCAAGGGTAACGTCATGTTTGCGGTAGCGTCTGTTGTGTCTGTCACGGCGCCGCTTTTCGTGCTGGTGCTGTTCTTCCAACGCCAGATTGTCAGCGGATTAACCGCTGGCGCTGTGAAAGGGTAGTCGTAATGGCCAGTATTACACTTAAAAACGTTAATAAGCGCTGGGGGTCTTTTGTCGGCGTAAAAGATTTTAACCTTGAAATCGCTGATAAGGAATTTCTCGTTCTATTGGGTCCGTCTGGTTGTGGCAAGACCACCACCATGCGCATGATCGCGGGTCTGGAAGATGTCACTAGCGGTGAGATTTTTATTGGAGATCGCAAGGTGAATAATCTCGATCCCAAGGATCGCGATATTGCCATGGTGTTCCAATCTTATGGCTTGTATCCCAACATGACTGTGTGGGAGAACATCCGATTCCCGTTGAAGATACGCAATGTCGATCCGGCCACTCACCAAGAGCGGGTTCAGCGTGCTGTTGATATGGTCGAGTTACATGATTTCATAGATCGACGACCGGC
Source organism: Granulosicoccus sp. (assembly GCA_047634635.1). Taxonomy (GTDB): domain Bacteria; phylum Pseudomonadota; class Gammaproteobacteria; order Granulosicoccales; family Granulosicoccaceae; genus Granulosicoccus. The sequence continues at coordinate 5,201 of JBLIIE010000021.1, read as the reverse complement.
GGCATTGTCAGGTGGTCAACGGCAGCGTGTGGCGTTGGCTCGCGCTATCGTTCGAGAGCCAACAGTTTTTCTGATGGATGAACCTTTGTCCAATCTTGATGCAAAGCTGCGTGTATCGACACGAGCACAGATCAAAAATTTACAGCATGAACTCCAGGCCACCACGATATATGTCACCCATGATCAGATTGAAGCCATGACTTTGGCAGATAGGGTGGTAGTGATGAATAAAGGTATCGTTCAACAAGTAGCGACTCCTCGCGTGATCTATGATCAGCCTGCAAATACTTTTGTGGCAGGGTTTATGGGGACTCCAGCCATGAACTTGATGGAAGGTTCTATAGAGAATGGTATTTTTCGTGCAGCCAATGTGGAAATTTCAGGCGTAAGCTCTCAACATCAAGGCTCTGTAACACTGGGCTTTCGTGCAGAGGATGCTGCACTAAGTCCTGTACCTAGTGAGATTACAGCGCCGGTTTTTTCACTGGAATTGCTGGGTGAATCATCGATGGTAACTATGCGGGTAGGTGGTGCCATAGTCGCGATAAAGGCAGACAAGGATTATGCAGCATTAATTGGAGACACAGTGCACGCGTCGATCCCTGGATCTATTTGCCATTTGTTTGATATAAATAGTGGTGAGAGATTACTCTCATAACATCAGCCTGGACTATTCCTGAATAGTCCAGGCTAGGTATAAGCCTGCTTAAATGCAGTTTGCAGCGCAAGCAATGCTATGGCCACAAAGTACATAGGTATGACGTATGGCCAATTCTGCACCGCTAGTCGCCACGCAGGTATGTTGTAGCGCCCCTGAAACATAAGATGCGTTCCAGACAAAGGACTCGCTGCATTTCCCAGAGCCCAGGCAAATAGAAATGTCATTGCCAGTAATTCCGGGTCTGGATTGATGGGTAGCAGTAATGGGGTCAATACCGATATCTGTATAACTGGGTGAATGCCAGCAGCGGCTGTCATTATCATGATGGCAAGTGTGATGCAGGCAGCTTGCAAGGTGTAGGCGGTTAACGCAAGTTCGAAATCAGCGGACTCCAGAAAAGCTGATAAGCCGGTAGCTAGTACCCCTGCAGATAAAAATAGTAGTAATTCGTTTGAACTCCGAGGTAGACCCTTTAAAACATGTCCGTATAGCGTGTGGCTGGCGTTTTTAGTGCCTAATCTCATCCACAATACGCCTGCGCTTAATAGCAGTGCAGATAGAGAAATTACAACGAGAATGGGCATGTAGGGTAGCAGAGCCTGCATGCTCACCACTGCAACAGTCAGTGAGATCGGCAACCATAATTTGGATAGTGACACGGGATAGCCAGCGAACTGTTCGATATGCTCACTATTTCTGAGTACAGACAAAGTATGTGCGCACAGTATAGTGAGCAGCAACAGCGGTAGGCCAGTCATCATGATGTAGACGATACTGACGCCGTGTACATAGGTTAGAACTAATGCTGTGCCACCAAAGTAGGGTGACCAACACGAACATGCGCAAAAAACCTGCGAGATAGATCGAAGTGTCAGTAGATCAATAGGCTTTTCGATGGCTAAGCGATCACAGATTAGAATGGGCGCGGAAATGTTGATGACCGAACCGAAAAGTCCTAGCCCAAGCAGTGTTTGCAAATGCGCTTTTCTACCGCGCGGTAAACGGATTTGCGTTGCTTCGGAGTCGAGCAGTAACTTTAGAAAACCAACTGACATTATCATCGTGAGCAACAAGGCGTTTCGGGATATCGCATCTATGAGACTGAACGATACGCCACGGCTGTTGGCAATAATTAGCAATAAACTACCGATGCCGAACAAGAGTCCGACCTGGATTCTTGCGCTAATTCGTAAGTTTGGAAATAACAGTACGCCGGCTGACAGTGCAGCTATCCCGCTAAAAGGGTAAGCCACTGATAGTGGGATAAGTGATTTTTCGCTGAATAGTGCGCTTGCTAAGATCATTGCAAGTAGGACGATTCCTGCAAGATCTGATCGACTCAAGGCTGGAATTCCTTATAACGCCAACAAAACATTACTGGGCTTTTTTAACGCGCATTGTACTGCCTTCAACGTCAGCTCCATTGAGGTTCTTAATAGCCGCCTTCGCTTCACCAGCTTTGGGCATTTCAACAAAGCCGAATCCTTTTGACAGGCCAGATTTTTCATCCATGACCAGTGAGCAGGATTGCACTGAACCGTGGGATTCAAATAGCGTACGAATGATATTTTCGGTGGTAGTACGATCTAAATTGCGAATAAGCAGTTTCATGATTTATATTTCTCGGAAATTGAGTGGCATTGTAGAGGATGGCTGCTCGCCAGCGAACGATGAATGGTTCTTTTTGAGATTTAAAGATAGAGCCGTTAAAGATCGTAGAATTTGTCTACGACGCAAGGCTTACCAGTTTTCCACCTAGTTCGGCTGCTTTCATCTCCAGTTTGGTCAGTTCTGATTTTGGGACCGCAAGATACAGCAAAATACTGTCAGTAAATTCCTTGTCGGTAACGGCGATATTCGTAGATTTCAGCCAATGCTGCAGCGTATCCAATTGTGAGTAGGGCAAGTGCATCTGTCTGCTATCTCTGACAAACTCGATATCAGTCACCAGTTGAGTTAATGCGGTAGTCACAGCTGTTGTATAGGCTCTAACCAGGCCACCTGCACCAAGTTTAATGCCACCGAAGTAACGCGTCACAACGACCACCACATTCCCTAATTCTGAATGTGAAAGAACATTCAACATGGGCTTGCCCGCTGTGCCCTTAGGCTCGCCATCATCACTTTGATCCTGGTGGTAGACGTTCCCTGGGGCTGCGGCAACCATCGCCCAGCAATGATGATTAGCGTCGGGGAATTCCTGGCGTATAACGTCTATTGCCAGGAGCCCTTCACACTTGTTCAGGACAGGAACAATTGTTGTTATAAATCGACTGCGCTTTATTTCCAGTTCAGAGCGTTGTTGGGCTGCGGGTTTGAAGTAACGATCCATACCTGATAGTACTTGCACATTTCAGGTTCACATAGGTAAATTAGTCTGAAGCTGCTTTCTATTGGTGCTCACTGCCACTCACCTTCAAAGTTTTTGGGTATCAACAAAACGTCTCGATCCAGTTCTGATACATGCTTGCGACCACAAAGGGCCATTGATACATCGAGTTCCTTATGGATAATTTCGAGAGCTTTAGTGACACCTTTTTCACCCATTGCGCCAAGTCCGTAAATATAGGCGCGTCCAATGAAGGTGCCCTTAGCCCCCATGGCGATAGCTTTCAATACATCCTGTCCTGAGCGAATTCCGCTATCCAGATGAACTTCAATCTGATCACCAACAGCTTCAAGTATGGATGGCAACATGCGAATCGAGCTCAAACACCCGTCTAGCTGGCGGCCACCGTGATTCGATACCACGATGGCATCTGCGCCAATTTCCAACGCGCGTTTGGCATCTTCTGCATCGAGTATGCCTTTGAGAATGACTTTCCCGCCCCAGGCTTCTTTGATTCGTGCGACTTTGTCCCAATCCAGTGATGGGTCGAATTGATCGCCTATCCAGGACATCATTTGTGATGGGTCGCCATCTACATGCCCAACTATATTTCCAAAATCGCGTCGTTTAGCCGCTAACATTTCGAGTCCCCAGCCCCATTTTGTCATCAGATTGGCTATCGTTGAGGGTGTTAGCTTTGGTGGTGCAGAAAGTCCGTTTTTCAAATCTTTGTGGCGTTGCCCGACAATCTGCAAATCAAGAGTGATAACGAGTGCAGAGCAGTTGGCATCCTTGGCTCGTTGGATCAAACGGAACAGGTAGTCCTCATCGCGCATGGTATAGAGCTGAAACCAGAAGGGAGTGCTAGTCGCTGCAGCAACCTCCTCTATCGAGTTTATGGACATCGTGGAGAGGGTATAGGGGACTCCAAACTTCTCAGCAGCTCTAGCAGCCTTCAGCTCTCCGTCAGCGCTTTGCATGCCGGTCATCCCGACAGGTGCCAATGCAACTGGCATGGCCACATCCTGACCAATCATTTGGGTTGCTGTGCTGCGCCCCGACATATCAACAGCAACGCGTTGGCGTAGGTGAAGTTTATTGAAGTCACTACTATTTTCGCGAAAAGTTTGTTCATTCCAACTACCAGATTCTGCATAGTCATAGAACATGCGAGGAACGCGCCGACGATAAAGCGGTTTGAAATCTTCAATACAGGTTATGACGGTCACAGGTTACAGGAGTCCAGGGAAGTCGTAGTTTAAGAAGGTATTTTGCACAAACTAGGTTTATTTTCAAGCTTGTCTTCCTAGCCTCCAATTTCTGTGAAACACGACTGTAAACTGTGCTTCTGGTAGTAACGGTGGTGTTATTGTGCACAGTGTACGTAGCGGTGGGTATGACATTAATGCAATACCCGACTCAAATGAGATGCAGAAGTTTGTGCGTCAATTCTTAGATCAGAATCTAAAGGATCTGACCGACTCACGAGTGGATAACATTGCTTATGGTTGCACATCCGCGACCTTGTCTGAAGGCCCTGCTTCTGATGCGAAATTCTGTATTGGGATAGTATTGAAAACGGGTAAGCCCGTAGTAACATCAGCAGCAGGTGCTCTGGTAGAAGCTTTTAAGACTTTAATCGTTAAGCGCCTTGGCTTCACATCCCGTATGTCCAACGATTGAGCGCTGAGGCAGTTCATGTTCTTGAGCAGAGGGGTAATAACGTGGTTAACGAACTTGCTTTTGAAGATGAACTGAATAGCCTGGAACAGAACGCTTTGACACTGCGACATGCCTTTGAAATGGCTCTGAGCGTGGATCGTGCCCATGCAATTGTAATTTCATGCACAGATTACCGTTCATTAGATGCGGGGCTCGACATAAAAGCCGAATTGAAATAGCCTTTTATAACCAACAATCAAGCATTGGCTTCTGTGTACCTCAAGCGACTGGAATTGTTTACCACTGAAATCATTCGGGGTGGAAATTTGTCCGAGATGGTTGGCAGCTTGTTTGAATTCTGCCTAGCTGTATGGTACCTGTTGCTTGCACACGATCTTTTACCCGAGACGCCCCACCAAGGATGTTGAGCCCACTAACCTTTAGAGAATCCTTCTGGTGAACTTTGCGGACTAATGGTGTTGCCTTAGTTTTCAGTTGCCAATCTCACTCCCGCTGATAAACTGAAGCGATTCGCGTGGAATTGCAGTG
>JBLIIE010000020.1:0-45792 GCA_047634635.1 Granulosicoccus sp. | reverse complement strand
GGCTGATTCCAACCGGGTATCTGGCAACGCCGTTGCTGTCGACGTTCTTCATCATAGTGAACGTGCACAGATAGGCAATCTGATGTTCCAGCTCCCGGTGGGCCAGATAAGCTTGTTTGCCGTGGAATTCGGCAGCTTTGACTTTGGGTCGTGCAAGATCTGCTTCAAGCAAATTGTATTCAGTGAGTAAATCAGCGTTTTGCAGGCGCAGGCTTTTTTCCATTCGCCGACTGTTAGCGTATGTTTCCACACCAATAGGCGTAACACCTTCTGCCGCAAGTGCATCCCAAACAGCAAGGCCATCCTCATACTTGAAATGCAACTCCCACCCTTGTTCACCAACATAGGAGATTCTAAAGGCTGCTACCTGAGCACCATTGATGTTGGCCGTTTTAACCGCCATAAACGGATGGTTTTCTTGAGTAAGTGCATCTGCATCCGTTACCACTTTTTGTAGTGTTGTACGAGCATTGGGTCCCCAAATACCCAGGCAGGCGAATTCGGTGGTTCTATCTTCCACCGTGGCGTTTAGACCTCGATCATCACGCATCCGTTGCAACCACACTAGGTCCCGCGAACCTGAGTCACCACCGTCCATAAGCCGGAAATGATTCTCGGCCATTCTAATAACCGTCAAGTCTGCTCTGACACCGCCAACGTGATCCAGGAAGTGAGTGTAAATACCTTTGCCAATGGGTGTGTCAGTGCCAACCTTTGCCACACACACATATTCCATCAGTGCTTCAGCATCATCACCGGTGACATCGATTATGGCGAAATGCGACAGGTTAACCATGCCGACATCTTCTGAAAGCTGCAGATGCTCAGCATTTGAGACTCGCCAGAAGTGGCGGTTATCCCATTCGGCTTCACGCACAGGAACTTTGTCTCCGAATTTTTCAATCAGGTGCTCATTGCTCGCGTAGCCGTGTGCACGTTCCCAACCCGCTGCTTCCATGAAATAGGCCCCTAATGCGGCTTCACGTTCATAGAACGGACTGCGGTGAACGCCTCGACCTTTACTGTACGGTTCACGATTATGCACAGCAGGGTTGTAAATCTTGAAGGCCGTTTCATAGCAGCGATCGTGAATGTACTGTTCTTCCTGCTGGAACGGGTAGTAGCGGGCGACATCTATACCGCTATGATCGATCTCAGTTCGGCCATCGGTCATCCAGTCTGCGATGACTTTGCCGGTTCCGGGGCCATCCTTGACCCAGACAGAAACCGCATACCACAGGCCACGCACTTTCGCAGATTCACCTATTGATGGTCCACCATCTGCAGTTACTTGTAGCAAGCCGTTAAAGGAGCGCTTCTCATCGAAACCAAGCTCACCCAGAATTGGCGTGAGTTCCATCGCCCGTTCCAGTGGCTCCATGATCTGTTCCATTTCCAGATCGCGCTGTGAGGGTGACAGGCGGGCGTCTTCTTTTTCCTGAAGGTCTCGCGGATGGCACATGCGTGGCTCTTTTTCTTCGTAGTAGCCCCATTCGATCATGCCGCCTTCAGAGGTGGTTGGATCGCCGGTGTCGCGCAAATAAGCAGAATTACCTTGATCGCGTAGCAATGGGTAACCGATATCTTTACCGGTACCTGCAAATTCGTTGTACGGACCAAACCAGAGCAAGGGATGGTCTACGGGCATGACCGGCAAGTCTTCACCTGCCATCTGCGCTATTAATCGTCCCCATAAGCCTGCGCAGACTACAACATGATCTGCCTGGATGTAGCCCCGAGTGGTCTCCACTCCGACAATACGGCCATTCTTGATGTCAAGGGCTGTGGCTGAGGTGTTGGCAAATACTTTAAGCTTGCCAGTCTTCTCGCAGGCTTCAACCATCTCTCCTGTGACAACCTGGGAGCGAGGAACAACCAAACCTGCATCTGGGTCCCAGAGAGCTCCCTGGATCATGCTTTCTTCAAGTAGAGGCATTTTTTCCTTGGCCTCGGCCGCGCTGATCATGTGTGCTCTGGTCCCGAAGGCCTTGCCAGATGCTACTTTGCGCTTCAGCTCTAGCATCCGTTCATCATCATCGATACGGGCAACTTCCAAGCCACCGACTTTTTCGTAACGACCCATCTTTTCGTAAAAGTCTATGCTGTATTTCGTGGTGTAGCACGTCATGTTGTCATGGGCGGTGGCGTAACAAAAATCAGACGCATGGGCGGTAGATCCGACATCGGTTGGAACAGCCGATTTGTCGATTCCTACAATGTTGTCCCAGCCGCGTTCGATGAGATGGTGGACAACTGAAGCTCCTGTGATACCGCCCTGGCCAATAATGACGACCTTTGCGCTGGATGGAAAACTTGCCATGGATTAAAACTCGAAGAGAAAGAGCGAAAGATGATTTACTGCCAAATCAGGGAGCTTGGCCTTGAGAACCTGACTATATCGCGTAATTCTATTGTAAAAACAGTCTCACACAGCTTGGCGCGCCACCTGTCTAGCCAGTTGCGACAGGTACTGCATTTCGGTGATAGTGTAGGGTGGTAAAGTAGTCAGATCGAGTATTGAGAAAGAGCCAGAACGATGCTAAACGAGGAACAAATCGATTTCTATCATCTAAATGGCTACCTCATGATCGAAGATGCCATTCCTGCACAAGAATTGGCACTTCTTCAGCAAGTGACTGCGCACTATATCGATCAATCCCGCGATTGCACGGAAAATAATGGACTGTACGATCTTGAAGAGGGGCATTGTGCGGAATCTCCCCGCCTAACGCGGATCAAGCAGCCCCATGTTTTACATTCGGCCTACTGGAGTGCATTAGCCAGTCATCGGATGATCAGCATCTTGCAAAGTCTGCTAGGTCCTGACGTTCGCTTGCACAACAGTAAGCTCAATACAAAGGCTCCTGGTGGTGGAGCAGCCGTGGAATGGCATCAGGATTGGGCGTTTTATCCACACACTAACGATAATTTGCTGGCTATCGCGATCATGTTGAACGATGTGGATATGGAAAACGGCCCGTTAATGGTTATTCCAGGTTCCCATAAAGGCGATGTTCTGGACCATTCGACCAATGGTGTTTTTGGTGGTGCGATTGACCCAGATGATCCGGCATTTGACATCAATCACGCAATTCCGTTGACAGGAAGTGCCGGCAGCATGACGATTCACCATGTTCGAACACTGCATGGCTCAGCACCAAATTTGTCCGATCAAGCTCGAATGCTGTTGTTTTATGAGTGTGGTGCAGCTGATGCTTGGTCTTTGGGAGGAAACTCCAGTGCCTATACAGGGATTAGTTTGGATCAGTATTGGCAATTTATGACTGATAGATTAATATGCGGTGAGCAGTCTTTAACCCCGCGGCTGGAAAACGTACCCGTTCGGATGCCGTTGCCCCCACCGCCAGATAGTTCTTCTATTTTCAAGGTACAGAAGAGTAGTGGCGCACGAAGCTCATTCTCCTGAATTGATAGGGCAAAGTCCCGCTGTGTTCGACCATAGACCATGAACTTACAATCGATTCGCTCTGGTAAAGGCACCAGTACCGCACTGCTAGTACTCCTGATATTGATAGTTGTCGGCACTTTAGTGTTCAAGCCTTCGGAATTAATACCTGCACAGGAATGGGGCGTGGCGCTTGAGTCGGAGGGGAGCGCAGGTATGCTGCTATTTCTAGCTGTCGGCATACTTTCAACGTCCATCGGGTTACCCCGACAAATGTTAGCTTTCATAGGCGGAATCGCTTATGGAGTTGTGCCTGGAGTATTCTTATCGTTGTGTGCAGCAATTCTTGGTTGTTATTTAACCGTCAATCTATCGAGATGGCTCTTCTCAGAGAGAGTCGCCCAGCGTTATCCCAACGTCATTGCACAGCTTCAGTCATTCCTCAAAGAGGATGTTTTCATCAAAGTACTTGTATTACGATTGCAACCGCTAGGAACAAATTTACTGACAAACGTGTGTGTTGGTTTTACGGCCATCCCTATCGGAGTCTTTTTGGCAGCCTCCGCACTGGGCTATGTTCCTCAAATGCTTGTGTTCGCTCTACTAGGCTCTGGGATACGGGTAGGGTCCAACGCACAGCTTTTCCTAAGTGCCGTTTTATTGGTGATCTCAATACTGCTAGGTGTTCTTCTTTATCGACGCCACAGAGGCCGAACAACCGATGAAGCTACGTGAGGAATACGAGTGTAACGTATGAGTTAGTGAGTAAGTGCGTGGTTGGGTTGACTCTTAAGCGTTCAGGGCCTTTAATAAGGGGGCAGATATGTGATAAAGATCATACTGCAACCTCCTCCAAGTGGTACTTGCCGGAAGGGATACTATAAGAGGCCATGGACGGCTATTTTTTTGGGACCAATGTATCCTAGTTAAAAGCACCACAATAATTTCCTCTGATTCGCACCAGATATGGCACGTGTCGAGTGAATAGCTGTTAGCGGCTGTATTAAGTAAAATAGAGACGAAGTTCGCATTTCATCGTTTGTGGCGTGTTATGTGCTCCGTATGGAGTTCTAAACCACGATAGACGAGTCTCTAGAATGTCGAGATCAACACAGCGAGCGATAGCATTAGGCATGAGTGCCGGAATGATGTTTTCCAGTCACGCTATTTCAGCTTGGTATGTAGGTCTGGGAGGCGGGGTGTCAAAGCTGACTCCTGATACAACTAGCAGCGCCTTCACACTCGAAGATGAGGAGGGTCAGCCCGCGATAGCTTATGTTGGGCTAGATATTAATGATTGGCTGAGCGCAGAAGCCGCATTCACCGATTTAGGTGCCGCAGGGCTTTCTGGCGAGCAGGAGGTTGGGTATACAGCAGCCTCTGTTGGTGGAATTGCCTACGTATACCAAAATAGAGGTATGGGTGCAAGGCAGGCAGGTTTGTCTGGCTATGTGCGACTAGGTTTAAACAGCATTACCAATGAATCACAAATTTTTCTGAATGAAGCTGACAACACGGCTGTTTGGATTGGTGCTGGTGTTCAATACCCAATAGGCGCAAGACTTGGACTGAGAGCTGAGATTGCCAGTTACGACGGTGATGCTCAGGTCGCTATGGCTTCGATTTTCTGGCGTTCAAAAGATGATGATGGGAGAGGTGGCGAAATAGCCGGAGATCAAGGATCAGCGCCGCCTGTTGAAAGCTCCAATGAGTTTCAAGGCGATGGTTTCGAACAAGTCGAAGCCTTTGACGGTTACACGAACGATAACGAGTTGATCACGGATGCAGGTAACGGCTTCGATACCGAGATCATCAGTCCCAATACAGAGAGCATCACAAATAGTTTCAATATCCCATCTCCTGTCGAATGTAATGCACCGGCACTGAGTGAGCCTAGTGATACTGCTGGTTGTGCGGTCTTCACAGGTGTCGTAGAGGGTGTTGAATTTCTAGTGGCTAGTTCAAGGCTGACGTCGAATTCTGAGGACCTTCTGGATAGCCTTGCACTTTCTCTGAATAATTATCCAGCACTCGTCATCGAACTTCAGTCTCACACTGAAGCCTATTCGGAGGAAGGACGTGCCATGCAAGTTTCTCGAGAACGCGTATTGTCGGTTGCTCGCTTTTTGGCTGGACGAGGAGTAGATGTACAGCGTCTACGAGCTCGCGCATTTGGAGCGACACAGCCGCGTTTTGAAAACAACTCGTCAGAAAGGCGTCGTTTGAATAACCGCATAGAGCTTCGCGTGCTGTAATGCAAATAGCCAAGGCATTGACCTGCATTTTTGGGCGATTTAAGTGCCGATCACTGGTAGTGTCGGCTCTGTGCGCATCTTTAGTTGGGTGTCAATCATTCCAAACCTCAGATGTAATTGGCTTGCCGAGTAATACAGGGGACTTTCGAGATCGAGTCTATACAGGTGCATCTTTCGGACAGAGTCGACTTAACCCTGAAACTGAAGACACTGGCTACCGTGTCGAGTCGACTAGCTCTGTAGGCACTCAACTCAGGCTGGGTTATGACGTGCATAAAGTATTGGCCCTCGAACTTGATACCGCGCTTTTAGGCTCATCTTCATTGGGTGAAGCTAATACTGGCGTTGATTATTCAGCTGCTACTTTCAGTGCCTTGATTTACGGCTTTGGGGGTGTGCAAATGCGCTCCCGTCGCGAGGGGCTTAGTTCATTTGCCCGCGTGGGTTACGGGCTGCTGAGTAAAGTATCTATCATCGACAATTTCGATTTCAGTGGAAACGTTCCTGTTTTTGGATTAGGAGCTGAATATGGATTTGCTAATGGGCTGGGTATCAGAATGGAAATTACACGATTCGATTCTGATGTGTCCTATGCCGCAATCGGTGCAATTTTCCGATTTGGAGTGCCCAGTGAAATCACTAAAACTGATTATGTACAAGCGGCCGCTGAGCATGTAACTGCGCAGAGAGTCGACGTTCCGCCAATAGTGCCATTGCAAGCATTGTCAGTCCAATCACCAGAGTCGTCATTCGGTTACGAAATCGTTCCAGTAGTTGAAGCGGATTCGACTCCTCTAGGGTTACCACAAACCAACCCGATGAGTCAGGGCAGTTTGGCAGACCGGTGGCGACCGACGAAGCGAAGCGACGACAGTGATTCTGATGGAGTTCTGGATAGTAGTGATGCCTGTCCAGCGACCATCAATTTCTTGACGGTTGGTAGTGATGGTTGTGGATTGTTTGATCAAATTTTAAGCGACGTTATTTTTACAAGCGGCTCACGTTTGCTGAACTCTGCCGCCAAAACCCAGCTTAACCAGATAGCGCAGACGTTACTGGCTTTCCCAGAATCCCGGATTAGAATCACAGCGCATACCGATTCGAAAGGGGTTGCACGTAGAAATATGATCTTGTCGTCTCGTCGCGCCACGGTGGTATCGGAGTACCTGCGCAGTCGAGGTGTCAGCCAACGGCAGCTTAAAACAATCGGAATGGGTGATGCTCTGCCCATTGCAAAGAATGACACAGCAGCTGGTCGAATGAAAAATCGCCGTATCGAACTCTTAACGCTGCCTGATCTGGATGCTGATCAGTTTGCCGTTGAACTACCCACGCTAAAGCCAGTAGTTAAAAAGCAATCTCAGGTATTTACCCAAAATACCAGTCATCCACGTGAGGGTAGTCAGCGGAATATAAGTAAGAGTGATCATTCGAGTACGGAAGAACTAGTCCGTAGCCCCAGTAAGTCGCAGTCAACATTGTCTCCCGGGAAAGTCCTTAGCTCCGCGGTGAAGTCTGTTGAAGAACCCACTTTGCTAGCTGCCGAAGTCGTACCACTTCCAGTTCCGGGCTATTTCCCCGGATTGGAGATTGCAGGTATTATTGAGGGTGTTGGGTTTGAGCCTGAGTCTGATGTGCTCACTGATATGAGTGGTGGGGCTTTGGAGCGCATTGCAAAGGTATTGCTGGATAACGTGACGGTTGCAATCGCGGTGATGGCGCACACAGATGATTCGGGTGAAGAGTTAGAAAACGATAATCTGACAGTGCTGCGAGCCGAAGCGATCATAGATTATTTAGTTGGTGCTGGTATTGAGCGCCAACGATTACAAGCTGAAGGCTACGGAGAACTGTTGCCTTTGGTACAAAACGTGACTGAAGCGGATCGAGCTCGTAATAGACGCGTTGAAATTCGGATTCTTCCATCATGGCCAAAGCAAAAAGAATAATACATTAATTGTTCAGATTGTGAGGTAGAAAAACGGTAGTACAAAGGAATTGTGAAGTAGTACTTTCTTATCGTTTCGGTGAAGGGTAATACTTCGTTAACTAAGCTTGATACTGTCAGAGAGTGGCAGGTAGAGAGCCCTTGTAAACTGTTACCGTACTGCTAAGTGCCGGAGTGGCTGCTGCCTCCGGTTGAGACGGAACCACTTAATTTATAGAGCCGCTTGTCGGTCGGTTGGAAATACATGAATACAAATTTTTCGGGGATACAGAGACCGTATGCCTTAAAGTTTTGCGCTCGATCTTCGGTACTACCTACTCTTGTAGCCCTAGCAATCAGTATTGCTTTGGGTACCTTCGCAACCAGCGCGCAAGCATATTCAAAACAACTCACTGCTGAATATGACAAGCCAGACGTCCAACTACTATCCGTCGTAGATGAAAGACTTGACGTGAGCGACTTTGACATCGATCACGGAGCCCCAGATTCGGACCCTCAGAATGACGACCTGCTACTTCCTGACGATGATGCAGATGGCATTGCTAATCCGTCCGATCTTGATGATGACAATGACTCTATTCTGGATACTGAAGAAGGACTAGTTGATGCAGATGCAGATGGATATCCAGATCCAAGTTCACGTGACTCTGATGGTGATGGCGTTCCGGATAGCCTAGACCTGGATAGTGATAACGACGGTATTCTGGACATTGTCGAAGGACGGCTTCCTTATGAGCGTGTGCTGGTTCTGGATGTCCTGAGTGTCGGTGCAATTGCACTGAGCTACCCTGTTGGGGCAAACGGTATTGCTGATACTATTGAGACATCAACCGATTCAAATATTGTCTACACACCAATTCTTGATACTGACAATGACGGTACTCCTAATTACCTGGATATTGATAGTGATAACGATGGCATCGCTGATCTTATAGAAGCGGGCGGCCATGATGATGATTTCAATGGGCGCGTCGATGGATTCGAAGATGTCGATAACAAGGGGGTAGACGATAAGCGACAAGCTGCTGCATTGCCATTATTCGATACTGATAGTGACGGTGTACTCGACTACCTTGATCTTGATTCAGACCAAGATTCAATTCCCGATGAAGTGGAAAGTGGTGGTAGTTTCGTATGGCCAACTGATACAGATCAGGACGGTGCTGCTGATTATCGTGAAACTGATTCTGATAACGACGGTGTAACAGATACCGTTGAAGCGGGTGCCAACCCTCTAATGCCGCTGGGCAGTAACGGTGAAGAGCTGTGGGATTTTCAAGATGCATCGGTACAAGGTGGTGGTGGCAGCGATCCAAACACGAATCCTGTAGTTCCGGGTACTGGCGACAATGACGCCGATGGCATTATCGACTCATACGATATCGATGATGACAATGATGGAATAACAGACGTTATTGAAGGTACTGGTGATAACGACAGCGACGGCGTTGCCAACTACCTTGATCGTGACAGTGATAACGACGGTGTTTTCGATAGCCGCGAGACCGCTGTAGACACTGATGGAGATTCGATTCCTGATTATCTTGATCTGGACAGTGACAACGATGGTGTCTATGACGCTTTGGAAGCAGGGCGTGACAGCATAGCCAACACTGGGCGCCTGTCTTCAGCAGCAACGGTTGATGTTAATGGTTTGGCTCAAGGTTCTAGCGATATGCGATTGGATACCGATGCAGATGGTGTAGTGGATATGCTCGACCTTGATTCAGACAATGACTCACTGCTCGATGTACTGGAAGCAGGTTATCCACACGCTGACGCAGCTGGTCGAATCACGCCATTTGCCGATGTTAATGGAGACGGTGCTGACGATTCGATGATGGGCCGTGGAACGACGTTGCGTGATACTGATGGTGATCGAATTCCGGACATTCGCGACTTAGATAGCGACCAGGACGGTTTGTCAGACCTTCTGGAGATGGCTGGGCCTGCCCTAGATCAAGACAACTCCGGTCAAGTGGATAATTTCACAGATGCAAACGGCGACGGCCTTGATGACAATGTAGCGGCCAACCCGATTCCGCAAACTGATACTGACAATGATGGACAACCGAACAGTATTGATCTGGACAGCGACAATGATGGAATCAGCGATTTGGATGAAGCTGGTGGGGTTGATGCCAATGGAGACGATCGCAATGACTTGATGAATGATGCTGACCTTGACGGCATTCCTGATCAGAACGATGCAGACTTTACTGGGGGGCCTGATATTGACGGTGACGGTATCGACGATACCGACGATGTTGACTTCGTCGTGGATGCTGATTCTGACGGTGACGGCGTTGTCGATGCAGAAGATCCGGATAGTGATGGGAACGGTTTTGCTGGTCCGGTGAACGATGGAAGCACTGATGGATTAACTCAGGGTACACCGGTCGATCTGCCGGATGGCGATGGCGATGGCATAGCTGATATCCATCAAGGTCCTGATTTGGCTGGAGTCGTCGAGACGGGTCTAGATGGGTTTGGTTGCAGTATTGCCAGTATTGGAAATCTGTCGCAGCCTGATCCTATGCTTGGCCTGCTTCTTGGCGGTAGTGTAATGTTCCTTGGCCTACGTTTGAGACGCCGGCGAATCGCAAAGATTGCTGTCCTTGCTAGTACCGCGGTTCTGTCCGGATGTAGTGCACTCGGGCTTGACATGGATCTGGGGCGCTTTGCCTCAGATCAGGATATTGAAAAACGGATCTATGTGGGTGCAGGGGTTTTGATGAGTCAGCTTGAGCCTAATACCAATCAAGTAGCTGGCACAACCCTTAGCGAGTCTGAAAGCTCTGGCATGTCCGGAACAGTGGGATACGACTTTGCCAATCGATTCAGTGTTGAAGGTCACTATGCCGAACTAGGTGAGGCTGAGTTAGCGCCTGCAGGCACAGTTGGATATTCTGTTGCGGGTGTAAGCGCCTTGTATTACGGAATGAATCACAGCGTCGATCGGTCTAGTCGAACCGGCTTGTCAGCCTACGGAAGACTCGGTCTGGGTATGTTGGAAAATGAGGTTACTGTTGTCGAGTATCGCCGTATTAACGATTTACACTTGCTCGCTGGTGTCGGTTTAGAATATGGGTTGAACAATGGCTTTGCCGTACGAGGCGAAGTTACAGCTCATGAAACTGATGCAAAGTATGCTCAATTGGGTTTGATTTACCGCTTTACTGGGGCTGGAAGATCTGCCCCAGCTGAGACATTGTCTGAAGTTGTTGCTAAGGACGTTGAGCCTGTATTTGCACCTGCGCCAAAAATGCCATCAGATACGGATGCAGATGGTGTAGCTGACTTGATGGATAGCTGCCCGACTACACGCAGAGGGCTGCCAGTTAAACCTGACGGTTGTGCTATTTTTGAAGGTGTAATAGAAGGTATTAACTTCGAAACTAACTCTGATCTCTTAACTGCCGATTCATTGATAATTCTTGAAGGCGTGGCAGAAACTCTGGCTGAGTATCCTGATGTCAGAGTAACCATTGAGGCACATGCTGACAACCTGGGCACCGCTACAAGCAATCTGCAACTCTCTAAACGTCGCGCGATCTCAGTTGCTCGATATCTTGTTGAAAAAGGAATTTTAGGATCACGCCTGAAGCCGCAGGCTTTTGGAGAATCCGTGCCACGCATAAGCAATGCTTCGAAGAAAGGCCGTGCAGCTAATCGACGTGTTGAGTTTTCAGTGCTTTGATTACTAAGAGTGGAAGCGAGTCCTTTTGGGTACGTGTAAGTCGTAACGATAGTTTTTCAGTCCATTATTTCGTGAGTCACATTACATTCCTGAATATGAACTGAAATTACCGGAATAAATTTATGCAACCGGTTGCTAACTCGGTTACCGAGCTCTTTCAATAATCGCGCTATCGTCTATTCCTTATTGCAACAGTGAGATAGACCAGATTTGCCTATCATAAACATCTGTAATTAAACTACAAAACTCAAGTAGTTTAGTGCCAAGTTACTGTTTTTACGGCATATTTATGTAATCTGGTCGTTCTCCTTTGATCTAAGCTCCAGTATAGTTCGCGGCTTCAAGGCCGTTAATGCCTTAAGCCTTGGCGGTGTTGTATATTTCGCGTTCTTTGATACTTGCCTTGAATAGATCCTTGGAGCTTTAATTATGAATCAACCGGCTCAGACACTGAACCGAGGTTTAGACCTGTCACCTTATGGCATTCCCGCCACAGCTGAGGTCGTGTACAACCCTTCTTACGAACAGTTGTTCGACGAAGAGGTCCACGAAGATCTGCAAGGTTTGGAGCGCGGTGTTGTCACAAGCAGCGGTGCAGTAGCTGTCGACACTGGTGCGTTTACTGGGCGTAGCCCGAAAGATAAATTCATTGTTGAAGATGGCTTGACCAAGGATGTTCTTTGGTGGGCAGATCAGGGAGCGAACGACAACAATCCTATTTCTGAAAGCGTTTGGAGTGATCTGAAGACACTCGTCGCAGATCATCTGACAGGTAAGCGCCTGTTTGTCGTTGATGCATTTTGCGGTGCTAACGAGAACACTCGCCTAAGCGTACGTTTGGTTACAGAGGTTGCGTGGCAAGCGCACTTTGCAACCAATATGTTTATTCGACCGTCTGCCACTGAGTTGGCTAAATTTGAGCCGGATTTTGTCGTCCTGAATGGAGCATCTGTTGTCAATAAGAAATGGCAACAGCACGGACTAAACTCGGAAAATTTTGTTGCCTTCAACTACACAGAGAAAATGCAGCTGATAGGCGGCACCTGGTACGGCGGTGAAATGAAAAAAGGTTTGTTTTCTTACATGAACTACCTGATGCCGATGAACGGAATAGCTTCAATGCATTGCTCTGCTAATGTGGGTGAAGCAGGAGATACTGCGGTGTTCTTCGGTCTGTCAGGAACAGGGAAAACCACTCTATCCACTGACCCTAAACGTCGTCTCATTGGAGATGATGAGCATGGCTGGGATGATGACGGTGTTTTCAATTACGAAGGCGGTTGCTATGCCAAAACGATTAGCCTGAGTGCGGAAGCCGAGCCCGATATATTTGCTGCAATACGTCGTAATGCACTACTTGAAAACGTTGTTGTGAGAGAAGACGGCACGGTTGATTATGATGATGGAAGCAAGACCCAGAATGCGCGAGTGTCTTATCCTATTGATCATATAACTAACATCGCTAAGCCTGTTTCGCGAGCAGGTCATGCCAGCAAGGTCATCTTTCTGAGCGCAGATGCGTTTGGTGTGTTGCCAGCTGTTTCCATTTTGACTCCAGAGCAAACGCGCTATCATTTTCTGTCAGGCTTTACCGCCAAACTTGCTGGGACTGAGCTGGGTATAACAAGCCCACAGCCGACGTTTTCGGCTTGTTTTGGAAAAGCTTTTTTAAGTCTGCATCCGACAAAATACGCTGACGAACTGGGCAAGCGAATGGATGCTGCCGGTGCGAAGGCTTATCTGGTTAATACTGGCTGGAATGGCAGTGGTAAGCGCATTTCCATAAAAGCCACTCGAGCCATCATTGATTCGATCCTCGATGGTTCCATTGATGAAAGTGAGACGTCCAGCATACCCACTTTTAACCTAAGTGTTCCGACGTCTCTTTCAGGGGTTGAGTCTCATCTGCTGGATCCGCGTAACACTTACGAAGACGCTGCACAGTGGCAAGAAAAAGCCGACAAGCTCGCAACACTGTTCGTCGAGAATTTTGTTCAGTATACAGATACTGACAGTGGCCGTGATTTAGTCAGCGCAGGACCGTCAATCTAGATAGGTGTGATCCTCTAGGAGGCTGTTTTGTACAGTCTCCCGGGATCATATTTGATCCTTTTTGTTTATTTGGAACGTGTTGCCTTTTCACGCAAGTCTCTGAGGCGTGCATCCAGGCGAAGTTTATCCTGGGAGGAGGGAGAGACTTGCATTAAAGCAAGTTCGAGCTGGCTGGCGGCTCTGTCCAGTTCATCCAACGCTTCGAAATATTTGGCTAATGACTCATGACTATCTGCCTTGTCTTCCAACCGCTCTTGAATGTCTGCTAGTTGTCGCCAGGCCAGTGGGTTGGGTCTTTTGCTACCCCTCAGATAGTTCTTGACAGCGTTTGAGGCCTCGATAAGTCGCCTATCTCGAATAAGTTGATCCAGGCGTTTTTCAACGATGGAATACCTGTCGGGATAAAGCTCAGACAAAACTTCCAGGAGGACGTCATCGGTTTTTTTATTGTCCATACTGGCGATGTCAGCCCGCAGCAGTTCAATCATTGGATGCGTCGAAACCAACTCGTCAAGTTGTGCTAGATACTGATTTGCCTGGCCGCTTAGGTTTGCTCGCTGACTAATCAGTGCCAGTGCGTAAGCGCTTTCCACCGTTGGTGATTTGTCATGGTTGGCAAGATAGACCCGTTTGAGTTGTCCTGTGTCATTGGAGCTGATGATTCCTAGACGAGCCCTAAATAGCGAGTAGTCATGCAATCTGACTCGAGCCGTGACGGGTTTGGATGCTGCTCGATCAGTAGCCTCAGCAATGCGATTGTTATCAAGTGGGTGAGTACGTAAGTATTCGAGCTGTCCAGCTGATGTGTTGAGTGAGTTTTTGCGTCTTAGAATAGAGAACGTTTCGGCCATTGCTCGAGGGTCGTATTGGGCATTTTCAAGAATTTCAATGCCTATCCTGTCAGCTTCCACCTCGTTGCTACGCGTAAAATTGATGGCCGATTGTTGGCTGGCTGCGAGGCCTGCAGCCAACGCAGCCTGGCCCGCCTGGGGTGACGCCTGGCCAATGATGATGGCGGCTAGTACTGCCGCTGCTGTGCTTAAGGTGGCTCGGTTACCGGTTGCAAATGCTCGGGCATGGTGTCGCTGAGTGACGTGCGCAACTTCGTGTGCCACCACACTGGCTAAATGCTCTTCGAAAGGCATCGCAGCAACGAGCCCTGAATTTATCCCAACGTATCCGCCTGGAATGGCAAAGGCGTTAATCTGTGGATCGTCAATAATGAAGAAGGTGAAATCCTGGGATTCGCTTTTTCCTGAGGCCAGAACCAGTCGGTTGCCAAGGTTATGAATGTATTCATTAAGTTGTACATCTTTGATCAGAGGCAGTTGGGCTCGAATCTGGCGCATGAATTGGGCCCCAAGCTGCTGCTCCTCGACCGGTGATAGTGCGCTGTCAGCAGGTTCGCCCATATTGGGCAGATTTTGCTGGCCGTAAACTGTAGAAAAGGCTAGCGCCAATGAAACACCCAACAAGATTCGCAGGCAGGCGGTAGCGAGTCGTGTCTGTTGACACCACACAAATACCTGTTTTAGGCAGCAGCTAACACTTTGAGGTGATACTGAGAGCACGTTAACGTTTTATGGCCTGATCGAATGGCTGAAAGGGCGTTGGAGCGTGAAAAAGTTGTTTGGTTGCAAGCTACAGTGTACCGAATACCTCAAACTTTGCTGCTTGGTTCGTGCCAATCTATCATGAGCCCTGTTTACGCTCCCGAAACCGTGTTCGAGGCGCTATACTGTTTGATTGCAAGGGGCTTGACACAATCCGGCCTGGCAATCTGTTTCAGTTGCGCACCCGAATAACCTTTGAGGTGTCTTTATCGGCGGTCAAACCCACCATCGCCTATTCCCAGACTGGGGCAGTTTCGTTGCCGGCCACCTCTTCATCACTTTCGCGATGCATTCGGACATTCGTTAAGTTGATTACCCGGCTTAGCAGTTGTCACTGACTGCGTCTCTAACTTAAATCAAGCAATGGTTTGCGTGCTAGATAAATGCAGAGATTCTGTAACTATTTCTAAAGAATAGTTTAGAGGCTAACCATTACGACTCGAGAGAAATAGAGGAATTACACGGTGGAATTATCTGGTGGTGAAGTATTAATTCAAGCGCTTAAAGAGGAAGGCGTTGAATTTATTTTTGGGTACCCCGGTGGGGCTGTCCTGCATATTTATGATGCGCTCTACGAACAGAATTCAGTCAAACACATTCTTGTCCGCCATGAGCAAGGTGCTACCCATGCGGCAGACGGGTACGCGCGGGCGACAGGCAAGCCCGGAGTGGTCCTAGTGACCTCTGGCCCTGGCGCCACCAATGCCGTAACCGGTATTGCAACTGCTTTCATGGATTCGATTCCAATGGTGGTTCTGTCTGGACAAGTGCAAAGCCGATTTATTGGTAGTGATGCCTTCCAGGAAGTGGACTGCATAGGGATTACCCGACCCTGCGTCAAACACAACTTTCTCGTCGATTCATTGGAGAATTTTGCTGAAACCTTGAAAAAAGCGTTTCACGTGGCAACTACGGGTCGACCAGGCCCCGTCGTTGTCGATATCCCGAAGGACTTTACAACGCCGGGTATCAAAGTGAAGTTCGAATACCCCAAAACGGTAAATATGCGCTCCTACAGCCCTGTGGAACACGGTCATCCAGGGCAAATTCGTAAGGCGGTAGATTTGATTCTATCAGCCAAGAAACCCATGATTTATTCAGGCGGAGGAGTTGTGCTTGGCGGCGCAGCAGCCCAGCTTACAGAATTTACAGAACTTCTCGGCTACCCAATTACACAGACATTGATGGGCTTGGGTGCATTTCCTGCGTCCAATAAGCAGAGCCTGGGTATGCTGGGCATGCACGGCACGTATGAAGCGAATATGGCAATGCACGATTGTGACGTCCTGATCGCCATTGGTGCCAGGTTTGATGATCGAGTCACCGGTGAAATTGACAGATTTTGCCCTGAGGCCAAGATTGTTCATATCGACGTAGATCCTGCATCGATTTCTAAAACTGTGACCGTTGATGTTCCGATAGTCGGCAATGTTGGCTCAGTGTTGAGCGCCATGATCGCGTTGATCAAAGATACCAGCAAGCGGGCAGATTCTGCTGATCTGGCGCAATGGTGGTCAGTCATTCATAAATGGGCCAGTGTTGATTGCATGGCCTATGACAAGACATCTGCGCTAATCAAGCCTCAGGCAGTGGTCGAGTCACTTTGGCGTGAGACTAAAGGCGATGCTTACATCACATCAGATGTCGGGCAACACCAGATGTGGGCGGCTCAGTTCTATGGCTTCGACAAGCCGCGCCGTTGGATCAACTCAGGTGGGTTGGGTACTATGGGTTTTGGTCTGCCAGCAGCTATTGGTGTGCAGTTGGCGTTTCCTGACGAGACCGTCGCCTGCATCACGGGAGAGGCGAGTATTCAGATGTGTATTCAAGAACTCTCCACATGTTTGCAGTACGGTACACCCATCAAAATCATCAACTTGAACAACCGTTACATGGGCATGGTTCGCCAATGGCAGGAATTCAATTATGAAAAACGTTATTCCCATTCCTACATGGACGCATTGCCTGATTTTGTGAAACTGGCAGAAAGCTACGGTCATGTTGGTATGAAAATCGAAAATCCGGGAGACGTTGATGCGGCGATTGCAGAAGCGTTTGCAATGAAGGATCGTTTGGTCTTCATGGACTTTCAAACTGATCAAGCTGAGAACGTCTACCCAATGATCGAAGCAGGCAAGGGGCATCACGAGATGCGCCTCAGTCCGGAAAGGGAGTTAGCGTAATGCGCAGGCACGTCATTTCAGTGCTGATGGAAAACGAATCAGGTGCACTTTCGCGAGTGGCTGGTTTGTTTAGTGCCCGTGGCTACAACATTGAATCGTTAACGGTTGCGGCGACTCATGATCCAACATTGTCACGAATGACTATTGTGACAATAGGAACAGAGCGTGTTGTCGAGCAAATTATCAAGCAGCTAAATAAGCTTATAGATGTCGTTCGATTGACTGACCTTACGGAGGTTCAGTTTATTGAGCGTGAAATCATGCTGGTGAAGGTCCGAGCGATCGATCATGGTCGTGAAGAATTGAAACGCATGACGGATATCTTTCGTGGGAGTATTCTTGATGTCACTGAATCCAGTTATGTCATTGAGTTGACAGGTGACGGATACAAGCTCTCAGCTTTTCTAGAGGCCGTAGGACAGGATAACATCATCGAAGTCGTGCGTTCTGGTGCCACCGGTATTGCCCGCGGCGATAAGAGCCTTAAACCTTAGGGCTCTGTTGAAATGTGGTGGGCATGCATTCTTGTTCGGCGTGCTCGCTTATACAGCCTATCTGGCGTTACACTTAGCGTCACGCTTAAACGAGGCAAGCAATAATGGCTGAGTCACCGGTCGAGACGAAACGGCCATCCCGCGGGATATACCTACTGCCTAATCTGTTTACGACAGGCGCTATGCTGGCGGGTTTTTACAGCGTAATCCTGGCCTATAACGCCGACTACGAATCCTCTGCAATTGCTATTTTAGTGGCTATGATTCTGGATGGTTTTGATGGTCGCGTCGCTCGGATGACAAACACCTCCACGGCATTTGGTGCCGAGTACGACAGCTTGGCGGACATGATTTCATTCGGAATGGCACCCGCTTTCCTCATGTACTCGTGGTCGCTTTCAAGCCTTACTGAAGCGCACTATGGGCAATTGGGTTGGGTGATTGCATTTGTCTATACGGCCTGTTGTGGCTTGCGCCTAGCGCGATTTAACGTTGCGGTGGGTGTTGCAGACAAACGGTTTTTTCAGGGCCTTGCTTGCCCGGCAGCTGCGGCCATGATTGCAAGCTTTGTCTGGGTAATGATCGGCATGGGAATAGAGGGTCCAGATCTTGTCATACTTTCTGGCGTCCTGACCCTGTTTGGTGGAATCGGCATGGTCAGCACATTTACTTATTACAGCTTCAAGGATTTAGGTACCAACAAAAAGGTGCCTTTTGCGATGCTCTTGGGATTGTTGATGTTGTTTGCAGTGACCGCCGTTGATCCTTCTAAAATGATTCTGATTGCAGCTGTTATGTACGGTTTGTCCGGCCCCATGTATTTTCTGTTTCGCTTGTTTCGAAAACGGAATCGGGTAGTGCGCGGTGGTGAATAAATGCATTTTCTCTGATTTGAGCGTACACCCTTTGTGAGTTTTTCAGCGCGACAGCAGCATTGTTTGGAAGCGATGGGGATAGTGCCGTGGGTATCGAAATCAGATTCAATGGGCGCGATCTCAGAAACAATCACAGCCCCGTCATGGCCTATTGCTGCGCGAAGTCAGCACACAGTCATCAGCGAACTTGCAACCGTTGAGCCTTTGGGCGCTGAAAAAGTTATCGAGCGGCCAGCATTTGTGCTGGGTCCAATGCCAGCAACCGTTGAGGAGCTGAAGCTATGGCTGCCATCTCAGCCTTTGGGCTTGTTAACGGTTCGCTCTACTTCACAAAGATTTGTTGGGCAGCCTGAAGCGCCGTTATTGATTATTGTGGATTCGACAAAATCTCCAGATGTCGTTCAACCACCTGCTGCGAGTCCGTTCAATGCGGAAGCTGCTCAGTTGTTTGATCTGATGATGCGGGCTATCAAGGTGACGTTAGGACAACGTAAATTGTGTCATCTGGCCCGTGAAAATAGTGTACCTGGCGCAACAAAGGGAGCGTGCGTTCTTGATCTTTGCGTTCCTCAAACCAAGGCTATTCTTTTATTGGTTCAAGATTGGAATAGTTTTACAGCACCTGTCCCGGATCACTTCAGGCTTGATCAGCCGCCACTGCCCGTGTGGAGAATTCCTCATCCAGATTTACTGCTTGAATTCAATCAGCTTAAGCGGCAAGCCTGGAAATCTCTTCAGGCGCTTCAGTCAGTATTGTCGTAGGATTTGAATTGATGAGTTCTGAGCCGAGTCAAGGTCAGGTAACGTTTGCTCCAATGTATGTTAAGCATGTGCCGTTGATCGGTACGATGGAGCGGTGCAACTATGACTTTCCCTGGAGTGATGGGATCTTCAGAGACTGCGTTAAATCGGGGTATATCTGTCGCCTCGTCATGCTTGAAGATTCTGTTATTGGGTATGGCGTCATGCAAATTGGTGCAGACGAAGGCCACATTCTTAATTTATGCATCGATCAACCCTTGCAAGGCCAAGGTTTTGCTCGCTTATTACTTGAGCATTTAATTCATGCTGCGGAGCGTCGCCGCGCCAATATTGTCTTTCTCGAAGTACGCCCGTCGAACCCTCGAGCCGTGGATTTGTACCAACTGAACGGATTTAATGAGATTGGGCTGCGAAAGGCTTACTACGATTCAAAGTCTGGCCGTGAAGATGCGTTGGTCATGGCTCGAAATCTGGTTGGCAATATGCACGATTTCATCAGGCATTAGCGTGCCCTCAGAAGGTATACTGATGTATAGAATCGGTCGTACGCACCGGCATTGAACAAGGTTGATCCAATACGGACCTTACCTTTCGCGCAAATACTATCCAAGGCAGTATCGCCAATGGCTGACGCCAAATTCATTGAACAGATCAATAAACGGCGCACGTTTGCGATTATTTCGCATCCTGATGCCGGTAAAACAACGCTCACTGAAAAGCTCTTGTTGTTCGGTGGTGCTATCCAGCTGGCGGGTACCGTCAAGGGACGCAAGGCGGCCCGCCATGCAACATCAGATTGGATGACGATGGAGCAAGAACGCGGCATATCCGTGACCTCATCAGTTATGCAGTTTCCCTATGGCGACCACATCGTTAATCTGCTCGATACTCCGGGCCACGAAGATTTTTCGGAAGACACTTATCGTACGCTAACCGCTGTTGATTCCGCACTCATGGTTATCGATGTTGCAAAAGGGGTTGAGGGACGTACAGAAAAGCTGATGGACGTGTGTCGTCTGCGAACAACTCCCGTTATGACATTCATCAATAAGATGGATCGTGAGGGACGGGATCCCATCGAATTGATGGATGAAGTGGAGCAAATGCTAAACATTCGTTGCGCACCGATTACTTGGCCTATTGGCATGGGCAAGCGCTTCAAAGGGGTTTACCACCTTCATACTGGTAAAGTGCATTTCTATTCGCCTACGCATGGCGGCAAGGTTCAGCAAGGAGAGGTTGTTGAGGGTATCGATAATCCTCAGCTGGATGTCATCCTGGGAGACATGGCTGGTGAACTGCGTGAAGAGCTTGAGCTGGTGCAGGGTGCCTGTCATGAATTTGATCGGGAAGCTTACCTTGCCGGAGAGCTGACCCCGGTTTATTTCGGCTCGGCTATCAACAACTTTGGTGTGGCAGAGCTTCTGGACGATTTTGTAAAATATGCGCCAGGGCCGCAATCCCGCACTACGGTCACACGAGAAGTACAAGCTTCCGAGGAGAAATTCACTGGCTTCGCCTTTAAGATTCAGGCGAACATGGACCCTCAACACCGGGATCGTGTTGCTTTTGTGCGCATATGTTCAGGCACTTTTACCAAAGGTATGAAAGCCAGGCATGTTCGCCTTGGTAAAGATGTACGGTTCAACGATGCACTGACGTTTATGGCTGCAGATCGTGGTCACGTGGAAGAGGCGTTCAGTGGGGACATCATTGGATTGCACAACCACGGAACTATCCGTATTGGGGATACCTTTACAGTGGGTGAAGAGCTAGCTTTTACCGGAATTCCCAACTTTGCACCGGAGCTGTTTCGGCGCGCGGTACTCAAGGACCCGTTAAAAATGAAAGCACTTCAGAAGGGTTTGAGTCAACTCTGTGAAGAGGGAGCTACGCAGCTGTTCAAGCCTATTGTCAGAAATGATCTAATTCTGGGTGCGGTAGGGGTTCTACAGTTTGAAGTTGTTGCTCAGCGACTCAGGGATGAGTACAAAGTTGAATGTCAGTTCGAAACTATTGGCGTTCAACAAGCAAGATGGATTCGTTGCGGCGACGATAAAATGTTGACTGACTTCATCCGTAAGCTTGATATGAATCTTTCCTATGATCATGCTGGCGAGCTAGTCTATTTGGCGCCGACACGAGTGAATTTGCAAATGTCGCAAGAACGATGGCCTGATGTAGAGTTTCTGGCAACTCGTGAACAAGTATTCAATTAGTCGCATAGCACAGCGTCACAGGATTTCTCTCTGGACGCTTGTTGGGTTACTGTGCCTGTCAAATTTTCCAAGTTGTGCTTACGCTGAATATCTGGGTCTTGTCTTTGGTCGCTCCGCAAACCCAGCCAATCAAAGTGATTTATCGGTGGAGTCTGGTGTTGTTTCCGGTCAATTGGGTTCGGTGGATTTTCGGTACCTTGGGGTAAGATTCAATTCTCGAGTTGCACCCAATGTGGTTGTATTTGGTGATTTTGGGAGTAGCGAATTCGGTGCCTCAGACGGCTTTCCCTTTGGACTAGGGGCCTTGTTTTATCTGGCTAATCAGAAAATCAATCCACGCCTGGATATAGCTTTCAAGGCTAGCTATCACGAAGCCGGATACAGTGTCTCAGAGGTAAGGCTAAGCATCACAGGATTGTCTTTGGAGCTGGTGGTCAGTGGGACTGCCTCTGAAGGTGTCAATGGATACGTAAACTTTGGTCACCATCAGATAGACGTAAAATTTGATGGGCTCGATTCACGTAATGAATTGGGATTTGGAGCGGGTATGTCGTTGGCTTTAGGGCCAGGGGAGGTCTACGCAGGCTTTGATTTCATTGATGAGATAACCCTTGGAATAGGTTTTCGATATTTTATACAGTCAACTCAACCATAATTATTTGCGCAGTTTTCTTGCGTATAACAATCACTGCAGATTGAATTTAAACAGGAGTTCGCAATGATAGTAAAAACTGACGTTGTTATCGTTGGTGCAGGGCCAGTGGGTCTTTTCCAGGTATTTGAGCTGGGATTGCAAGGTCTGTCTGCCTGTGTGATAGATGCACTACCGCAATCGGGTGGGCAGTGCACTGAGCTATATCCAGATAAACCTATATTCGATATTCCGGCGGTACCGGAATGCACTGGGCAACAACTTATCGATAATCTGGAAAAGCAGATCGCACCTTTTTCACCTGGAATGTACCTGGATCAATCAGTTGATATCCTTGAGAAGCGTGCAGAGCAGGATTTTTATCTTAAAACGTCTGATGGAATAGAGTTTGAATGCAGAGCTGTTGTTATTGCTGCTGGTGCTGGTTCCTTTACACCTGTAAGAGTGCGCATTCCTGATATCGATAAATTCGAGAACACGCAGTTGTTTTATCGGGTCCGTGATCCATCCCACCATGCTGATAAACA
Organism: Granulosicoccus sp.; assembly: GCA_047634635.1. Lineage (GTDB taxonomy): Bacteria > Pseudomonadota > Gammaproteobacteria > Granulosicoccales > Granulosicoccaceae > Granulosicoccus. The sequence goes on along the minus strand of JBLIIE010000020.1, from coordinate 23,106 downwards.
CATAGTAGTTCTGGGTGGTGGTGACTCAGCATTAGACTGGGCAGTGCAACTTGCACCAACGGCTAAAAGTTTGACCCTCGTCAATCGAACCGAAAGGTTCCGCGCAGCTCAAGCCTCCGTCGACAAATTAAATGCAATGGCCGATGCAGGGCAGGCTAAGGTTCTGATGGGCACGCTGAATGCGTTTGAGGAGCTCGATGGTAAGCTTTCATCAGTGAGCTTTACGCTACGTGATGAGGAAAAAACTCAGGTCACTTTGCCGGTCGATGATCTACTGGTGTTTTTTGGTCTTTCTCCAAAACTGGGTCCGGTGGAGCAGTGGGGTTTCGAGTTTGAAAGGAAGATGATAACTATAGATACGTCTACGTTTGAAACCTCGGTCCCTGGTATTTTCGCTATCGGCGACATCAACACGTACAAGGGTAAAAAGAAGCTCATTCTCAGTGGTTTTCATGAAGCTGCACTGGCGGCCTATGCTATCAAGCAGATGTTCGAGCCCGACATGAAGTTGAATGTGCAATACACAACGACAAGTCCGCTGATGCATGAGAGGTTGGGCGTTGACGATAAAATTGCGTAGCGGATCGCTAGTTTAGTGAAGCTGCATCGTTGCTATGGTGCGCACCAATCTCAACGTATCAGAAACTGGGTTGGCACTGCACACATCGCAACCTGGGGTGAGCAAATAAATAAAGCAGCTCGAAAATAAGTTGGGCGCCCACTTATTTGAGCGTAGTGGGCGGCAAATAATTGCCATTACTCCCCGCTGGCAAAGGTATAAACCCAGCGGCTCAAAAACAGTAGCAGATACTGAAGATATTCGCTATTTGGGTCGGCAGTATGATTTTATTCACAGTTTTGCATCGCACCGAGTAGCGATTTAGTTGACGCAGTATCAGTAGCAGGTTCACTTCGAGAACGTCAAATTCTGTTCGATAATCTTGAACTGCCGCACTTGTAATACAGTTTAAAGCCCAGGTGAATAGCGCTTTCCCATTATCCAGGTTTGTTCAATGCTGCGATCATCCCCCAGCATTAGCAATGTAAAGAGTCGATCTTTCCAGTGAGATTGAGAACGTGTTCGTCGACTTAGAATTGGTGTTGCTTGCTCATCAATAACAAGAAAATCAGCCTCTTTGCCAACTTCGAAATTGCCAATATGTGAATCAAGGTCTAGTGCCTTGGCACCACCTAAGGTTGTGAGATAGAACGCGTGCTCTGGGGTCAACGTGTGTTTTTGCAATTGCTGAATCTTATATGCCTCATTTACCGCTCTCAGTAAAGAAAAGCTATCGCCGCCACCGACGTCAGTACCTAGGCCGACTTTTACGTTATATTTTTGAGCATCTCGTAAGTTAAACAAACCACTGCCAATGAACAGGTTTGAGCAAGGGCAATGGGCAACGGCAGCATCAGCTTTTGCCAGTCTCCCCCAGGCGTTTTCAGACAAGTGAATGGAGTGTGCGAATACAGAACGCTTTCGTACCAGATCATATTTTTCGTAAACCGCGAGATAGTCCTGAGCATCAGGGAAAAGCTCACTGACCCAATTGCACTCGTCAGCATTTTCAGCCATATGAGTGTGCAGATGTACGTTTGGATTATCGTCTAGTAGCCTTCGTGCCATTGCTAATTGCTCAGGTGAGCTTGTAGGGGCAAATCGAGGTGTAACTGCATACCCGAGACGGCCTTTTCCATGCCATTGATCGATGAGTCGCTGACTGTCTGTCAGGGATGATTCTGGGGTATCCAGAAGGTTCTCAGGAGCATTTCTGTCCATCATCACTTTGCCGCAAATCATACGTAGACGGCGAGTCGCAGCCTCGGTAAAAAAGGCATCGACGGATTCGGGGTGTACAGATCCGAATACTAGTGCCGTGGTGGTGCCGTTTCTGAGCAATTCATCGAGAAAAAAGCTGGCAGTAGCCTGGCCAATCTGGGGATCGCCATAGCGGGATTCTTCGGGAAACGTGTAGCGCTCCAGCCAATCCAACAATTGAGTGCCATAGCTTGCCACGATGTCCACTTGAGGATAGTGAATGTGGGTGTCTACAAAGCCTGGCACGATTAGCTTGGAGCCCAAATCGTATCGATCGGTGTCGTCAGGCACGTCGACGCTATGGGCATGTCCGCAGGCTACAACGTGACCGTTTTCGATCAGCAACGTGCCATTCTCGATATATTGTATCGCCTCTGCACCGTCCTTGTCTGGGTTGGACAGGCAGTGAAGTATGTTGGCGTGAATCGCTGTTCTTGAATTTGCCATTGTTAAAGTCGTTGTTGGGTATAGAATAACCGCAGGTTGGTGTTCGGTTCAACACGAACTAAGGGTGCCTTAAAAATGCGCCTTTGTCCTGATGCAAGTTATTATCACTCTAGAAGTTGGATTTATCAGTAAATAATCAACCGAATTAAGCAAACGGTAGAGAGCCCGATATGCATGGCAGTCCACTGGTTGAAATGGTATCTATCTCCAAAGCCTACCCTGGCTGTCTGGCTAATGACGCGGTCGATATCAAAATCCACCCGGGGCGTGTACATGCGTTACTCGGTGAGAATGGGGCCGGTAAAAGTACACTAGTCAAGATTCTCTATGGCCTCCTGGCGCAAGACTCGGGCAATATTCAATGGCAGGGCAAGAATGTGGATATTGCGTCTCCAGCTATTGCTCGCGAGCTGGGAATTGCCATGGTGTTTCAGCATTTTTCCCTGTTCGAGTCATTATCAGTGCTGGAAAACATTGCGCTAGGTATGGATGCAGATGCTGATTCTGCATTGAAGAAAAAGATCATTGAAGTCTCGCGACGGTATGGACTGCCACTGGACCCAGATCGATCTGTCTATTCGCTCTCGGTAGGCGAAAGGCAGCGCATTGAAATCGTGCGTTGCCTGCTCCAAGAGCCGAAATTGCTCATCATGGACGAACCCACTTCGGTTCTGACGCCACTTGAAGTCAGCGAGTTGTTCGAAACTTTGTCAAGACTTGCGGCTGAGGGCATGGCGATTCTTTATATAAGCCACAAACTGGAAGAGATCCGGCAGTTGTGTCATGAAGCCACCATATTGCGAGGAGGTCGAAAAGTCGCTACTGCTGACCCCCGGAAAGAGTCGGCGCAAGGCCTTGCTGCTCTGATGATGGGCAGTGATATTCCTGCGGCCATATCTCAGGAACATTCCAAACCGGGCAAGACTCTGCTTGAGCTGTCACAACTTGATCATCCTGCGCAGGATCAAAACGGAATTGCGCTGCAAGCGATAAGCTTGCTGGTAAGGGCGGGGGAGATCGTTGGTATTGCCGGTGTTGCCGGAAATGGTCAAGATGAATTAATGCAAGTCATTGCTGGTGAAGTATTGCTCTTACGTGAAGACGCTTTATTACTCCACGATATAAAGATTGGGGGAGAGGGCGCTGGCGAACGTCGTCGTCGCGGACTATGCTGCGTGCCCGAGGAGCGATTGGGTCATGCGGCTGTCCCTAGTCTTTCATTGGTAGAAAATGCATTCTTGACGGCTCACCATCGAAAGGCACTGCGCCCCGGTGGACTGGTGTCCTATCGACGTAGCCACAAGTTTGCTGAAGAAATTATTCAGCGATTCAATGTGCAGTGCAATGGCCCCATGGCATTGGCTGGTAGTTTGTCTGGAGGCAATCTACAAAAATTCATTGTTGGTCGAGAAATTATGCAGGCACCTGATGTTCTGGTGGTCTCACAGCCCACCTGGGGCGTTGATGCAGGAGCTGCCAGTGCGATTCACGAAGCCTTACGTACGCTGGCTGCTGAAGGGGCTGCGGTCTTGCTGGTATCACAGGACTTGGATGAATTGATGCAAATCACGGATCGTATCGGAGCCTTGTGCGCCGGACGTCTGTCCGATCTGCATAGAACGTCTGATGTTACTGTTCAGCAGGTAGGGCTGCTAATGGGGGGCGAGACTATCGATCAGAACAAGGTTGTGGCGATGATGGGAGAATCCACATGATTGCTCTGCAGCGGCGTGCCCATCCATCTCGTCTCATGGGGTACATGGCACCGCTAATCGCGCTCGCAATTACGTTACTCGCAGGGTTGTTGCTGTTTGCCTTGTTAGGTGTGCCAGTAGGTGAAGCATTTTATGCATTTTTCATAGAGCCAGTGAGCTCTGTTTATGGCCTGGCAGAGTTGGGTGTGAAAGCTGGACCACTGATAATCATCGGTGTTGCATTATCAATCGGGTTTCGCGCACAAGTCTGGAATATTGGCGCGGAAGGGCAATTGATTCTCGGCGCCATTGCAGGTTCGGCTGTCGCTTTGCACTTTTACGAAGTTGACTCATGGTTTGTACTGCCGTTAATGATTCTGGCTAGCATCATGGGTGGAATGTTGTGGGCATCAATTCCCGCACTGCTGAAAACGCGTTTTAATGTAAATGAAATACTAACCAGTCTGATGCTCACCTATGTGGCTGCATTGCTACTGTCGTGGTTGGTGTCAGGTCCCATGCGAGACCCAGATGGCTTCAATTTCCCTGAATCCAGATTGTTTCATGATGCCGCTTTGCTTCCCCGTATGCTTGCTGGAACACGTTTACATATCGGAGCGTTGGTTGCGGTAGGTGTGGTACTCGCCGGTTGGTTGTTACTCTCGCGCACCTTGTTGGGTTTTGCTCTAAGGGTCAATGGAGCAGCTCCCAGAGCTGGCATACACGCAGGTTTTAGTCAGAAGCGACTCGTTTGGGTAGCTCTGTTACTAGGCGGCGGTTGCGCAGGTGCTGCAGGTTTGTTCGAGGTGGCAGGTCCCATTGGTCAGTTATTGCCCAATATCTCTCCGGGTTATGGTTTTACGGCCATCATTGTGGCGTTTCTTGGTCGTCTTCACCCTGTCGGGGTTTTCTTCGCGGGACTGGTTATGGCCTTGTCCTATTTGGGCGGGGAATCTGCTCAAATCACCCTGAATTTGCCGTTGGCCGTGACAGGAGTTTTCCAGGGCATGTTGCTTTTCTTTCTTCTGGCAACCGATGTGTTGATCCACTATCGCGTGGTTCGCAAAGGGTCTGTTGTCAGCAATCCCGACAGTAGTCTGGCGAGGCGGTCATGAGCGATGTTCTGATACTGACTATTCTGACAATCATCACTGCAGCAACACCGTTGGTGTATGCGGCAATTGGCGAATTGGTGGTTGAGCGTTCAGGAGTGTTGAACCTGGGTGTAGAGGGGATGATGCTAGCGGGCGCGGTTTGCAGCTTTGCAACGGCGCATTACACTGGTAGTGGCATGGCTGGAATTTTGGCAGGTTTAGTGGCAGGAATGCTTATGGCATTGCTGTTCGCATTTCTGACGCTCAGTTTGCAGTCCTCTCAAGTAGCAACAGGATTGGCGCTGACCATCTTTGGCGTTGGACTCACAGCGCTTATCGGGCAGCCACTTGTTGGCATTGCATTTGGAGGCCTACCCAGTCTGAACATCCCAATGCTCAGTGAGCTTCCGGTTATTGGTCCCTTGCTATTCAGTCACGATATTTTGGTTTATGGCTCGTTTGTTCTGGTTGCACTGGTTTCCTGGTTTCTTAACCGCACGCGTGCAGGACTTGTACTTCGTTCTGTGGGGGATTCTCATGATGCCGCGCATGCGTTGGGCTTGAGGGTCATTCGAGTTCGCTATCTCGCCACCTTGTTCGGAGGTGCGTGTGCAGGCGTCGGAGGGGCTTATTTGTCACTTGTTTACACGCCTATGTGGGTGGAAAACATGAGTGCAGGGCGCGGTTGGATTGCACTGGCATTAGTCGTTTTTGCCGTCTGGCAGCCTGGACGACTGTTGCTTGGAGCTTATTTATTCGGTGGCATCAGTATTCTGCAACTTCATGCACAAGCGCTCGGAATTAATGTCCCTTCGCAGTTAATGTCGATGCTACCCTACGTTACAACGATACTGGTGCTAGTACTGATTTCACGCGATCGCGGCAGAATTCGCCGTAACGCGCCAGCCAGTATTGGACAAGCATTTCACCCGACTACTTAGCTATAGATCAATTAGTTATGCTCAACAGGAGAGTTACATGTCAATTAACGCGAACATGAAGCGTGCTTTATCAGTGGTTGCTGCTGCGACCCTTACAGTCCTTTCATTTAGTGCCCAATCTGCAGATCCAACCAAAGTCGGCTTTGTATACGTTGGACCTGTTGGTGATCACGGCTGGACATATCGTCATGACGTGGGCCGTCTGGCTGTTGAAGCCAAATTTGGTGACAATGTTGAAACAACCTTTGTTGAAAGTGTTCCAGAAGGTGCCGATGCAGAACGTGTTATCCGTAAATTGGCAAGTACCGGTCACGACCTGATTTTTACAACATCCTTCGGTTACATGAACCCGACGTTGAAAGTTGCGAAAGATTTCCCTAATGTCAAATTTGAACATGCAACGGGCTACAAGCGTTCTGATAACTTGACTACTTACAGCGCGCGGTTTTATGAAGGGCGTGCAGTGCTGGGTACGATGGCCGGCATGATGACTAAAACCAATACTGTTGGTTACATTGCATCATTTCCAATTCCTGAAGTCGTTCGTGGGATCAACGCATTCACCATCGCCATGCGTAAGGTAAATCCAGAAGCCACCGTTAAAGTTGTTTGGGTTAACACTTGGTATGATCCAGGCAAAGAAGCAGATGCAGCTAAGGCACTGATCGATCAAGGCGTAGATATTATCACTCAGCACACTGATTCACCGGCCCCTCTGCAAGTAGCAGAAGAGCGCGGCGTTATGGGTTTTGGGCAAGCGTCAGATATGTCTGCTTTCGCGCCTAAAGCGCAGTTGACTTCAATCATCGATGACTGGAACGGTTACTACATTGATCGTACACAAGCCGTAATGGATGGTACTTGGGCTTCGACAGATACCTGGGGTGGCATTGCTTCAGGTCTGGTTGGTTTTGCCGAGTACGGTGAAAGTGTACCTGATGATGTTAAAACTGCAGCAGATCTCGTTCGTGAAGGTATTATTGCGGGAACTATGCATCCATTCCAGGGCCCACTTATGAACCAGGCTGGTGAGGAAATCGTTCCCGCTGGCAAGTCTCTGGATGACGGCGTGTTACTGGGCATGAACTACTATGTTCAGGGTGTTCAGGGTGACTTGCCCAAGTAGGTTTCATGCTCTGAATTGCTCAGAGTGATTTTTGCCTAGCGAATTGTCAGCTTAGCTAAATTTTCGAGGCTGCTTTGGACTTTGGTTTGAAGCGGCTTTTTTATTGCCCAGAATTTATAGATTCACTGAATTTGACGATCTCAAAGAGGTGATAGTCTAGTGATATGTGAAAATCAATAAAGTGTCCGGATACGAATCGTATATCATTTGCACAAGCCCTCGAAGTGGGAGTACCTTGTTGTGCAAACTTTTGGCTGCCACCGGTAAGTCCGGAAAGCCAGATTCTCATTTTCATAGTCCATCCCTTTCTGATTGGATGGGTTACTACAATATCGCGGCTGAGGATTTTGCTTCTGAGCGTGAGATGTTATCCGCTATATTCAAGGCCGCACGTGCTAGGGGTACTGGAAACACCCTGATGTTTGGTCTTCGTATGCAAGGACACAGCTTCGAATATTTCATACAGAAACTACGAGTACTGCATAAATGCTGTACCTGTGATTCTGAGCGTATCCGGGTTGCTTTCGGCAAGACCCTTTTTATTCATCTGACTCGCCGGGATAAACTTGATCAGGCAATCTCCTATGTGAAGGCATCTCAATCGGGTCTATGGCATAGAGCACCAGATGGCACAGAATTGGATAGAGTTTCTGCACATCTAGAACCTGTTTACGACGAAAGCGCTATTTCTCATCAAATTGCAACGCTGTCCTCTATGGAAAAGTGCTGGGAATCGTGGTTTATTGGCCAAGGATTGAATCCGTTGCGAGTCCAATACGATGATCTGTCTGATAACGCTATTGCTGTTGTCTGTGAGGTGCTTGAAAACCTGAGGCTTAATTCAGATATGGCTAGTGGACTTGAATTGCCGGTTGCCAGATTGGCTGATGAAACTAACAGAATATGGGCGAAACGTTACCGAGAATGCTGCCATAAATTATCTTACAGATAACGCTATAGACATCGACCGAGTTCGTGCGGATACGCCTGGCCTCGATAAGCGAATACACCTGCTTGCCTGTGGTGCTTCACCTTCTCCAAACCCTGTTCTTGAAGCCATAACACATCATCTTGCGTTAGAGACTACGATTGGAGGTTATGAAGCTGCCGCTGCAGAGAGTGTATGGTTTGATGCTGTTTACAGTGAAGTTGCATCTCTCATTGGGGCGCGTTCTGATGAGATTGCGTTGGTCGAAAACGCAACTGTAGGGTGGTGCCATGCTTTTTATGCATTAGATTTGAAAGAGGGTGATCGTGTATTGACTTGCCATGCGGAGTACGCGGCTAACTACGTTGCATTTCTGCAACGTGCAAAACGTGATGGGATCGTTATCGATATCGTGCCTGACGACGAAACAGGAGCGCTTGACGTCAATGCGCTCGAGGCCATGATTGGCCCGCGAACAGCCTTAATCGCGATCACCTGGATTCCCACCAATGGTGGGCTCGTTAATCCAGCTGCAGAAGTAGGGTGGGTTGCCCGTGCTCACAATATTCCGTACCTGCTAGATGCCTGCCAAGCAGTCGGCCAGATGCCCATTGATGTCACATCCATAGGCTGTGATTTTCTGTCAGCGACGGGTAGGAAGTTTCTTCGCGGGCCGCGCGGCACAGGATTCTTGTACGTGCGTAAAGCGCTTATTGAGACGTTGGAACCGGTAACAATTGATCATTTCGCGGCGCCCTGGGTTGCAGCTGATCGTTATGAATTACGTAACGACGCACGCCGCTTTGAGACTTGGGAGAACAGCTACGCATTGCGGGCGGGGCTTGGAGCCGCTGTAGTGTATGCAAGGTCTATCGGGATGGGGCGTATTCAGCAACGGACACGTGCACTTGCAAATAGTCTGAGAGATCGTCTCTCATCGCTTACAGGTACACGCATCATGGACCAAGGTACGGAGCATTGTGCGATTGTCAGTTTTACGGTTGCGGGCCTGCATGTTGGTGAAGCTGTAGCTACATTGCGTGACCAGGGTATTAACATCGGCGCATCGTCTCCCTCAAGCACATTAATTGATGCTGAGTCACGTGCTCTTCCTGTGCTGTTTCGAGCTGCGCCACATTACTACAATACCGAGGCTGAGCTTGAAAAATTAGTAGATGCTCTCGAAAGCCTACGCTCAGGTTTTGGCGGTAATTTTAATCAATAGTTTGTAGCTGCTTTAAATGCGACACCATGGTTTTATAAAAATCGCTAGAAAGTAAAGAAATTGGGCGGTGTGCTGGCCGAATAATTGCCAACTCAAACATGATAGGGAATGCTAACGGTCTAAAAACGATCTCTTGTTCGCCATTCCCACGACTTAGCCGATAGCTCTCTGCTGCGATCGGGTCAACGATCGCGCACGCTAAGCTGCTTTGCACATAGGCCAATAAGGTAATGAAGATCTGCGTGGCGAAAATTGGATTAAGTTTCAAATTTGCTTGATAGAAAGCATCTTTTAATTGCAGAAAGCTTGCGTGGTCGTCAAGCAAAGTACCCATTGGTTTTTGATCTAAGTGTTTTAGCGTTATGACATCTTCGGTCGCCAGCTCATCCTTATAGTGAATCGCACATACACAAGGATATTGGATTATTTCAGTTGTCACTAATCCAGCTTCCTTTTTTAGATCGGGATGGTTGTCACATAGACCTACATCGTATTGCTGTGATGCGATTAGGTTGATGACCGCGTCCGTGTTTCGTGTTGCCAGTGTGGTTTTTATTTCATGATTATTTAATGTGTATTTCGCAATAAGCTCGGGGAGATAGTAGATCGAGGGTCCCGGCATGGACGCAATTCGCAGCTCGCCAACTTCAAGAGATGTTATTCGATGAATGGTTTGCCCTATGGTGTTTATTCGGAGTAAGACTTCAGAGCTTTCCTTGAGTAAATACTGTGCTTCTGGAACTGGATGCAGGCGACCGCCTTTGCGCTCGAACAGACGTACGCCTAACGCTTGTTCCAATGCAGAAATTGATGAACTGATGGACGGCTGTGTTTTGTTTAGATTACGCGCTGTCTGTGAAACAGAGCCTGTGAGCATAACTTCCTGAAAAACACGCAGTTGTTTTAAGTTCATCTGATGCTCTCGTGTGGTGAAGGGTATTCAATTCCATAAATAATATTTATGATATTAGAATAAATAGCAATTTGTGTAAATGGATAATTCTCCGTAGGCTGTATGATGAGGTCACGACTCGTGAGCCTGATCAATGGAGATAAAATGAAATTCCAAAAAACATTACTCACGGCGACAGCTGTGAGCGCAATGCTGCTCGTTGGAGCGGTCAATGCGCAGTCACCGACATTTTTTCGCATTGGTACCGGTGGAGCAGGTGGTACCTATTTCCCCATTGGCGGGAGTATTGCGAATGCCATCTCAGCACCTCCAGGTGCGCGTCCCTGTGACGAAGGTGGCCAATGCGGAGTACCAGGGCTTATCGCAATTGCTCAGTCAACCACCGCATCGGTCTTTAACAATGCGGCAGTACAAAACGGTGAGCTTGAAGCTGGTCTTGCCGCTGCTGATGTGACGCGGTCCATGTATATGGGTGAAGGCAAATTTGAAGGTAAGGCGCACCCCAAGCTTCGTATCATTGCCAACCTGTACCCGGAAGACTTGCATCTGGTAATGCCCAAAGGCAGTTCCATGACTAGCCTTGCTGAACTTGAAGGCAAGCGGGTCGGCATTGCACAGGCTGGTTCTGGAACTCAGGTGGCCGTCTTGCAAATGCTCGAAGCGTGGGGAATTACTCGCGACAATATCGATGAAGCCGAATTGAACAACAGTCAAAGCGCTGAGCGACTGGCAGATGGTCAGATAGATGCCTATTTTTATGCGGCAGGTTGGCCGGTTGCCGCCATGGTGCAACTATCTTCGACAAAAGGCATGAGTCTGCATTCTTTTTCTGAAGCTGATTTGAAGAAAATCAATGACATTATACCAGCGTACATTCCATCAAAGATTCCTGGTGGCGTCTATGAAGGTATTGATACTGACACGCTAACCCCAGCTGTCAGTGCGTTGCTGGTGGTGTCATCTGACCTTGAAGAAGAGTTGGTCTATGGCATTACCAAAGCTTTGTGGAATAGTAACACTCGCAAGTTATTAGACAATGGTCATGCAAAAGGTAAGCAGATAACTTCAGAGACAGCGCTGGATGGTGTTATAGCGTTGGGCGTTCCGCTACACAGCGGTGCTGAAAAGTTTTACAAGGAAGCTGGTCTGCTGAAGTAGGCAAGAAAAAGTTTGATTAGTTAGTTTGTAAATAATGCTAGTAAAAAAATTGGCGGCCACAGTATCAAGGGCCGCCTTTTTTATGAGTGAATAATCGAGAAAAAACATGAGCAATACTGAGCTAGACGATTCGAACGTGTCGGCTGAAGATCTCAAGGCGATTGAACGTGAATACGATGAGGGCTCTGCCACGCGTGAAGTAGGTCCTACTGCGGGGCTAGTATTGCGTTGTATCGCGTTGTTGTTTGCGATCTATCATTTCTTCACGGCAGGTTTCGGATTGCCTGCAGACCATTGGCATATGGGCTGGCATCTATCTGGACTGTTTGTACTGACCTACGCTTTTTTCCCGATTATTAAATCAAAGAGTTTGTTTGCATTAAAGGTGAGTGCCTGGAGAGTAGGCAATATTCCTGTCTATGACTTGGTGTTCATGGCATTGGGGGTTTTGGTATCGCTTTATGTGGGTTTAGCGTGGCGAGGAATACCGCTACTAGGCATTGAAGAACAAACCTTCCGAATGGGTAATCCCAACATTTTCGATGTTTTATTCGGTGTGATTATTATTTTGCTGGTGCTGGATATCGCTAGGCGCACACTCGGATGGGTGTTACCCCTTATTATATGTTTGTTTATTACCTATGCGCTTTTTGGTCCAAGCTTTAGTGGCATTCTGCAGCATCCTGGCGTTCGATTTAACACCTTCGTTTCAAGTATGTATTTCCCGCAAGAAGGCATTTTTGGTGTGACTTTGTGGGTCGTATCTACAATTGTCTTCCATTTTGTTTTGTTCGGCGTTATTGCTCAAAAGACCGGACTTGGGAAATTGTTTATAGACAACGCAACCATTCTCGCAGGGCACTATACCGGCGGGCCTGCAAAAGTATCGGTGGTGTCTTCCGCCTTCTTCGGCACCATTTCAGGCTCATCTGTAGCCAACACGGTTTCCACTGGCGCTTTGACCATTCCCAACATGAAGCGTATGGGGTACCCAGCTCATTTTGCTGGTGGAGTTGAAGCCGCTTCGTCTGCTGGTGGGCAGATCACGCCACCGATCATGGGGGCTGCCGCTTTTATTATGGCTGAGTTTCTCGAAGTGCCCTATACCACCATTGTTATTGCAGCTATTTTCCCTGCTTTGTTGCATTACGTTGGTGTGTTTTCGGTTGTACATTTGATGGCGTGCAAGCTGGACTTGAAGGGGATGTCAAAAGACATGCTGCCAAAGATAGGTGAGGTGTGGCGACACGGTTGGGCCAACATTATTCCGCTAATTGGTTTGCTCTTAGTTTTGTTCTCTGGGTACACGCCGTATATGTCCGCATTTTGTGGCATATCACTTTCCATTATTTGCGGCATGGCACGTTATAGAAACCCGGTGACGCTCGTTATACCGTTAGCTTTTATTGCGTTCGTTGTGTGGAAGCATATGAACGGAGGGTTTGAGCTACCGATGACACTCATCCTGATTGCAGGTTGTCTGATTGGGCCGATAAATCCCCAGAAACGCATCTTGATTCCGCAAATGAGTGAAGCCCTTGAGACTGGCGTTAAGTATGCGTTAGCGGTGGGTGCTGCATCGGCGGCGGTTGGTATGGTTGTTGGTGTAATCAATACAACCGGCATCGGCTTTCGGATTGGATTTATGGTCACACAAAGCGCCGGGACCATGGCAGCTTCCGTGTTTGATTTTATTAGCTTCGGTGGGTTTGAATTATTTGCTGTAGAAGAGATCACGTTATTTCTCTCATTGGTACTCATTGCAATAGCCTGTATATTGATGGGGGCCGGTATTCCAACCACCGCGCTCTACATTATGTTGGTGTCGGTTGCGCAACCTGCATTGGCACAACTCGGCGTGCCACCAATTGCCAGTCATTTTTTCGTGTTGTACTACGGTGTAGTCTCTGAAATAACGCCACCCGTTTGTACTTCTGCTTATGCCGCAGCGGCTATCGCTAACGCCAATCCATTTCGTACAGGAATATCAGCATTTACACTTGGTTTAGGCAAAATCGTTGCGCCGATGGCATTTGTTTATGCTCCGGTATTGTTGTTCGTATCATCGACAGGCTTTGATCTGTTGGAATTCTCCTACACAGCAACCAGTTGTATTGCTGGTGTGTTCTTTTTATCGGCAGCAGTTGTCGGATTCATGTTTACCCATATGGGCTTCATTCAAAGAATCCTGTTAGCGATCTCAGGTATCATAATGATTGCACCGAGTTTTCAGGCTGATCTGTTTGCTTTGGTGGTGGCTGCACCGGCTTTGATCATTCAATTTCGAGAGGCGGTTCGACTCAAATCCATGCCAACGATTAATGAGACCGCTTGAGCGCTAGGCTGATGACACAAAACAACCAGCCGAATACAGTAACCGTGCTCGGTGCAGGCATTGTCGGCGTTTGCTGTGCGCTGAGTTTGCAAGAGCGCGGTTACCAAGTGACCTTGATAGATCGTTTGTTGCCAGGCGAGGCAACGAGCTACGGTAATGCAGGGGTGATATCCCCATGGTCTTGTGTACCTCAATGCATGCCCGGCACATTCAGACAGATTCCCGGGTTGATATTTAAAGCTAACAGTCCAGTTAGTTTTCGTTGGCAGGATCTAATCAATACCCTGCCATGGATGGTCCGATTCCTTGGAAATACCCATCTTTCCAAAGTCGAACCTATTGCTGATGCGATGGATAGACTGATGCACAACAACGTTGCAAGCTACAAAAAATTTCTATCTGATACTGGCCAAGAAAATTTGTTGGTAGATAGTTGGTATTTGAATGTATTCAAAGGAGCGATGCGGCCATCGTTAGCTGATCTTGCCTGGAAGTTACGTATTGATCGAGGTGCTCCTATTCGCATTATTGACGGAGCAGAGCTTCGTGATATTGAGCCGCACTTAGGTGCGTCGTACCACTCGGCAGTGGTTATAGAGGGGCAGTCCAGAACTATTGCACCTGGCCGGCTATGCAAAGCTTTAGCCGAGCTGGCTTTGTCGCAGGGAATGATTATGAAAACGGCAGAAGTGCAGGTTATTCAACCCCTACCTGAGGCCGGTTATGAACTGGTATGCGATGGTGAAACTATTGCAGCACAACGTCTTGTTGTTGCCGGTGGAATTTGGTCGGCAGAGTTGCTGCGGCCACTGGGGTTTAAAATCCCACTCATTGCTGAGCGTGGTTATCATCTGGAGTTTGCAAATCCTGGGGTAACGCTGACACATTCTGTTGCTGATGTGGCTGGCCGATTCGTGGTTAGTTCGATGGAGAATGGTATTCGTGCTGCCGGTACAGCGGAATTTGCCAGTCATGATGCGCCTGCCAATATGAAGCGTGCGCAAATGCTCGCCTCTCAAACTCAATCGTTGTTACCCAATTTGAACATCAACGAGTCAAGCAGTTGGGTAGGGTCGCGACCATCACTACCCGATAGTCTGCCAGCGATTGGCGCGATACCAGAGATGCCCGGATTGTTTGCAGCGTTTGGGCATAGTCATTATGGAATGGGAATGGCGCCTGCGACTGGACGGTTAATTGCGAACATGGTCGCAGGAGTGGCAGAGAATATTAATCCCGAGGTTTACTCGCCTTCGAGGTTTTCATAACCTAACGTGTTGTAGAGAGCATAGCTTCAATACGTCGATGCAGCTATTCCACATGTGGGCGATATAGTATCTACGGCCCTATATGATTTGTCGTAATGCATCCAAGCATTTTGTTCTTGTGGAATTTGCCGATGCCTTACAAACTAGCCGTGCTGTTACTAATCGGCATCCTTGCCACCGGTATCAGCCATGCATTTGAGGGGCCCGCTCCTCGTTACGCCCTGATTATCGGCAATGCTGATTACCAGCAATCGCCGCTGGCCAACGCGAAAAACGACGCTACGGATATGGTAGCCGCGCTCGAAAGTTTGAACTACGGAGTGACGCTTGAATTAAATTTGCAGGCTGTAGGGTTCAAGACAGTGGTACGGCGCCTCTATCGACAAATCGAATCGCCCAAAGCCATCACATTGTTTTACTACGCAGGTCACGCTGTACAGGTAGGCAATACCAATTACCTGATACCGGTGAACGCCGATATCACCGATGTCGATTCGCTGCAGGACAGCGCGTTAGTATTGGATCAGTTGCTGTATATGATCTAGCAATCTACCGTCGAACAAAGCATAATTATTCTCGATGCCTGCCGAGACAATCCCTATGAGGACAGTCTTGGTGAAACTCAGGATTCGCTGACGAATTTGAATGGTGGCCTGGCATCCGTGGAGGCACTGGCAAATACTCTGGTCGCCTACGCCACCCAGCCTGGCAACATTTCATCAGATGGCAATGGCCGCAATGGTGTTTACACGTCTGCACTGCTAAGCCATATTAAACAACCGATACTAGCTGAAGTGCTTTTTAAAAAAGTACGCAAAAAAGTCATGCGCGCCACCGATAGTCGCCAAGTTCCTTGGGAACATTCATCACTGACGCGCAAGTTTTACTTTGGGTCAGCGGCTAACCGGGAGATTTCGGATATCGTCTCGTTTTAGGTGTGTCTACTAGATTACGTACACCAAACTGTTTAACAGCGAAGTCGAATCTTCGTTGATGTTTCTGAATGTGATTCCCTGAAAATGTATATCCTGTTCATACCGGTTAAATCGCAATGTGGCGCGATACAGTAAATTGCCCTTCAAGGGCTTTGTCCAGGTTAAATTATAAGAAAATCCGGTGGTTGAGCCAGATGTTTTACCCGTAATATCATCGAACTCGAGGGCCTCGCCTTCGCCTTCGTCTGCGCCATCGCTGATAAATGTATTGTCGGAATCGAGAATGGCGTAAGCGGCTGATAGTGACAAGCGGCCAGCATCTTCGAACTTCCAAGTGTCGCTTGCACCAACAAACACTCCTCTTTGCTTGAACAATTCGGTACGCGCTGCACCTGCCTCATCCTCTTCTTCTCTCAGTGTCGAGAAAAGTTTGGTTTCCCCTAATTTGTAATCGCCAAAAACATTGATTTGACTGGCAATTTGATACGAGACGATCAGGTCGAGGTCAAAGCGATTGACTGAACCTGTAAAATCTTCCTCCGAAACGTCTGCTGTGTCTAAACTATACGCAAGGCTGGAAACAATGTTAAAGCGGCCTTACGCCATGCCAGCCGTGAGATTCGCTGTCCAAACTGGTTGCGGCGGTACGCACTTCCGAATTGACAATGGCGGTGTCTCGCAACACCCAATACGGTGGCGAAAAACCACGAGGCGATATCTGGGGTGCCGATATTAGTGAGCAAGGAAACTATTGCATACGTGCCGATCAGCGGCTTCTGATTTGGTGGGCGGACGCCGTAGTCGGCGCATCGATCAATCTCAGAAATGAAAATTTATTGGAGATGCTAGACTTTCGCTGGAAGAATCGAGGTCACCAACGTGGGTGGCCCTCAGAGATTTTGCTTAACGACAACAACGCCTATTCGGCCACGATTGATTTGTCGGATGAAACAGTAAAGTTCAGCCTGTCGATGATTCCCCTCGAATTAGACAGTGACGCCGCACGGTTGGTGTGGATGTCGGATCACGGCTGCAACCGCCAATCGCTGCAACTGCAGGGTTACCTGATCAGCAGCGAAGAATGACAAGCAGACAGAATAATTATTGTAGGATTAGAATTCTCTATCTGGCAGTCGTTCAGAGCAACGTTATGCGATATTTGGACGGGTAGTTCTAACTAAATATCAAACTCTGACCAAACTGGACAATGATCCGAAGGTTTCTCCATCGCCCGAATATCATAATCTATTCCACTATCAACCAGCTTAGCCGTCATTGATTGGGTGGATAACAAGTGATCAATTCGTAAACCTCTTTTAGGATCACGATCAAAGCCTTTGCTTCGATAATCAAACCAGCTGAACTTGTCATCTTTCGTTGGGTATTTAACGCGATAGCTGTCATCAAGACCCCACTCACTTAGGCGTTGCATCCACTCTCGCTCTTCAGGTAAAAAACTGGTGTTGCCAGCACGTAGCCAGCGTTTAACATTGTCAGCACCAATACCTAAATCTTCATCGACAGGTGCAACGTTATAATCACCGATAAGCGCCAGGTTATCTGAAGGCAAGTGCTCGTTAGCTAGCTTGGCTGAAAGGTCTGCATAGAAACGTTCCTTGGCCGGGAATTTTGTTTCATGCTTCTTATTCTCACCCTGTGGGAAGTACCCGTTGATGACAGTTACCTTTGCGCCTTTAGGGCTTTCAACCGTTGCAGTTACTAAGCGCTTCTGAGCAGTTTCGTCATCTGTTGAAAAACCAATGCTCACATTACTCATAGGAGTCTTGGACAACATTGCCACACCGTAGTGGGTTTTCTGGCCAGCAAATGCTGAGTGAAAACCCAGTTCTTTCAAGGCATCTTCCGGGAAGTCCGCGTCTACGACTTTGGTTTCCTGCAAGCCGATGACATGCGGGTCATAGGTGTCCACCAATGCCTTGAGCTGGTGCAGCCGCAGGCGAACACTATTGACGTTAAATGAGACAATGATCATGTGTCGTTCCTGCTTAGGGTTGGCGCCAGTAAATGTGTGTTGGTTATGATGGCAGAACTTAACTGTTGAACATCACCCTAACCGATACGGGTCTGGCGTGCGTGCCTGATAGTGCCTCGATCATTGCGGATTTTTTTGTATCCAGAGCATTTATTTCATCATCTTTTACTGACGGATTCACGCGGGCAAGAGATACGAGACGCTCGCGTGCATCAGTAAATTCCTGCTCCAGTAAATCTCTCGCCTGATCTAGCATGGTAGGCAGAGTCTGCTCAGCCATGGCAGCCGTTTTATCCATCAAGACTTCTAATGCTTCTCGGTTTTTCACAATGACTTTGCGCAGTGCATTGCGGTCATAGCGTTGCTTGCGACTATCCAGTTCAATGTCTGCAACAACCTCAGTATAGTCAGTGCCATCAATACCTATGGCATAAGTCTGGACTTGGGAGGGAAGGTAGCGCTCTATGTTAAGGCTTGGGTCGGCAGTGCACTGAAGCACATAGCTTGCTTCAACAAAGCTCAGTGTTTTGGGTAATTCTTCTGCTTTGATAACTTGGCAATCGGCTTGTCCAAAACTCTCATCAAGAATCAAATCCATGGAGTCCGTAACCATGGGGTGATCCCAGGTAAGGAACGTAAAATCCTCCCTTGTTAAAGCCGTGTTCCTGTCGAAGGTTAATGTCATGCCACTGGCAGGTAGATGAGGGAAGTTTTCCACTTGCATATGATCGCTGGGGTGGATGATCCAGTGATCACGCTGTTCAGTTACATCGATGCCGAATCTATCGAATACCGCGTCCATGAAATCCTGAAGTGCATAGTTTCGATCCAGCCGCGAAAGCTCATCAAGATGTTCCTGTACTTGCTCAGGTCGGTTGGAATTAAGTTCCAGCAAACGATCTCTGCCAGCTTCCAATTCAGTGTCGAGTTTTATAGTCGTAGCACGAGTGTGTTCGATTAGCTTGTTGACAGCCGCTGCATCAGCCCGTGGAACTTGCTCTAACACTGCATTTAATGGATCAGCCAGTTGAGTGCGCACGGCTGTTCCTGATTTACAAATGCGCTCAAAGGCATTGAGTCCTTTGTGATACCAGTTAAGTAAAATGGCATCGCGTGAATCACTGGCAACAGGTACATGAATCTGAATAGTTTGCGTCTGTCCGATACGGTCGACTCGGCCAATACGTTGCTCCAGTAAATCCGGGCTATCAGGTAGCTCCAATAATACAAGGTTATGCAAAAATTGGAAGTTTCGACCTTCGCTGCCTATCTCTGAGCACAGCATCAAACGGCAGTCTTCTTCAGTGTCCGCAAACCAGGCAGCAGCCCGATCTCGTTCCACGATAGACATGTCCTCATGAAACTGTGCACTTTGAATTCCTGCCACTCTCAGCACTTCGCTCATAGCTTGAACAGACTCCATTGCTGAACAAATAACGAGGACCTTTGCAGGGTACTGATCTGCCAGGAATTCCTTAAGCCACAAGGCTTTTGAGTGCAGAGAGTCATCATCCAATTCATAGGTATTCAGTTCTCTCTCAGGAAAACCACTAATGGCGCGACGAGTGTTTCTGAACATCAGGCGTCCAGTGCCGTGTCTGTCGACCAGCTTGTCGATGATCTGTTGCCCCAGTTCGCTTATGGCTAGGACGTCCGACGAACCTAAAGTGGTTGCTTGCTGCTCGGTAAAAGTCTCTCCCAGCAGAGTTTGTAGCTGTCTAATCTGATTGATATCCAGCGCTTTGTCGTCTGATAGTTTATCTGCAATAGTGGCAATCCAGCCAAATTCTGCCTCTTCTGCCACGTACTGCTCAAGCGAACCAAATCGTTCTGGATCAAGTAACCGCAGCCGTGCGAAATGTCCGGACTGGCCTAGTTGTTCAGGGGTTGCGGTAAGCAGAAGAACGGATGGAGTTTCTAAAGCCAGTTCTTCAATCAGCGAATATGCATCAGAGGGTTCGCCAGGTGACCATTCCAAGTGGTGCGCTTCGTCTGTAATTAGCATGTCCCAGCCAGCAGCCATAGCGGCATCGCCGACCTCTTCGTCCTCCAATAGTGTGTCCATTGCGCACAGAACTAACTGCTCAGATAGAAACGGATTGCCATCAGGGGCAGAGTCTTTGAGCTCATCAAATCGTTCAGCATCCATGATGCGAAACTTCAAATTGAATTTGCGTAGCATTTCTACCAACCATTGGTGCAATAGGGCAGGGGGAACAACAATGAGCACTCTGGAAACCTGATTGTTGATGAGTGCTGCATGGAGGATCATGCCCGCTTCTATGGTCTTGCCCAGACCCACTTCATCAGCAAGTAGAATTCTGGGGTGTTGACGTTTCATTGCCTCAATTGCGATGTATATCTGATGGGGCAATACGGCTACACGAGCCCCCATCAATCCTTTGACTGGAGATTGTGCGAGCATATTCCGGTGTTCAAAAACCTTGCGTCTTAACGAGAACCAGCGCTGCCCGTCGATAAGACCTGCGAAGAGTCTGTCACGCGGGGTTCGAAACTGAAGGAAGTTATCCAGCCCCGCCTCATTGAGAACGCCAGGCTCCCCAGAATCCTCTCGCTGCCCAAAATAGGTCAACAGGCCGTCATCCTCCTCCACGCTGGTGATTCGAAGCTGCCAGCCTTCATGGCTGGCTATGATATCGCCAGCCATAAATGCAACCCGGGTTAGCGGGGCGGTTTCTTTCGCATAAATACGAGTCTCACCGGAGGACAGAAAGACGACAGTAATTTGACGATGCTCGACTTCGAGGATCGTACCCAGGCCGAGGTCGGATTCAGTGTCGCTGATCCAGCGTTGACCAGCAGAAAAAACATTGCTCATTAATTTTTTTTGGAATTGTTTGATTAAGCGGTGTTTGAGATAAACAGGCTTAAAAGCGCATTAGAGCGCGGTTGTGAGGACAGTAGGAGGCAATTGTATCTCGAATGTACGACATTATTGCTATTACGAGTTTCCTGATGCTTGTAAAAGTTGCACAAAATACCTATATTGCGTAAGTAGACAGGTTTTAGGTGCAAATCGATAGCCTTCTACTTTAGCGACTAAAAGCGGAAATGCTATTGTATCCTCCGTGAATGGTTATTGTAAGAGACGAGGTGTTCTGAGTTTTTACAGGGTATATGATTACCTTCGCTCCGGCTCTCGTCCGTTTGTAGTTCTTTTATACAGGGTATTATCTTGAGTACTGGTACAGTAAAGTGGTTCGACGCGGCGAAAGGTTTCGGTTTTATCGCTCCTGAAGATGGCGGTAAGGACGTATTCGTTCACCACACCGCAATCACTGGCGATGGTTACAAAACGCTTGACGAAGGTCAGAAAGTGAGCTTCGACATCGAGCAGGGCCAAAAAGGTCCAGCGGCAGTTAATGTGTCCGCTATGTAAAAACCGGTCTTTTTAGACTAGGTTTTACTTACAAGCCCCGCTGTCGCGGGGCTTGCTCGTTTTGGAATAACGATTCTTCCAAACGAATATCCATCTTAATCGTGATAACTATTTTTGAGCATGGAATCTACAGAGCTTACAGTCGGCATTGTCTGGTTTCGACAGGACTTGCGACTCTCTGACAACCCCGCGTTAACGACTGCCTGCCGGGAATGTGATCAGATTATTCCCGTTTTTATTGATGATCCTCGTGAGCAGACACTCTCCCAAGTCGGCTCAGCGAGTCGTGTCTGGCTTCATCATAGTTTGCTCGCCCTCCAACAATCACTGCAAGATAAAGGAAGTGATCTGTTCGTGGCTCAAGGGGCCAGTTTAGATGTGCTAGAAGCCTTGATCGCAGATTCGGGTGCCAGCCGAATATTCTGGAATCGCTGTTACGACCCAGTAACAATTGAGCGTGATTCACATATCAAACTCACGTTATCAGCGCTAAAACCCAAAACATTCAATGGTTTGCTTTTGCATGAACCGTGGGAAAATTTAAAGGCTGATGGAACGCCTTATAAAGTGTTTACGGCCTATTGGCGCAAGGCTGCAGCACTGATCGATAACAATCTTGATTCGATCAAACCCCTGAGCGCGCCAACCGCAATTCAGTCTCATGACAAATTGAACCAGAAGTCAACAATAAGATCATCGATTGATCAACTCGGTCTATTGCCAAAAAGAAATTGGCACGAGGGCATGATGCAGTCTTGGGTCGTCGGCGAAAAAGCAGCTCAAACTCAAACGCGTAAATTCTTGAAAACGTCCGTTTCTGACTATAATAACGCTAGAAATATACCGGCTGTGCAAGGCACATCTGCGCTGTCACCGCATCTTCATTTTGGTGAAATAACACCTAAGCAGATTCTCTATCGGTTATTAGATGGGAACACTACATCGTCGCTGCCGACTGACGAACTGACATTTGCTAAGGAAATTGTTTGGCGAGAATTTGCTCACAATCTGATTTATCATTTTCCTCAAATAATAGAAAAGCCGCTGGATACTCGATTTGAAAATTTTAAGTGGGCGGAAAATACGGCCACGCACCTGCAAGCCTGGCAGAAGGGACAAACGGGTGTTCCCATTGTGGACGCAGGCATGCGGCAGCTCTACGCAATCGGTTGGATGCATAATCGCGTTCGAATGATCGTCGGATCTTACTTGATTAAGAACTTACTGATTCCGTGGCAAGAAGGTGAACATTGGTTCAGAGATACACTAGTAGATGCAGATTTGGCCAGTAATGCTATGGGGTGGCAGTGGGTGGCGGGCAGTGGTGCAGATGCATCGCCTTACTTTCGAGTCTTCAACCCTGTTTTACAGGGAGAAAAATTCGATAAACAGGGGGAATACGTCCGTCGCTGGGTTCCTGAATTGAGATCTGTGCCTGAAAAATTTGTTCACAAACCGTGGGAGCTTGATGCACAGTCGCTGGCAGCTTTAGACTATCCCGATCCTTTGGTTGACTTGAAGCTGACACGCCTACGAGCTCTGGATGCGTTCTCGGCTATTAAGGGAACCAAATTGAGTTGATTGCCTACCAATGGATAGTGTTAGTCACGTTGTGAGCGTTATTCCAATGAATGTTTTGTTAGCTCGATCAGTCTTTGCGGCAGCTTTAGTCTCTCTATGCTGTGTGGGGATTCTGACATCCTTTTGGAGTAATACTAGCTACGCCTCAGATAATTCTCAAAAATTGTCTGGTGAATCCGTAAAAATCATAGAGTTGTTCACATCGCATGGATGCTCATCGTGCCCGGCGGCAGATCGCCTTCTGGGTGA
>JBLIIE010000019.1:0-48919 GCA_047634635.1 Granulosicoccus sp. | reverse complement strand
GCTTCGTCACCAAGCAGTGGAGCTCCAGCTACACCCGCAGCGTGACACGCCGCGCATGCACCATTGACAAGTTCCTCTCCTGATTTAGGCCCGCTTGCAACCACCATGACAGCAGATGCCTGAGGTAAATCGCCTGCGGATGTGCGCACATTGGCCACCGGCGCTATACGCTCGATCAAAGCATTTCTTACTATCGGATGATTAGCATCAGTTACGTTAGGACCGAACATTTGCGCTGTAAAAATAATAACAAGGGCGAGCACGGTAACCGCGCCCAAAATCCAGCCCATGTTCTTCACCATGCCGCTATCTGTGGCACCACTCATATGACTACTCTCCGTTAGCGCAACAGCGCCTGCTCAAACTATTGTTCATTAATCGGTTTTATTGGACCGAGATCTCGCCTATTGTATCAGCGCAAACTGTCAGGGCCCATCATGCGTTGAAAAACCCTGCCGCCATTTCTGATATGCATCAAAGCTCCAGCAATGTGCACACCAATTAACCCTAACAGTAACCACTTTCCCCATTCGTGCCACACCGCCGCTACTTCGATATCAAAGTAATAGTGCGTTGCACCGCTTAGCGCCATCATTACTACCACGACGTATAGTCCAAGATGGTGCAAACGCACAATTTTACTTCGCAATGGGGACAGCTTCCCAGCTGCCAGAGGCACACGACGGCGGCTGAGTTGCCAGCGCCACAGCATGATGGCCGCAATGCTGATGCCGCACCACGTATGAAGTGTAGTCACAATGAAAGCGACAAACCCCAGAGTCTCACCACGCTCGACAGCAGCCATTGCAGATGACATCGGAATTTGCAGTGAAAATTGCAACATCAACATGATGATGACCAACCAGTGCAGGCGACGCTGAAGCTGTGAGTAAAAGGGGACTGATTCTGTTGAAACGCTCATGATGCCGTAGAGAGGGTTCCTAAAAGGAGTGAAAGATCGAACAAGGTGCAGATACTCGTATACTACGTGTAAATCTGACGGGTAGCTCTCATGACCACAGTACAACTCGATCCGATCCGGCATGCGGCTATTCTGGTTAATCCGGATGCACCAGATACTCTGGAGCGTCGCATTAAGCTGGATGTTTTCCGGAGTATCTCCCGTATCAAGCCTGCAGTCACCGAGGCTGTCGATTTCGACACACAGGTAATGTCCGGAGAATTTTTCGAAACTCTATCGCCTCCCCTACAGGGAATTGCCATTGCACGAACTGAAGGAGTAATGGCCTTCTACAACCGAGTTGGCTGGAACCCCGCCTTTCTAGATACCACCTTGGAAAGTTGTGTACCAGAGGCTGGTCTGGCGCCCCTAAGACAGCGTTATCACGCCGAAACTCTGCATGACTTAGCTTATGTACACCCTAAACACTTTGAAAAAATGCTGGGTAAAGCAGATGCAGCCGCTTTGTGGGAAACCCTAAAACGTTTTGCTCAGCAGGCCGTCAATTAGTGACTATTGCGAGACAGCATTGTGCAATATCAGTAGATGAGTTAGCTCATATTTATACCACTGGAAGTGTCAATACCCAAATACTGAATAGCGTTTCGTTCTCCGTCAGCGCCGGTGAAACCGTCGCCCTCATTGGACGTAGTGGCTCAGGGAAGTCCACCTTACTGAACCTGATCAGTGGCCTGGAACCTATCCAATCGGGCGAAGTTCGACTCAACCAGCAAGCATTGAGTACTATGAATGACAAACAGAGAACCCTGCTTCGCGGCACGCAGATAGGGTTTGTGTATCAAGCCTTCAATCTCATTCCAACGCTAAGTGTGGCGGACAATATTTCATTACCTCTGGCGCTTGCCAATATGAAGGCTGCGGAGCAGAGAGCCAGACTCGATGACATGTTGCACGTCATTGGCCTGGGCGGAAGAGGAAATGACTTCCCCGATCAGCTGTCGGGCGGAGAGCAACAGCGTGTTGCCATAGCTCGTGCTTTGATTCATCGTCCGGCACTCATACTTGCCGACGAGCCTACCGGCAACCTGGATGCCGTCAGTGGCAGGCTAGTGCTTGATCTGTTGAACGAACTTGTCGATGCACACGATTCCGCATTGCTGCTGGTAACGCACAGCGGTGAGGTTGCCGCAGTTGCAGACAGAGTGGTGTTATTGGATCAAGGCAACATGAAAACGTTAGAGACTCATGAGTTAAGTAACAGTGCCGCTTGGTAAGTACTCGATAAATCAGGCAATGCAATGACAATTTCTCAGATACTGATGCGCTCGAGTTGGCGGTTTTTCAAACGTCACCCAGCCCAGTTGTTGCTCTCCATTGTGGGCATCGTACTGGGCGTAGCAATTGTGACCGCAGTGTTAATAACTAACAACAGCTCACAAAAAGCCTTCGCGTTATCCAGCGAAGCGCTCTATGGACGAACTACTCATCAGATTACGGGTGCTCAGGGCATAAATGAACGTGTTTATGTATTGCTCAAGCAGCAGCGACCTGACATCACAATGGCGCCGGTCATACAAGATCATGTTGTTATCAATGCCACTGTGTATTCAATACTGGGGCTAGATCCATTTGCGGAAGCTGCATTCGAACGAAGCTCATCGCCCCCTCAAGCAATTAACCCTTCTAGCTCTGTCGGCAGTGACGCACTGCTGGCTAGTGAATTCAGTATTCGCGAAGATGGCCTAACGATAGGAGAACCAGTAGAACTCAACGTTGGCGGTCGGCAGCATACAGCAATGATTGCCGGCGCATTAAAAACTTCGAACCCAGTGGCGTCGTCTGGCTTGCTGGTCGGTGACATAGCATTTGTACAATCACTGCTCGATCGAAAGGACACCATTGATCGGATAGATCTGATTCTCACGACAGATCAAGCGCTAAGTCTAGAAAAGCTACTACCTGCCAATCTGGTGCTTGATGCGGCGATCAGTCGACAACAAACCATGTTGGCCATGACCCGAGGCTTTCATATCAACCTCACAGCAATGAGTTTGTTGGCTCTGCTCGTCGGTGCTTTTCTAATTCACAACACAATGACATTTGCAGTTGTGCAACGACGAGAGGTTTTTGCCATAAAACGCATCACTGGAGTCGATACCAACACAATCTTCAGGAGCATACTGGCCGAAGCGGTGATCATTAGCACCTTCGGTTCGATACTTGGCGTCATTGCAGGTTATGTACTCGCACACTTTCTGATTCAACTAACGACTCAAACAATCAACGACTTGTATTTCGTTTTACACGTCCAGGAAATATGGTTTGATCCTTGGATCATATTTGCAGGCCTTCTACTCGGAATCGGCAGTAGTGTCATCGCAGCAGCGTTGAGCGCTTTTGATGCGGCATCAACGCACCCAATTCAGGCAAGACAACGATCAGCCATTGAACAAAGGACAAAATCCTTGCTTCCTTGGCTAGCGATAGCAGGATTGACTTTAGTAATCGCAGGGTTCGTACTCGCTAATGCACCGCTGGACTCATTACTCGCTGGCTTTCTGGCACTTATGATTCTTATCCTCGGCTATGGATTGGCTCTGCCTTGGATTATTCAATTACTGTCCAGATCATTGCAATTTCTGGTGGCTAAAACCGGCATCTCTCTTTCCTTTGCATTGGCAGGTATCGAACGTAATATAAGCCGGACCGGACTAGCAATTGCTGCTTTGTGCATAGCGGTTTCAGCCACTTTTGGCGTCGACATTATGATCGGCAGCTTTCGAAGCAGCGTTGATCAGTGGTTAGGTAAAACCTTACACAGCGATGTGTATGTTTCAGCCCCTTCTGCGGCATCCAGCCAAAACACCCCAAGACTCAGCCCCACTATTGCAGACAATGCACGAAAAATTCTGGGAGTACGTAGTGTCAGCACGGGTCTAAGCCTCAGTACATCGACGGATGTAGGCAACATCGATCTGCTGGTCGTCAACCCACACACGAAAGAGGATGCAGGTTTCGAACTGATACAAAGTCACCTGGAGTTTCCCTGGGCAGCGTGGCACAAAGCCGCAACCGTGATGATAAGCGAACCATTAGCAACGAAACACAAAATGGCCTCTGGTGACTTTATAGAAATTCTTACAGAGTCAGATGGAAAACAACCCTTTGAGATCATAGCGATTTTCCGCGACTACGAATCGAGCCATGGAAAGATACTAATGGCGCGATCCAATTACTCGAATTTCTGGACGGCCAACGACATCAGTTCGTTAGGCATCATGCTTATCGATCAAGCTCAGGAGAAAACTGTCATGGCCGAACTACAAAACTCCCTGAGTACCAGTGCCGCACCCTTGATCATAAGATCGAACACATCCATTCATCAAGAATCTCTCGCTGTATTCGACCGTACATTTGAGGTCACGCGCGTCCTAAGATGGTTAACGGTAGGGGTCGCCTTTGTTGGTATTTTCAGCGCTTTACTTGCATTGCATCTGGAGCGCTCTAGAGAATTTGCGATATTGCGTGCCACTGGTGCAACGCAACTACAGGTTATGATTATCGTGGTGGGACAAACCTTTTTCATGGGATTATTTGCGGGTGCTCTGGCCCTACCGCTTGGATGGGTCATGTCTGAGATACTTATCAACGTAATTAACGTGCAGTCATTCGGCTGGACCATGAGTAGCATCCTGCCGCCAGGTTCGGTCCGCAGCACGCTATTACTGGCAATCACATCGGCTATTCTCGCTGGCCTGTATCCGGCCTATCGCCTCTCCAGGTCGAATATTGCCATGCAGCTGCGAGACGAATGAGAATCAACAATGCCTCTACCTCAGCACACTAAAAAATCTCAACTCTCATGGGCCTTCTATGACTGGGCAAATTCAGCATTTGCAACTACCGTTATTGCCGGGTTCTTCCCACTGTTCTTTAAGCAGTACTGGAGTGCAGGTGTTGAGGCCACAACGAGCACGTTCTGGCTGGGCTTAGGGAATTCAGCAGCCAGCTTTCTCATTTTATTGATGGCTCCCCTATTGGGCTCTATCGCAGATTCATCAGGTACTCATAAGCGATTACTCGCCTTCTTCGCAGGTATTGGAATCGTTGCAACAGCCACGTTTTTCATGATCGGCCAAGGACAATGGAACTGGGCAATCAGTGTATATGTCCTAGCTATTATTGGCTTCTCAGGCGCCAACGTGTTTTACGACGCGCTGCTACCCTCGCTAACCACTAAGACAGATTTACATCGTCTCTCAGCCTTGGGTTACTCCATGGGCTATCTGGGCGGCGGCCTCCTTTTTCTAATTAATGTAGCAATGACACTGAAACCTCACTGGTTCGGACTAGCTGATGCTACTGCTGCTGTGCGCTTCTCCTTTCTCAGTGTTGCTATCTGGTGGTTCGTCTTCACACTTCCCATACTCATCGGAGTACGTAGCCAAGCACCAACCTCTAGCAATGGGATTCATTTGGGCCTCGAGTTCAGCAAATTATGGAGCACTCTACATTCCATTCGTAATCACAAGAACTTATGGACTTTCCTACTCGCCTATTGGTTATATATAGATGGCGTTGCCACTATTATTCGCATGGCTGTAGACTACGGCATCGCTATTGGATTGCCATCCAATAGTTTAATCGTTGCACTACTGCTAGTTCAGTTCGTAGGCTTTCCCGCTACTCTGGTATTTGGGCGGATAGGACAACGCTATGGTGCGAAAACAGGATTGTGGATTGGCTTGTGGGCGTACGCCATAGCCACTGTCTGTGCAAGCTTTATGAGCAATGTGACGCAATTTTACGTTTTGGCTGCGGTGCTTGGCCTTGTTCAAGGCGGGGTTCAATCACTCAGCCGATCATTGTTCAGCCAATTGATACCTGCGGGTAAGGATGGCGAGTATTTTGGTTTTCTTAATATGATTGGTAAATCTGCAGCCGTACTAGGGCCCTTATTAGTCGGTGTCGTTGCAGCCACGACAAATAACTCACGAATAGGTCTGTTGTCTATACTGTTGCTTTTCTTATCTGGCATGTGGTTCTTGAGAAAGGTGGAAGAACCTCACACAAGTTCTTTGACCGATCACTAGCAAAACGCGTCACTACCCAAAATCGAATATCAGTCATGAAGAAAGTACTTGGCGTTCTACTCATTCTATGCGCCTACGCAATGCTATACCCAGGACTCACTCAACCTATTTTGAGTGTTTCAGGCACTGTTGAGAAGTCGAAACTGATTGATGTAGGCAAGCAGCTAATTCAGGAAAGCTCCAATACTCCGTCCTTTGTTAACAATATGGTCGACATGGTCGTTCAAACTCTGGACGTATCTGGCACCGTAAACGCGTTTGATAAAACCCGAAGTATCATTGGCACCGCCACAGAACTCTACAGTAACGGACACTTACCTGTTGCGTTGTTAATCATGATCTTCAGTGTTGGAGTACCCACACTTAAAGCTCTGCTGTTGCTGATCTTAAACGTTTCAATGCGAGAAAAAACACGTTATCGCCTGTTGGTGGTGAGCAACGCTATTAGCAAATGGTCAATGGCGGATGTCTTCGTTATCGCCATTTTTATTGCCTACCTTGCTGGTAACGGTATTCAGGAAAGCCAGGGACTTGTCGATTTCAAGGCAACTTTAGGCATAGGCTTTTGGTACTTCCTCGGATACTGTCTGGTATCAATACTGGGAACCCAGCTTCTCTCCTCTGCACTCGGAGATTCTATCGCCAAAACTAACCAATCCACTTGAGGCCAGAGCATCCTGTGGGCAGTAATCGGCCATATTCCCTGATCATTATGAATTCCCATGATTGAGCAATTTAACTTTGCATTTGGCATCACAGGCCCCGTTTTGCTACTGCTCCTGTTGGGCTGGGCGATCAGACAGCTGAACCTGGTCGATCACCAATTCGTCACGCAAGCCAACGCATTAGTATTCAACGTTGCCATGCCGGCTATTTTGTTTTTCGCACTTTCCGGCCAACCTCTCACTGTCTCCATGGACCTGCCGCTTATGCTTGTCGGACTAGGAGGCACATTATTATTTGTTGCCATCCTGCTCTTGGTCGGGCGCTTAGTCCCTGAAGATCAACGCGGAGTATTTGTACAAGGATCCTACCGCGGAAATTTGGCAATACTGGGGATTGCGCTTGCGGTGGCCACCTATGGTGAGAGCGTGTTGCCAATTATAGGACTGTACATTGCAGTTGTTACGACAGCCTACAATGTAGTCGCTATCTGGCTATTAAACGCCTCTGGTGTCGGCAAACGCATTGTGAAAAATCCGATACTCATTGGCATTGTGGCGGGTGTACTTGCCTCGGCAATTGAATTGGACATACCCGACGTGATCATTAACACAGGCAGCTATTTAAGCGGGTTGACACTGCCCTTGGCACTACTTTGTATTGGTGCAACAGTTGAATTCAAAAGCATTCTTGGACATGGTCGCTCCATCGCATTGGCCGTATTCTTCAAACTAATATTCTCTCCAATACTTCTTGTAGGATTAGGAATATTGTTCGACCTTGGAGCCCTGCAACTTGGCATCCTATATTTCATGGCTGCATCGCCAACTGCCACTGCAAGTTACATCATGGCACGTCAAATGACACAACATGGAGCACTAGCTGCCGAGATAGTGGCCGTTACCACAACATTGGGTGTGATAAGTTATACCTTTGGAATAGCTATGCTTAGTTCATTAGGACTCGTTTAGGTTCGAGGTATCTATAGAAAGCAGTTCATATCCCAAGTAAATGGTCTGCGCGCCCAGGCTGAGATGCCCACTACGTTAAGTGCTCGCACCCACCAAGCATGCCCCCTAGAATCTGGAAGTACCAGTCGCTCCTGTATAGCACATACATTTTGGTGACAGTTTTCATCGTTGTTTAAGCCTGTAACCATATACTTATCGATATCTGCATTCAAAGCGTTATAAATATGGAATTCATAAGTCACTGCGTTTTCCATGCGTTCCCAGGAAAATACGATATTAGGAAGTTTGCTCAAATCAACATTGCTTGCAGGGCCTACCGGGACAGGCATAGTTGGAAGCGGACCAATGGGTGGCGCTTCATAGGAATCTGAAATAGTGCAACCAGACAAAACGATAAAAGCCACTGTTGCTATGACAACTGAGCAGCCACGGCGAATACTTGTAACAACAGAATTCTTCTAAAAAAAATACATATACTCACTCCAACGCTCAATGCCAATTGTGACATCGATATAAGAACACATCCGGCTGACTGTAAGTTGCCACTGAATCATCCGCACGAGTTCGATTTCCAACACCTACGGCACGTCCATATTTTTGATAAAACCTGTTAACTGGAACACCGATACCTGCATAAATACCAGCTCGACCTATACCAAAGTACAAACAATTTACTAAGCCTAGCTACTAAACCATTCTCAGATACCGCAAACCATGGGTGTATTTCTTTCAGCAGTTTTTTTTCTCCTTATTACTCCAGGGCCTGGAGTTCTCTCCACTGCAGGCGTTGGTTCAGCGTTTGGGGTAAGAGCTGGCTATCGATATGTCTTTGGCTTGTTTCTGGGAACCAACCTGGTGGCTATAGCTGTCGTGACAGGACTGGCGGGGCTAGTGCTTGCGCAGCCAGGACTTAGAACACTGCTAATGTACGCATCAGCTTTATACCTGTTATATCTCGCAGCAAAAATTGCGTTTGCCGGATCAAGCATTGCATTTATCGAGAGTGTAAAAGCGCCTGGTATTGTGGATGCCATACTGCTACAAGCTATCAACCCTAAGGCTTACGTGGTTAATACGGCACTCTTTACAGGATTCAATTTTGCGAATTCATCTTTGCTAAACGAGACGCTTTGGAAATTTTTTCTGATCAACCTCATCTGGATTCCCATCCATTTGCTGTGGTTAAGTGCGGGAATAGGTCTGAAACAACTCAATTTACCGACTATGTGGCAAAGAACTATCAACATACTGATGGCATGCTCACTACTCGCTGTCGTGATCCTCGCGGTTACGATGAACAACTAACCAATCAAATACAGAGATGACAGACACAAATTTATTGCTTGAATTGACTGGAAAAAACTGGAAAACCCATGATATCCAGCAACGCTACGACAATCCTTGGGTAACGGTGTCGCACCGGGAAGTGACTGCCCCAACAGGTACGCCAGGTATTTATGGACACGTTCATTTCAAAAACAAAGCCATTGGAATAGTGCCTATCGATGCTGATGGCCACACCTGGTTAGTTGGTCAAGCAAGGTATACCTTGCAAACCTATGCCTGGGAAATTCCTGAAGGTGGAGCGCCTCACGGCGAATCAGTATTGGCCGCTGCCCAACGAGAACTGCAAGAAGAAACGGGGGTTTATGCCCGACGTTGGACAAGCCTACTCAAGCTAAATGCATCAAATTCAGTTACTGATGAGGTAGCGTATTCATTCGTTGCTCAAGATCTTCGAATGGGATATACCGCGCCAGATGATACAGAGCTACTAACTCTGACCCGCATACCCTTAAGTGATGCGATCAACATGGCTATGGATGGCACCATTAGCGACGGCTTGGCGATGGCTTCGTTGCTTAAAGTAGGCTTGCTGATGTCCCGTGGTGAACTCAGCATGTAGTGACTCACAACAAGGTCAACCTAGAATATCATCCAACGCTCGCATAAGCTGTTGCATGTCTTCTTCGTCGGTGAAATATCCAGGCGACAATCGAATGGCTCCACCACCCTCAGCCGTTCCTGCATCTACATGAACTAACGGGGCACACTGAAGACCCGCCCTTGCGCAAATATGATGATCTGCATCAAGCTGATCAGCAATGCGCTCAGTTGATAGGCCTTCAACGACAAAGCTCATAGTGGCAACTCGAGCATCACGCGCAGGCTCACCCAGGATATGTACCGAAGAATATTTTTTCAGCTTTTGTTCAATTTGTTGAATATGAGATAACTCAGTGTCATGAATGTGGCTCATGGCGCGGACACAACACACCCTGTGGGTCAGCGATTCAGTAGGTCCACTTCCTTCGCTTTCCAATAAGCTCGTTCCCAGGGCGCTGAACCAGTGCTGTGCAGCATGCAACCCAGCAATTCCGGGCAAGGACACCGTACCGGCCTCCATACGATAAGGGTAGGCATCCGGCTGATAGGTGGACAAGGAATCAACACCAGTGCCACCGAACCTACTAGGATCAAGTTCAACAGATTCTGACACAATCATTCCACCCACACCCATGGGACCAAACAAACCCTTGTGCCCAGGAAATGTGAGGATTGCAATTTCCATATTATCCATATCAATGGGCAGTACCCCCGCAGTCTGAGCCACGTCCACAATCAATGGAATTCCATTTTTCCGTGCGATTTGTGCAACCTCACTAAGCGGCTGCACTGTGCCGATTACGTTAGATGCGTGATTCAGAACAATGGCTCGAGTCTGTTTTTTTATTGCACGTCTGATGTCATCAGGATCAATATAGCCTGCACTATTCGGCGCAACTCGAGTCACCTCCAATGCGTGGTCACGCTCCAGATGGTTCATCGTTCGCAGCACCGCATTGTGTTCCAGTCGTGTAGTGACGACGTGATCACCAGGCCCCACCAGCCCAACGATCGCCTGATTTAGTGCATCAGTGCCGTTGAGTGAAAAAACCACTCTACCGGCAGGACCTGAATAGTTAAAGAACTGCCCAAGCATTGATCGTGTCTGATTGATCATCTGCTCAGCTTCTAAGGCGAGAAGACTCCCACTGCGCCCGGGATTTACACCGTGACTGCGGAAAAACGCATCCATAAATTCATATACGGACTCAGGCTTGGGCCAAGTGGTCGCCGCGTTGTCAAAATAGGCGTTCTCTTTCATAATAGCGTTTGAATCAATCTATTTGTCTTCGTCCATTAGCGGGATGTCGACCCATTCCTTATCAGCCGACTTGAAGTCCATATCATACCGATCTAAGCCCAGGGTATCGTCATAAAGAAGTTCATCACTGTCGATGGATTTCTGTAGATCGATCAAGTCATCCTGAATGATTGATAAATCATTATCTGCAGAATAGATGCCTTCGGTCCACGGTTCAGCCACTCTCGCAGTTTTTGACACACTCGGCAGATAAGGAATAACGCCTGCGGTGCGTATTCGAGCAATTGTTGGCTTTGCTGCCCCACTCGGCATCGGTCCCAGCCACGGTTTCCCCGGCACCGCACTGTAAGGCAGTGGCGCTAGAGGACGTCTACTTTCCGGATTAACGGGTACATCGTTCGATACCAAATTGATTTGTCTAAGCATGCTGATAGGCAGAGCCAAGAAAAATATCCAGAACAATTCTCGATTTACGAGGAATCGCGCTTCCGAATAATTACTAATCAAATAGGCCGTAACAAAAGCCAGTACAAACAAGACTCCCACCTGCTGCCGCTCGTACTGACAATAAAAAATCTCAATCAACTGCTGTGCAACCATGAGCAGGGCAATCATAGCTAGCGGCAATCCTACTTCTGATGCCACTTGCAGCAGTCCATTGTGAGCGTGGTAAACCACCCACGTAAAATCTGTGAGGCTTTGTTGAATCCAGATAGTCGCATCTGTTGGATACCAAAGCGACCCATAACCTACACCAGTGAGAGGATTCTCAAGTATAAGTTTCCAAGTCTGTCTCCATACCTCACCACGCCCAGTCAAATCATCAGTGCGACCAACAAGTTCAGCCGTTTCTATATTCGCAATTGCCAACGCCAGAACCGCTGTAAACAAGATGGCCATCACAGCCATGCGAATAAAACTCAACTGAAAACGGCTGGCAATGAACAAATACAACGATAACGCGCCAGCAACCAACATAGCCACTAAGGATGTGGCTGAATGACTGAGCCCGAGCAGAGCAAGACTGACCCCCGCCATAAGAAAACACATTATCTTGAAGCCACTTGAATGCGTTGAATCACTTAATGTGATGTACAGGAGAACGCCAACCCCCGACCAAAAACCCAAGTCGTTCTTGGAGTTGAATACACCTCTCCATACGGACGAGCCTTCATAACTCTCAATTCCCAGATCCGGCAGACCCACAACCGCAGCGATACTGGCTAGCAGGCAAATGGCGAGAACCACTGCGAAAACGCGAAGTGTCGTCAGTAGAGGCACGGTGAAGCCGATGTAAACGGCAATTAGGGTGCTACCAAACAGGTGTACAGTTCGCTCCGCTGATACCCGCGCGTCAATTGACCAAGAAACTGACATAACCGTGCCCAGAATTAGAAATACCAGCAGTATTCGATAACGAACCAGCCATGAGATCCAATTAACACCATGGGTGAACATCAACCCCATGAACGAGAGCAGGTACAACATTAGCCAGACAGGCGTCAAAATTTTCTCTAATGCCCCACCAGTAAACACAGCGATGGTTGGAATGACGCCCATACCAAGCGCAATAGTCAATACTAGTATTCCAAGAGCGAAAATCGAACCACGAGTAGCGGCTGTCGACTGCGTGTAGGTAGCTACTCGCATGCAGGGTCAGCTCCGGACACAAAGGTCCCGATTGATGGATTTCTATTCATTCGCACATAATAGCCCCTCATTTAATAGCCTGCATGGACCGTTGAGCAATGGGCACGACGGGTTCTCAGATGAATCAGTAAAACTGAGTACGAGTCCTCCCTCTGCTTACAATAGCACCCAGTGACTCACAGAACTCTGAACCGGAAAGTTTGATGCGAGACTCTTTTTCTGATGAAGGAAGCGTTATCGATACTGATTAATATCGAGTGCAATAAAGCGCTCGACACACGTATTGGTCGGTACTGCGCTCTAACCCAAACGCTCATGTCCAAACACCTAATTGACCCTGAAAAAAGTAAAACGCATGATGTTTATTGTCGACAAGATCAACGGGCACGGAATGGATGGCATGGGACTTTTATTGAAGTTCGTATCAGATGACCCTTGGGCCGACAATTAAAGAAATGTAATGTTTATTCGGGCGGTCCAGCGAAGGCTAAACCCTTGCTTCATAAGTTATAGTCTGGTTCTGGATCACTCTACAAGTGGCAAATGGCAGTACCGCAATTGAAGGTTTATCTACCAAAACTCTGTTTCAGTTGAAAATACCATGAATAATATTAAGGTGTATCAGTATCAGATGTTACTCAATCTGTACCTTTCCATCAAAAAATGCTGCTAATTTTGTGGCCCGAATTATTTCGATATTGTTTTTTATCGCATAGTCGTGGGCAGTCGCTGAAATTTCACCAAGTGCCACATAGAGGTATCCTGTTGCTTCTATATTTTCACCAGCAGCAACCAATTGTTTTAAAGGTTCGATACCCGTGTTACCCACTTTAAATCGTTTACTGCACAATAATATCGTGCGGTAGCCGCGAGTAAGTTCCAGATCTGCGGCGTTACCTTTAAATACGTTGCACTGGTAGCCATTGTCTATATACTCGTTCGCAATTTTTTCCGCAATCTGAACAGCTCGCATCTTCTGCACCTGCTGAGCGACTTCCAGCACTCGCTTCTGTGAGGGTTGCTGAGATTGCTTGTAGCCAGCGTGCCCGGCTATCCCAAAAAACGGTAAGGATGTGGCTACCCCGAAAATCACGTACTGCCCGCCTGCAATAATCAAACTAATCCCTATAAAGAACAAACCGATTAATGCGCTGTACCACCATGGAGAACGCAATAACATTGCGAACAGCGAACTCTTAGCCACCTTGAACGCCATACAAAAATCACCTTTAAAAAGCACAACTGTACACCAGACTATCAGCCCTGATGAGCAACACGTGAAGTTCAGACAACGTTCTATCCGTATTGTTTCCTTATTTCGACTAGTTGCAAGTCTTATACTAGCCACCTGGGCCAAATGGACACCGCGATGACACCAAACACTCACCATTTTTTATCCCTTGACCGCTTTTAAATTGGACTGCTGATAACAACTGCAGCCATACACCCAAGCGCTGCTCTAGTGCATATCGAATATAGCTATCAGGGTCATGCCTACTAAATGCGCTACACACCGAGCGACAAACCGGATTGCTACCTATTTGAGACCCGGATAGGTACAAATAATGGAGAAATAAAAATGGGAGAATACTGCCGATGATTCTTTAACGCCTCCCACATGGATAATACTAGCTACCTGCCGGTGGATGGTTATAGGGGTTTTTGTGAGTACGGGATTTATCAGGCCAGCACACACAATACGCATTCGTATTATCCAGCCCCGCCATTTTTTACGGAACCACCCTGCCAGCTGATCTGAAATGCACCTGAGACGGTGGGGATGGACAATCACCCCCATTGCAATGGTCGGCAAGATGGTTGCGTCTTCTTTCATCACCTTTTTAAATTGATAAATCCACCTTGATTATCTGTGGCTAAATCACGTCGAAAAGAGCTCAAGATAGCGCAATTGCCTAGCGTATTAAATAGGACGCATGTTCACCACTGCGACGGCCCGTTTGTCGCAAATTGATGTATTGTTTCCTGTAGTCGTAAACTTGTTTTGCTCCCTATGAAATCCGCACCACAAACCAGAATTCAATCCAGACTGCTCAGAGCATTTGTGCTGCAACTTGTGCTCATTAGCTTGGTTACCATTATTGGCGTACTTGCTGCTTTTTTTATCGTTGAGCGCATACTGGTAAACCGCGCGCTCCAAGGTGAAGCAGACTACTACTGGGGTCAGCGACTGGATCGGGCTGACATCCCGCTTCCGGACACACTGAATTTAAGTGCATTCTCTTCATCTGACCCCCGCTATGCTCCACCCCCTGAGTATCAAGCCTTTGATACTGGTCAGCATCGAATCAGTCACGACGGACAATCTCGGATCGTACATATTAGTGAAGTAGATGGTGAACGTCTCTACTTATTGTTTGAGGAAAGCACCGTTAGCGATCTAGCTTTCTATTTCGGTGTATTGCCTTTGTTACTGGTATTACTATTCATGTATGCATTTGCCTACATGACTTATTACCTGGCAAAGCAGGCAATCTCGCCACTGTCCCGGCTGGCAAACTCCATCGAAAACTTCAATTTTGGTGCTCAGGACACCAAAGAACTGGATTTGTATAATCTATCTCAATCCAGCACATCAGAAACTCGTATTTTGGCTGATGCGATACAACAATTTGTAAACCGCTCACATGCATCCATTGAACGTGAACGCAACTTTACACGGTACGCATCGCATGAACTGCGAACACCACTCGCCGTCATACAGGGCTCTGTTTCTTCACTAGAACTACTGGAACTGGAAGGCGCACCCGCTCGTGCAATTGAACGTATTAAGCGAACTTGCAAGAGCATGGCTGATCTGCTTGGAACTCTACTGCTTCTGGCACGAGAACAACAAGAGCTTGAAGAACATATCAATACAGACGTCCACGCACTGCTAAAGACACTGGTTAATCAGATTAATGAGGTGCGAACAGATAACTCGGTAGAGATCCGACTAAACTGCAATGCATCGTTGCTGGTAAACGCCCCCGAATCTGTGCTTAGCATTGTACTTGGCAATTTGTTAAGCAATGCCGTAAGTTATACGAATGCAGGCGTTATAACCTTAGATATTAGCTCCAATTCAGTAGTTGTAAGCGACACCGGTATCGGTATGAACGATACGGTATTGAATCGCATGTTCGAACCCTTCTATCGAGCAGAGGATAAAGGATCTGAGCATCAGGGCATGGGCATGGCCATTGTCCATCAAACATGTAAACGCTACCAATGGCAACTAGAAGTAGATAGCAGCCCCGGTGTAGGAACCCGTGCAACGTTATTTTTTACGGTGCAATGATTCGATAACCACTTTTTATCGATGTGTGAATCAGTGCAGTGTCAAACGGCTTGTCCACCTGCTGGCGTAGTTTATAGATTTGACTGCGTAAGGTATCACTAGCAGGAGGTTCATCGCCCCACAGAGCAACTTCAATTTCATCACGGCTAACAATATTTGGCGTGTTAGTCATTAATTGCTCCAGAATTTGAAATCCGGCGGGCGTTAGTGTCACATTCTGGCCCTGGCGAGTAACCGTACGAGTAGCAGGATCCAGGACCAGATCAGCAACTTCAAGCTTTACCACCGTCACCCGACCACGATTCCGACGAATTAATGAGTGCGCGCGAGCTACAAGCTCTGGCAGGTCAAAAGGTTTTACTAAGTAGTCATCAGCACCAGATTCAAAACCTGCCAACTTGTCGTTGAGTTCGTCACGAGCAGTTATCATCATAATGGGGACTGATGATCCATGTTGTTCGCGAAGTTTGTGACACAGTTCAATGCCATCCATTCCAGGCAGATTCACATCAAGCAAGATCACATCGAATCGTTCAGTTCTAGCCAAATGCAACCCGGAAAGGCCATCGGCCGCATAGTCTACGATGGCCCCCAAGGTTTCGAGAAAATCAATAATAGTCTCAGCCAAGTCCTTATGGTCTTCTACTAAAAGTATGCGTGAATTCTCTATTGAATCCATTGCCTGTCTTTCGCCTTTGTCTATTTCCAGTGTATTTCGCTCTCTTTATACTGAACTGTTGCCGGTATAGATTGGTTTACAGTATAGAAATGAGAAACGCCCTCCATATTGAGGGCGCTCGTGGCCATTAGGGGTTTTAAGGGATGAGCACTGCATCGATTACATGAATAATTCCATTAACAGCTGGGATGTCAGTGATTGATATGCGAGACTCCTGAATATAAAGCCCGTCACTACGCAGGCTAAGCTGCAGTGTAGTCCCATTGCCTGCACCGATATCAATACCAACAAGCTCTGTGGCCCGAGCTGCATCAAGGCTTGTGCCTGGTAAAACGTGATAGAGAAGGATATTTCGCAAAGTATCCGGATCGTTAACTAGAGCAGTTAATTTATCACTCCCCAGCGCTGTAAATGCAGCCTCACTCGGCGCAAATACCGTGTAGACATCATCTGGGTGATTAAGCGCATCTTTCAATCCTGCTATCTCAGCCGCAGCAACGAAAGTATCCAATCCAGCAGTTTTGGCCGCTTCGTAGATTGTGTTTTGTGCTTGTTCTGACTCGTTTCCGCTAACAACCTCATCGGTTGGTGGCGTAAGCACTAAATCTATTACATGAATTATTCCGTTGCTAGAGACAATATCGGTAATTATCACCGTAGCGTTGTTCACTAACAAATTGCCATTTTTCAAACTCAAAGCAACGGAGTCTGTGTTGGCCGTTTGAACCGATTGACCTGCGAGACTAATCGCAGTTGTCGAATCAACCGCTTGCCCTGAAATTACGTGATACAACAAAATATCACTAAGCGTTTCTGTATCGTTCAATAGAGCGCTTATCGCATCGTCGCCGAGCAAAGAGAACGCAGCATCTGTTGGTGCGAAGACCGTAAATGGGCCTTCACCTGATAGCGTTGCATCCAACCCTGTCGCTTGAAGAGCTGTAACTAAGGTGTTAAACGACTCAGCTGCTGCTGCAGTTTCAACAATGTTGGGCAAAGTCGAATCGTCAGCCGGAATATCAATCGGCGGTAACAGCACTTTATCAATAACGTGAATGATCCCATTACTTGCACCTACATCGCCAGTGGTAACTTTTGACATGTTGATGAATAGATCTCCCGCTTCTACATTAATGCTTAGTGGGTCTCCATTGGCAGCGTCTACTGATTGTCCGGCTAAAGCAATCGCCGTGGCCGCATCCACAACGGTGTCGGCAAGTACGTGATAGAGCAAGATATCGGAAAGACGCTCTGTGTCATTCAATAGGCTATTGATAGTGTCCTGACCGAGATCAGCAAAAGCTTCATCGGTTGGGGCAAAAACTGTGAAGTTTCGCTCACTATCAGCTAGCACCACATCGAGACCTGTGGCTGCCAGCGCTGCTGCAAGCGTATTGAAACTACCAGCACCCACTGCTGTGTTTACCAGATTATCAGGGCCAAGGTTAGCAGGTTGAGTTTTGTCCACTGGGTCTAGTAATTCTACACCGCTCTCACTACAGGCAGCCATTCCAAGGACCAAGGCGCCAGCAAAAACCACCCGTAAGTATTTTTTATTGTTCATGTCACTATCTCTGTAGATATCTATTCGTAACTGCAAGTGCGCAGCTACAGCTTAGGCACCAACCTAATCAGACGAGCGTGACGTTGTTGTGACCAACTTACAGCATCTGTTCACGTGAAATTCACGTGGAATTCACATTAATAATTTGTCGGTATTGCAGCGTGGTGATTAATAGCATTAACCAATCGCTACAAGACGGGCTGTAAATAATTTTCTGGGTTACGCCAGCAAGTATAGATAACAAGTTATCAATCTTCTGTGCGATTTCTGCTGTACCACCTTTGGTCAGTAAGTCTTCCATGTTCAACATGTTGCCGGATGAGAGTTCTACTCTCAGTTCTTTTACCAGCTGTGTGTGTTCTGCTAACTCTAGGCGATCAATAGGATTTTTATTTAAATTTATCAATTAAATTCGCATAGGTTCTCGCGATTTTGTCGAGGCTCAGTTAGCTTTCTAAAAGACAGCATTAAACCAACATAGACAAAGCCAGTGTCAGTATCTGCTTTACGTCACTACCCTTTTCCCCACGTGCCATTTGTGACAATACGTGGCTGACCTGTGAGTGAATATACGCAGCTGCAAATTGTGATGACATGTCTGCGGTAAATTCGCCTTTCGCTTTCGAGCGCTTTATCCAACCCTCGTAAATCATCAATACCCGCGCTTGAGTGCAGTCTATTTGTTCTCTCGTTGCGAAGCCGACAAGCATACGAGACTCGTACATCGAAACAAAACGGCACCCTTACGGGAATCCTTGAACAGGATCGCCTGCACTAGCAAAAGAGTCGACATCGTCAAGTGCCTGTCAAAACGTTGCATCTGTGCCTAGCAAATACAGAACTGGATCAAGTACCATTTTTTATACGCAATAAGAATCCCTTTCTTCAGGCCATCTTCATTTCCAAATCCACAGTAAAGCCCAGGTTTAGAAATCTTTGCTCTCTTGCAAAGCTCATTTAGCAAAACGCGACCCAACCGTTTCTCCCAGTAGGCCTGTATCGCCACATCAATGACGTACTTACGGACCAGTGCATTCGGTCGAACTCTCAGCACGGTAGATGATTTTGCCCTCATTTATGTACCATTCGGTATTTTAGAGAAGCACATACACTTGTCTAAATAGAATACCGCACAGTATTAAACAAACAAACGCATGAAAACGATCACTTTTATTGTAAAAAGTGAAATCATTGAATGAATCCTTTACAGGATTAAGACTGATCAGACACTACGATACGATCACACGAGGCCAGGAAACTCTTGTGCTGCGTCGAACCCTTGATCCTCTCGAATCGTAACGACTCGCTTACCTTAGCGGGTTATATCAGGGGAGACTCCCGCGAGTCCAACTTTCCACTAGGCTGCAACTTTTTATCGAGTCAAGGAAAAGGCGGTGAAATTTTCCCTGAACGAATCACGTCCACTTAAGTCTTCAACTTGATCTCTTTAGCTAGCATTAAGTGCTATTTGATAGTACTGATTACATTCTTGAACATATTACTATTTGCATATATGATGAATCATGCAAAAGAATCCAATGAAAGAATCGGCTGAGATCGTAGCAAGGCTGCTAAAACTCCTATCTGCCCCAAATCGGCTACTGATTCTGTGCCATTTAATTGAATCTGAACAATGCGTAACTGACCTTTGTAAGCTTGTCGGAATGAAGCCGCCGGCCATGTCTCAACAGCTGTCGATACTCCGTCGCGAGGGCTTGCTGTCCTCCCGTAGAGAGGGCCAGACAATCTTCTATGCCATTGCAGATGAGAAGGTCGAGAAACTGATGTCGTTTCTTTATGACACTTACTGCAAAAATTCCCTTACACAAACAACCCAAGATCACACGACTTATGCATGAATATACCCTAGCCCTATTGGGCGGCGCGATGATTGGACTGGCAGCCCTGATGTTAATGGCAACTCAGGGGGAAATTCTAGGTGTCAGCGGGATACTGAGTCGATTACTGCCACCTAAATCGGACAATGCAGATTGGCGTATCAGTTTTGTGCTTGGCGTCCTCACTGCACCTGTGCTCACGGTGCTAGTCACAGGCTACACGCCCACCGTCCAAATCACGACCAATCTACCGCTGCTCATTGGTGGCGGACTGCTCGTCGGAGTAGGCACCGTTTTAGGCAATGGGTGCACCTCCGGTCATGGAGTCTGCGGACTCTCACGCCTCTCAACTCGTTCGCTTATCGCAACCGTTATTTTTATGCTCACTGCCATTATTACTGTTTGGCTGATGAACAGTGCTACTAGAGCTTAAGACTATGAGACACCTAATCGTTTTTCTATGTGGGCTGTTGTTCAGTTTTGGGCTGATCGTTTCTGGAATGATCAACCCAGCTAAGGTCATCAGCTTTCTGGACCTATTGGGTCAATGGGATCCATCATTGGCTTTCGTCATGGCAGGCGCTGTTATCGTCACGTTCGTAGGTTTTCATTTTATTCTAAAGCAAGAGCGCCCTCGCTTCGCATCCACATTTTCTATACCCACTCGTACCGATATTGATACACCTTTATTGATTGGTCCAGTTCTCTTCGGCCTAGGTTGGGGCCTTGTAGGGCTATGTCCCGGTCCTGCGCTTGCTGCTTTGACGGCTGCTCCTCAATCCACCTGGGTGTTTTTTGTGTCTATGCTGGTTGGCATGTACGCCCTTAAACGCTACCGCCTAAGGGCTCCGACTGAATTATAAAACCCAGGATCGATGGCAGTCACTTCGAGAGCCCTGATGCACTCTGGGAATACTACGCTTCAAAGAATATACTTAACAGCACATAGAGCGCACCATCAGGATAGCTTGTTACTCATGCCGTTTATCAATGTTAACAATATCCAACTGTATTACGAAATATCAGGCAAAGGTCCACGGCTGCTCTACATCTCAGGTACCGGTGCTGACCTTCGGAATAAGCCCAATATTTTCGATTCGCCACTGACGGATAAATTTGAAATCCTCGCCTTCGATCAACGCGGATTAGGGCAATCGGATCGACCAGATGTCCGCTGTAGCATGGAAGACTATGCCAACGATGCAGCAGCACTACTAAAAGCACTTGATTGGGAATGCTGTAATCTGGTCGGTGTCTCATTTGGTGGCATGGTGGCTCAGGAACTCGCCCTGCGATACGCTGATTGCGTTGAGCGCATGGTGTTTTGCTGCACCAGTAGCGGCGGTGCCGGAGGTCATTCTTATCCGTTCCACGAAATGACTAATCTGACCGACGACGAATTTAATTCTCTGTCAGTTGCCAACAACGATACTCGCCAAGACGCCGAATGGCAGAGGATGAATCCAGAAAACTACCAGGCGTTACTTGCTCGACGAAGTGCCCGCAATGCCGGAGCAGGAGAACCTAATCGAGATATAGGTGCCAAGCGTCAGCTAGAAGCGCGGATCGATCATGATACTTACGATCGTCTCCCGCAACTGAAACATCCAGTACTAATTGCTGGTGGGCGATTTGACGGCGTAGCACCTCCTGCAAATCTAGAGGCTATTCATCAGCAGTTGGAACATTCGGAAATACACTTTTACGAGGGAGGGCATGATTTTTATAACCATGATGCTCTGGCGTTTCAAGCCATGGCTGAATTTTTAAAGCGCCATTAGCGTTATTGAAAAACACTAAGTC
The DNA here is from genome assembly GCA_047634635.1 of Granulosicoccus sp. Taxonomy (GTDB): domain Bacteria; phylum Pseudomonadota; class Gammaproteobacteria; order Granulosicoccales; family Granulosicoccaceae; genus Granulosicoccus. Next base: position 27,290 of record JBLIIE010000019.1, on the reverse strand, counting down.
TAATTTAACTATTCAACGCCCTACCAGAACGATACGTCAATGCCTCCGCCAAATCCTGCTCACCAACGCCTTCACGCTTATCCAAATCAGCAATGGTACGAGCTACCCGCAATAGCCTGTGCTGAGCTCTGAGCGATAGCTTCAGCGATTTTGAAGCTTCATGGAATAATTGCGTACTGCTTGAGGACAAAGACGTTGTTCTCAGTAGTTCTTTTGCACCAAGGGAGGCGTTGGGCTTTTGTTGTCTCTCAACCTGAAGCCTACGGGCTGCAGCAACTCGTCGACGAATGATCGCACTACATTCGTTTTGACTAACAGAACCTATCGCTGTCAGCGACTTAGCCTCCCGTTGCAAACTGATATGAATATCAATTCGGTCAAGAAACGGTCCGGATACTCGGCTTTGATAACGCAGTATCTGGTCAGCTCCACAGCGACAGGCGATTTCCGGGTCGGTGTAGTAACCACAAGGACATGGGTTCATGGCGGCCACCAACTGAAACCTAGATGGAAACTCAGCTTGCCTAGCCGCCCTACTCACAGTAATAGTTCCGGTTTCCATCGGCTCACGCAACACATCAAGAACGCTTCTGGAGAATTCTGGCAACTCATCGAGAAAAAGTACGCCATTGTGAGCCAATGAAATCTCACCAGGCATGGGTTGCACCCCACCACCTACCAACGCCACACCCGATGCGGTATGGTGCGGTGCACGAAAAGGTCGTATGCCCCATGACAATGGGTTAAAGCCTGTGTGGCTTATTGATAATACTGAAGCCGTTTCCATGGCTTCTGACTCTTCCATTGCAGGTTGTATGGTGGGCAGCCTGGAGGCAAGCATTGATTTACCTGTGCCAGGCGGCCCAACCATTAATAGGTTATGAGCACCCGCCGCCGCAATCTCCAGTGCTCTGCAGGCTTTGTGCTGGCCGAAAACATCCTGCATGTCTACAGCATCTCCCATCCTTTGCTCCGAACTGATATCGATAGGCAGGCTAATGGACTCGCCTATTCCTAGACGCTTACTTATTGTCTGTTTATTCACAGCTTCATGAGCGCTGACTAACGGGCGCTGCCGCCGCGCCCGTAGCATAATCACGGCCTCGTCTAGATTATCGGCACAATGAACCTGTGTTCTGGCACTGCGCAAAGCTTCTGATACATTCACTTCAGGTATAAAAATCGCGTGAGTAGAATCTGCAAACGCAAACGAGGTGGGGAGTACACCGCTAATGGAACGTAGCTGTCCCATAAGCCCAAGCTCACCTAAAATAATAAGGTTATCTAGAGATGCTGCTGGCAATTGCCCGTCGGCCAGAAGAACCCCTAAGGCAATAGGGAAATCAAAACGACCACCACGCTTCGGTAAGTCTGCAGGTGCAAGATTGACTATGATTTTTACTTGAGGGAATGAGAGCCCTATGTGCTGAATCGCCGCCTTTACGCGATCCTTACTCTCTCTAACGGCTGACTCAGGAAGACCGACAATGGACATGCCAGGTAAGCCCCCAGCTATGTGCACTTCCACGACTACCGGCAGAGACTGCACACCACTCAAAGTACAAGACTGCACTGTGGCAAAGGACATGAGAACCTCCGTGTTTCTCAGTAAATCAGAGTCACCTTAACAGCTGCTGTAAAGTAAAAAATATCAGGCAATTGATTTTTCTGGTGTTTCATACAGTTGCGTATGCCACAAAACAAACAGAACCAACACAGCACCAACAACGTTAAACGACCACACCAGCGGATAAAACGCACCCATTGCACCGACTACCAATAAAGGGTAGTGCCACAAGCGAAGTGGCCCTTCCGAATAACGTTGAATCAGTGTATTCAACGCATAGATTCCGAACAGAGCGAAGAACCCTAAGCGCAGTAAATCAGGCAATGGAGCTCCTATCAAAGGAGTGTAGGCAAACATCAGCGGCACAATATAAAGACCTTTGGCAATCTTCCAGGCTTCAACACCTGTAGCCATAGGTTTAGACCCTGCAATTCCCGCTGCCGTGAACGCGGCAAGGCACACGGGCGGCGTTACATTACTATCCTGACTCAGCCAGAACACAATCATGTGCGCGGTCAGCAAAAAGCCTGTCATCTGCACCGGATCGACCAACATAGGCCGTAAAGCAATTGACAAGTCAAACGGTATCGTACTGAGCAGTTCGCGAGCCTCCCCAAGACTCAACCCAGCTGCCAACCTCTCTGGCAGCCCGGGATCTACAAGCATAAACACAGAGCTAATGCCTGGGTCGGTAATACCACTGACCAACCGCTCGATAATAACGCTATCCGCAAGCATACCGGCAAGCGCTGGCGCCGATAATATCGATAAAACAATATACGCTGCAGTCACAGGCAATCCCATTCCCAATACCAGAGATGCGATAGCCACCAATGCTAACGCGATAAGCAGTGACCCCTGAGACCATTGCGCAATCATTAATGCAAACGTATTCGCAACACCCGATGTAGTCACCGCATTATTGATAAGTCCTACCGCCACCAACAATATTGCAGTCATGACGGAGGTACTGACACCCAGTGTTAATGCACGAGTTATATTCTTGGGGCCCATTTTATTAGGTGTGACCCAACTAACCACGATTAGTGTGGCAATTGCTGTAGAGGCAGCATAACTTGGTGTTTTGCCAGTCACCAGCATGAAGGTCATAATTGACAAAGGCAGTACGAAGTTAAATAACCCCGCCAACATTTTCTTACGATCAACTGCCGTGACCTGCTCTGTACCAATATGGTATTTCATAGCTTCAATGCGAACGATAAAAGCTACAGACAAAAAATACAACAATGCAGGCACGACAGATACTGCAACTATGGTGCTATACGGGATGCCTGTATAACTTGCCATAACGAATGCACCGGCTCCCATTATGGGTGGCATTAACTGACCACCCGTAGATGATGCGGCTTCAACACCGGCTGCAAATTGTGGACGAAACCCGTTGGATTTCATCAGTGGAATTGTGATCACACCAGTGGAGGCTGTATTGGCAATTGCAGAACCTGAAATAGTGCCTGTTAACGCTGAAGAGATGACAGCAACAAAGGCCGCTCCTCCACGAAAGCGACCTGCAACCACCTTAGAGATTTCAATAACAAACTCTGAAGCGCCCGATACAACCAGGAAGGCACCGAAAATCATGAACAAAGTGATATTACTGGACGATATCGTTGCAATGATGCCGAACATACCTTCATCGTTATAAAGGGATCGAAACAGGACATCATCCAACGGTAAACTGGCTGTTCGAAAGGCACCTGGCATAAGCTTCCCAAGAAACAGAATGTAGGACAAGGACGTCACAACGAGGATTGGAATAATCCAGCCTGTCAGTCTCCGAGTAAGCTCGATAACACCAAAGATAACGATAAAACCGGCCAGCCAATCCAGCGGCCCAAACTGCCAGGGCAAGCCAGTCTTGGCCAGCGTTCTTTCGTAGATGCCATTTTCAGCATGTGCAATCCAAAGAGATGAACATGCTATAGCCACACCAAACAATGTATTGGCTATGAGTGATAATCGAGATTGCTTGGACCGATTTATCGTACGGGTGGTAACTGCTGCCAGGAATGCGAAGCCACCAAAGTGAATGGCGTTTTGCCATAAGCCTGGCTCGTTGATAAAAACATTAGTAGCGACGTGCCATAAAGCAAACACCGCGATAAATACAATACCTAGTGCCCAGGGCAACGGGTTCTCTTTAGCGTATTCGAGTGAGTAGAGCTTTGACTTCACATCTGCGGTCGCAGGTACTGGGTGGCTCATGGTCCAACGTTATCCGTCCAGACTAAACTTCTGAATAACTGACACCATGAGCATTGAGTGCAGAGCAACCTTCAAATGGCCCGTACGGCGGACGGACCATTTGAGGGTTGCTCTACACTACGTTCACAGATCAGGTGAGTTGACGATCTAAAGTACTGCCAGCTGGCTGAGAAGCACTAGCTCCTCAGCCAGCCTATACGGGCAGTATCAGATTACTTGGCCATTAATCGCTCTGACACATCCAATCCCATTTCCTGGTAGTAACGAGCAGCACCAGGGTGCAATGGAACCGGTAATCCTGCCATAGCCGCTTCAACACTCATCGCCTTGGTGGCAGGATGAATCGCTTGTAGAAAAGCCAGGTTTTCATAAATAGTTTTAGTTAGCAGGTACACGTGATTCTCATCGACGTCTGCATTCACCGCCAGAAAATTTGGCTGAGCGATAGTAGTTACATCAGCTGTCTGACCCGGGTAAGTACCAGCAGCAATGGTGTAAGGCGTCCATAAATTACGTCCACCATCCATCATTGCAGCTTCATCTGCTGTTACTGACAACAATGTGAATTTTCCTTCATTGGTTGACATCAACTTAGTGATAGCGCTCGTCGGTGGACCAGAAGGAATACCCGCTGCTACCACTTGACCGTTAGCCATTGCATCAACTGACGGGCCATAACCGGCATAGACAAAATCAAAGTCAGCATCAAAATCAAAACCGAGTCCAGTCATCAGCACTGTATTTGAACCCAAAGTACCCGAGTTCTCCTTACCCATAGCCACAGTTTTACCTTTGGCTGCCATCAGATCGCTGGCTGTTCCATCCTTGACCATGTCTGTAGCCAATAGAAACTGCTCAACGTTCTGCCATAACATGGAAACAGAACGCATTTTAGTCTGAGGCTCTGATACGGGACCAGTACCAGTGGCTGCATAAGACCCATACAATCCCTGAAGAATTGCAAATTGCGCCGTACCCGCTGCCAATGCTTGAACATTAGCGCCAGAACCCGCTGAGTTAACGGCTGTCAGACTGAACTTTTCTTTAGGTAGCAATTTTATTTTCGACAGAGTCGCAATGGCTGTCCCAACGGGGTGATACGTTCCACCTGTTGAAGCGGTATTCAATACGTAGTCAGTGTCTTGAGCGTGTGCTAGCGGCAATCCCAGCGTCATCGCCAATACGGCACACAGTGCCGTAGTTTTAAAAATGGGTTTCATTCAAATCTCCAAAGTGGTGTTCAAGCTCATACGACTTGTGACACTAGTCTCTATAGAACGGGGAGATTATGCAAGATGAGCTAAGCACATGATTTATAAAAACTTTTCTGAAGTTTAAATTTACACAACACTGTGCATCCTTCCAAACTGGCAGAAATTCGCCGATGCAGCCCTTATTTAGGGCGTGACTAAAGCTAGGAAATTGTTAATCGTGAGTCTGACGAGTAATGCCCAAACGACGCATTTTGTCGTTCAATGTACGGCGATTTATTTTCAAAGTGTCGATAACTTTGCCTACATGGCCATCATACTTCATGAGGCTTTCCTCGATGAGCAACTTCTCGTAAGCCAACACTCGATACCTAAACGGCGCGCTATTACTACTCACGTCTACGTGAAGTGCGCGAGTATCAATACTGCCGTCATACCTATTCCCCAACGCTTGCAGCGTCGACAGCAGGAGTTCCGGATCAACAGGTTTCTCTAAAAAATCCACGGCACCCAATCGCATCGCAGCCACCACATCGGCAACAGTGGCAAAACCTGAGAAAAATACGACTGGCACTAGTGGCCTGATCACACGTGCCTTGGCTGTGAATTCCAAACCGTTGGTTTCAGGCATTCGTAAGTCCGTAACAACAACGTCAATACGTTCAACCTTCAACTTTGCAATTGCCGACTCTGCAGATTCAGCAATGAGTACTTCAATCTTATTCAGCCTTAGAAATCGAGCATTTGCTCCCAGCACATCACGGTCATCATCAACCAACAAAATGGTAAAAGGCGAGTCGTCTGAATGAGGCTCTTTAGTCATTTCTGCAGACCTAATCCTTACGATGAATGGGGAGTTCGAGAGTAAATTGACAGCCACAGGCTTCGGCGCTATAGCGCAGCTCTCCACCATGATCCAGAGCTATTTGCCGGGCAATTGTCAAACCCAAGCCTAGACCATCTGTTTTGCGCCTAGTGGTTGCGAACGGCTCGAACAACGTTGTGGCAACCGATGGAGAAATACCGGGACCATTGTCCGACACACAGATCACTATATATTCTTGGGATCGCCGAACGGCATCTACCCCAAACGCCAGGCCCGACTTTTTTTGCATTGACAGAACAACCAGCGGCTCTTTGACCCCTAGCACTGCATCGAAAGCGTTGTAGAGCAAATTTAATAATGCCTGCTGAATGAGTACTTCATCGCCAAGTACAAAAATATTAATTTCGATATTTTCGATACTCAAGTGACGCGAAACAGCTTGCCGCTCGCGTCGTACCGTGCCGTACACCTCATTAATCAATCTTGCCACCTCAAATCGTTCAAAGCTACTTTCGTTTTTCTGCGCAAGACTTCGAAGGCTGCTAATGACCCGACCGATACGTTTGGTGGTTCGATCACTGTCTATAACAATCTGCTCAATTTCTTTCTGATCTGCATCACCATTTTCGATCATTGTGCGCAATGAAGCCAGATTCAGTCTTAAACTTGCAAGCGGCTGATTGATCTCATGGTTGATGGCTCCAGACATACGCCCCAACATTGTAAAATTGGACTCCGAGATAAGGCGCTGCTGTGCTGTTTCCAGTTCCTTTGTCCGGTGAAATACTTTCTCTTCGAGTTCCAACGAATGACGTTGCTCTGAACGCACCAGTCGTACCTGTTGCTGATATAGCCTAGTTAATAAATATGCTATCAAACACAACGAAGCAATAGCGATTGTGAGCACCATTGCGCGTCTCTGTATGCCTCGCTCATTACTTAAACTCAAGAGCTGCCAAGGCTCATTTTTCAGCTTTTGACTAAATAAGAAATAGATATCACTCGATACATCATCGATTTTGGCGCGCTTCGCAGGATATCCAGTGATAAATTCCACGGTTGATTCATTCAACTGATAACGTCGCTCCTGCTTCAATTGAATAACCTGCTCTGGGCGCAAAGCAAGTGTTGGGGTATACAGTAGATCCTCCCGTGTTGACAAAATAATGACTCCAAATTCATCTGTCACAACCGATTCGTAGGGTAATTGTGCCCAACTATCGACCAGCACCCCTAACTCAACTTTTGCAACGACAACGCCCAGTACCTCTCCTTTCAATACAACAGGCTGAGCAATAAAATATCCGGGAATTCCGGTGGTCACGCCTACAGCAAAGAACGTTGCTCCTTGCCCTTTAATTGCATTTTTGAAATAAGGGCGAAACGAATAACTTGCACCAACAAAGCTCAACGCATCAGACCAGTTACTGGATGCTACCGTCAGACCCGAACCATCAAGCAGATAAGCTACATCCAGCCCGCTATCCTGTTGCGTACGGGATAGGCGCAAGTTTGCAGATCGTAGCTTACGACTATTGGGTAATGAGAGCGCCTCACGAATTTCGATATCCTCTGAAAGCAATTTTGGAATAAACGAAAATTGATCTAGCTGCCGGTCGAGATCAACCAGCTGCGCGCGCTGCTGTCGCTGCTGGGATGCCTGAACATCGGAAATCGTGTACCAAAGACACAGCTGCCATAGCGCCATAAGGCCCAAAGCAACAAAAGCTAACTTCAACAACCGTGAAAGCCCTGCACACTAATCGAATTAGTGTTTATTCGGCCGCACTGGCAACCGTGGAGCCCTCTAGCTGCTGAACACGCTCTTCAAGCGACTTCAATTGTTTACGAGTATTAATCAACACTTCGCTCTGCACGTCAAATTCTTCGCGAGTTACCAGGTCAAGCTTTCCCAAGGCGCTCTGCAAAGCCGCCTTCGCATTGTGCTCAAAATCTTCCTTCATATCAGAAACACCAGGAGGTAACAATTTGCCTAGAGTGTTCGAGATATCATCAAAAACGCGCGCATCAATCATGTTTTGCTCTTTATTTGTGCTGTTGGATGGGCTAACTCATTGAGATATTCCCACGTCATTACAGCTTACGATATTTAGCTCAAAAGGTTTACGCTGATCCGCCATTCTGCAGTGCACACAATCGTTGTGAGTGTATTTTTCGGTGCATCATGATAATTAGAGCAGAACGACGGGACCTTCGCACCAATAAAGCGCATGTCCAGGCGTTTATAGCACTTATTCGGTGCAATAACCTAAAATGACCACCCATATAAAATACATATCTATCTGTTTTTTATACTATTTTTTCAATGGCACACATGATGTAACAGAGTTACTTATCTCATCCACTGATTAGGAAAAATTTACGATGAAACTGGTAACGGCAATTATCAAGCCCTTCAAGCTTGAGGATGTTCGAGAAGCGCTGTCAAACATCGGTGTCAAAGGTATGACAGTGACCGAGGTCAAAGGTTTCGGACGGCAGAAAGGACACACCGAGCTATACCGGGGTGCTGAGTACGTTGTGGACTTCATTCCAAAAACAAAAATAGAAATCGGTATAGACGACGACCAGCTAGATGCAGTGCTGGAAGCCATCAGTGAGGCTGCTGGCTCAGCCAAAATTGGTGACGGCAAAATTTTTGTCACAAACCTCGAACGAGCTATACGTATCCGGACTAACGAATCTGGACCAGTCGCGCTGTGATGACTTTATAAATCCAAAACCTTCAAACTCAAGAGACTGTAAAAATGGAACAAATTGCTGAGTTGAGCTATGCGCTCGATACCTTTTATTTTCTTATGTCCGGTGCATTGGTCATGTGGATGGCCTGCGGATTTGCCATGCTCGAAGCTGGCATGGTTCGAGGAAAAAACACTGCTGAAATACTGACTAAAAACATCGCTCTGTACGCGCTTGCCAGCATCATGTTCATGCTGGTGGGCTACAACCTCATGTACCCGGCTGAGAGCTTTAATCAGTACATCCCTGGGTTGAGTTTCTTGCTCGGCGCAGAAAATACGACCGAAGTCTTCCAGGCGGGTGGTGATGATGCGCCGTACTACTCTTCGCGCTCAGACTTTTTCTTTCAGGTGGTGTTTGTTGCAGCTGGGATGTCCATTGTGTCTGGTGCGGTAGCAGAACGGATGAAATTATGGTCCTTCCTGTTATTTGCAGCGGTTTTCACATCGGTTATCTACCCGGTCCAGGGTTTCTGGAAATGGGGTGGCGGCTGGTTGAATGATGCGAACTTCCAGGATTTCGCAGGTTCGGGTGTGGTTCACATGGCAGGTGCCAGCGCTGCATTAGCAGGTGTGTTACTGCTTGGTGCTAGAAAAGGCAAATATGGCCCTAATGGTGAAGTCAATCCTATCCCTGGCGCCAACATGCCACTAGCCACTCTGGGTACTTTCATTCTCTGGATGGGTTGGTTCGGATTCAACGGTGGATCTCAATTGGCAATCTCGAACTTCGAGAATGCCAATGCAGTATCCGCAATTTTTGTAAACACTAATATGGCTGCTGCTGGCGGCGTTATCGCAGCACTCGTGACAGTGCGAATTCTTTGGGGCAAAGCAGACCTTACAATGGCATTGAACGGCGCATTAGCTGGCTTGGTTGCTATCACCGCTGAGCCCCTTACGCCCGGACCTTTAGCAGCAACACTTATCGGTGCTGCCGGCGGAGTACTTGTTGTGTTCTCGATCATCACTTTAGATCGGCTCAAGATCGACGACCCAGTAGGCGCAATTTCAGTACACGGCGTCGCTGGCATGTTAGGACTGATGGTAGTACCGCTAACCAACGATGGTGCAACTTTTGGGGCTCAAGCTCTGGGTCTGGGTGCGATCTTCATCTGGACATTTGGGGCAAGTCTGGTGGTTTGGTCCGTCATTAAAATGATCATGGGACTCAGAGTTACCGAACAAGAAGAATACGAAGGTGTTGATATTTCTGAATGTGGTATCGAGGCCTACCCAGAATTCTCAGCTGGCAAGTAAAAGATAGAACGACCAGGGCTCTGAATTTTCAGAGCCCTGGAATCGTGTAGGGGACTGTCCTCATTATCACGTAACTTTCTATTCGTTCACAGATCGCCTTATTCCTTCAGGCTAGCAGACTCAAGATTACCCAGAAGCCGGGCGATAACCTGTTTATGATACTTTTCGCATTTCTCGGATTACTGATCATCGCTGGCGAAATACGCTTCCAGCTAAGCCAAAAAAGGTTGCGCCGCCTTCTCCGAACGCACGAATACCAGCTGCTCCGCTGAGGATTCATCAGGATCCAGACGGTAGCCCAAACCATCAAAGGCTTCCACCGCAGCCATATTCTTTGCTCGAGTCAGAATCAGATGTCGAGCCATCGCTCCTCGCGCTTTTTTAGCAAAGAAGCTAATAATCTTATACTTACCGTTTTTCTCATCCTTAAAAACCGGGGTGATCAGCGGTGCTGCCAATTGCTTTGGTTTAACAGATTTAAAATATTCATTTGATGCAAGGTTAACTACAGCGGGTTGTTTCATCACTTCCAACTCATTGTTAAGGGACTGAGTAATGCGCTCACCCCAAAACTCATAAAGATTTTTACCGCGTCGCGTTTTAAGCGCCGTCCCCATTTCCAGTCTGTACGCTTGAATCAGATCAAGCGGCTTTAAAACACCATACAAACCCGACAGAATGCGAAGGTGTTTCTGCGCGAATTCCAAATCTCGACTTTTCAATGAATCAGCATCTAGCCCGACATATACATCGCCCCGAAATGCCTGTATTGCCGGGCGTGCGTTGTCCACATCAAAAGGCGGTTGCCAGGCTTGAAATCTCTCAACATTGAGCTCAGCCAAGGGCTCACTAATTTTCATCAATTCACCCAGATTACCCTTGCGATATTGCCGCAACGATGTCACCAACTTTCCAGATTCCTCCATGAAGTCAGGCTGAGACGGTTCTGCTACTCGAGCAGGTGACTCCATATCCAACGTTTTCGCAGGCGATAGCAAGATCAACATAATGTCGTTTCAGATACTCTTTTATGGTTGTTTAATTTTAAGGATACGAATCAGCCAACAATCTGGAGCACGCCCATGAACCAATGAGCAGCACCGCGAAGAGCGCTGAAAATGGGCAACCCAAGGTAACTGAGTAAAACCAGTCCCAATACGGCAAAACCACCATATCGTTGATTCAATTCACGGTATTTACGCGACAGCTCTCTGGGCAAGAAATACGGCAGGATGTAATGACCATCCAAGGGCCCCAGTGGAATCAAGTTAAATAACATGAGCAGCAAGTTTATGAACGTGAACCAGTAAACGAATACCTGAACACCTTCGTTTGCAGCAAATGAGACTCCATTAACTTTCGCCAAGAAAAACAGATTAATCGCCAAAAATGCCAATATTAAATTAGCTAGGGGCCCTGCTAGGGCAACAACAGCCGTTGCCCAGAAGGAATTGAAATTTCTCGGATCAGTGGGAACAGGCTTCGCCCACCCAAATCCGACTAGAATTATCATTATCAGCCCGGTCGGGTCAATATGCGCTATCGGGTTCAAGGTTAGGCGACCTTGCCGCTCTGCTGTATCGTCACCGTACAGCTTGGCCGACCATGCATGACCAAATTCATGAAACGACAAGGAAACGACTATCGTTATCAGTAGAATGGCGAAAAGCAGATATTGGCCATCAGTTAGCAATCTAATCATGAGTCATTTCAGGGGAATTATCATCGATAAGTATTTAAAGACATTTTCTTTCATCTGTCTGGATATTACACAGCACTATCGATTTTATGGGGTATTCGTGAATGTCTGGCTCAATAAGCCCCCTATTTACTCACATAACCGTCATGGATTGGCACCTTGGCGTCTGGAGCGTTAAACTGCCACCCAATAACCTGATACCTCTCAATTGTAATTTTCACACTCGCAATGACTGCAAATCCATTCGTGATACATGAACGACGATCGACATCGATAGAAATGACTCGCTGCTTACATGGCATGTTGACTTTCGTAGCTTGGACAGCGCTACTGATAAGCAACGTCGCACTCGCCGATTTTTACTCGGATTTACCAGATAAAGATAAGGCTTACGTAAATCGCGTTTGTGCACCTATCCAATTCCAGCAGGGCACTACTGCCTATCGCAACTGTGTAAACCAATATTCTGAAGCCCTTCTTGAGTCAAACCGAACCCCAGTTGCATCGTTGGATTTCGATGAACAGTTCAGCGTACAGCAAGCCTGCCATAAACGAGGAGCCATCGGCTCTACTGACTATCGCGAATGCGTTGTCATCGAAGCTAGCTCGCTCGAAGGAATTCTGACTGCAGACATTTCTTCACTCAGTCCTGAAGAGATTTATGCCGCTCGACAAAACTGTGCTGATGACGAAGGCGGAGTAAAAGCATACCGGCAGTGCGTTAACGCAGCGGTTACAAAGTTAAAGCGTCCAGCCATTGCGATCGTTGAACCGCCTGTTGTCGCTGTAATCGAACAGGAAAATGAAAAAATAGCTAATGAGTCAACAGCGAACGATCTAGTTTCAGATGCACGCAGCATTCCTGCCGTAAATATAAATGGTGCCGAACAGCAATATACTGCACGTCCAATTCCTGCTGCAACCCTTGCGACACCCGTTGCACTCCGAATTAGCGCAGCTAGAACTGAAAACCGGGAAGAAAATACAGCAAGCGTTGAGATCACACAAGCTCCTTTGGACACAACACATTCTCTAGTAACACTCCCTCTGCTAGTTGCGGCAGAACCTGCGAACACAAAGCCCCAAGATGCAAATCCGGATAGCCAGGAGGCAGCCGATACGGATAATCTTGACCCAAGCACGTCTGATAAACCGTCATTGGAAGTCGCAAAGCGTTTCGCGCAAAAACTATGGACCCAGCTTGTGGCCAGTCTGCAAGGTGTCACAGGAATTAATCGAATCATACTGCTAGCCGCATTGGCACTGCCCTTCTTATTGATAGGTCTTTGGCTGCTCATGCGTCGTTCTTCAGACGAATCAGAGCCTTACGCACAAACACAGTCGAGAACGCTGAAAGATCAAGCACGAGTCAGAACGACCCATTCAATGGATGATGATGCGTCCAACGATGAGTTGAGTAGCCGACAGGTTCATTTTGCGGGTCAAATCGAGGAGTTATTTACAGATGATGATGATCCTGTTTTTGCTGACGACGAAGCTCCTGAATTTACCGACGAGAGTCCATATCTTCCCGAGGCCCAGACAGTTGAAGAAGCGGGCAGGCCAATCCCTTCTAAAACAAAGCTAAGCGCAATATTAGAGAATCATGAAAGGGAAGACCAACTGGGGTTGGTTATTGAATTCATGATTTATTGGATGGCGTTCACGGATGAGCGTTACGAGCCAGAACTCAAGAGAAAAATATTTTCCGAGAAAGTGCCTGATGATCACAACCTGGTCAAACGTTGTGTTCTTAGCCAAGATTTTAGTGCTTTCGCTAATGCAACCTCATGGTTACAAAAAAATGCAGCAATTGATGAACGAGAGCAAGTATTGAAATTGCTTATGGCTCTGCTTGTTTATGAAGAAGGGATCACACCGGTTCAAAACACCATGTTACGTTTCCTCAGCAATGCGTTTGGCTTCACGCACAACCAACTCGATCAGTTGTTCCAAACAGCATTTGGACATGTCCTACCATCCATGCCACGGCCAGACAAACCGACTTGGTGGAGCAAGCAATCCCCAGACAAACTAAAACGCTGGGACGCACGCTCAGTCGCTCAACAATCTCAGTCGATTCAAGCACGAGTCAGACTAGGCCTGCCACTCAGCGGGGAATTGAATCCGCAACAAATCATCGAACGACATGAGCGTGCCATTTCACGCTGTCAGGTGGAAAACTTTGACCTGTTAACCATTCGAGAACAGCAGCTTGCTGAGAAACAACAAGCTAAATATAATGACGCTGCTGAAGTACTTATGGAGGTCTCGGAATGAGAAATTACTTACGCCGACTCGATTTACCACGTAAAGCGTCTCTTTCTGATATTCAGACAGCAATTCAGTCGTCAATGGAGGATACGACCGACTTCCAATCCCTTGCTGACGCAGAGAATGTTCTCAGCGATAAGGTATTTCGTACCTACTATGTTAGAACCTACACACAATATGAGGCTATAACTGCAGCTATAGATTGCCTGGACTCACCTGCTGCTGTGGATTCACAGCAATGGCGCGACAGAATCGTGGAATTTGAAGCATTTGAAGAATGAATAACCCTATCTTAACTCCAACCTCAACACGATCAGTTGGTTAAAGGGATAGGCGTATGAGATCTGCACATTTCTTCCATGGCATTTAATGTTCGTCGAGAACCCAGCAGTGAGAAGTCAATATTCCCACTCGCCTCCAATGACATATCGGTAGGGGTCGTATCGCTCAACTGGGGCGTAACTGAGTCTACAGACCACTTAAAGATAACCCAGGAAGCCAAATCCAAAACAGAGCGTAATTTTATCTGATCTGCTCCCGGGGAGCTTAATGTGAACTGGGCCTGCGGCCCGTCTGTATCCAGAATAAAAGGATAGTCCACCGTCTGTTCATCCACAGCTGCGACCCACTCCACGTCAGCTGCTCTAGACATAATCGTCGAGTCATTAATAGCGATACTGACAACAGGGACGCAAGTAAACCTCGGAATCATGGAAATTAAAAGCAAAGCTCCTTCCATATTTACAGAGGAGGTTTGTGCAATATATTCATTCAATACAGACCCATCACGTGTGACCGATTGATTGGCATGCCCGATCCAATCTTGATGAGCTGCCAACAGAATTTCAGATGAAGTTGTCTGTGCGTACACCCCTCCAAACGCTACTATCAAAATACAGGCGCTGAACAGAGCGCAACAACGAGAGTACATACAAACCTCTAATGAAGCGAATCTCAGGCATTCTAGCCTCTAACGCGCCTTGATCGATAGAGATCTGAAAAGAAAAGCCTCAAAAAACTCACAGCAGAAGAAATATTCCAAGAAAAAGTGCAATCAGCAACTGACACCCAAAAAACACGCTTGCTTATCGAGAAGTAAAACTCGATTTTGATACAAAAGGCACTTATTTTGCAAAGTACCTCACATTATTCCTTGTGTGCGGAACAAGCCGATGACCCTATTCATCTTTAAATACGCTCTGCCAGCATTGCTTGGCTATACCCTTTTTGTCGGAATTGCTGGAAAGTTCAACCCCCTCCGCAAACCGGCCCATCTCGAAGAAAGACCCTCGTGGATGCTAGGACTGTGGACAGGAGCGAGTGTTTTCCTGGTGCTATCCATCGGCCTGCACATGGCTTACGGAATGACATTGGAGGCAGCTCGGTCTATGGCCACTCCTAGCGCGATAAGCATGGCCCTACTGCTTGGGTTAGGTTTTATCGGATATTCTCGCTATCAGAAGAAAGTTGCTGCAGAAATTGAGGTGACTGATCCATACGTTGAATACAGCGATCAAGAAGAAGTTGACTGGTCTGAAAAAGCTCATCAACTGGATTCGATCATCAAAAGCAAAGCCTCTTCACTGCCAATACATCCAGATTCAAGCGCTGTCACGTTGCTGCAAACTGAACTTGAGAAAGAGAAGGAGCTGCGCCAGGAAACTGAACGCCATTTGCGCATAACTCGTAAAGCACTATCAACAATGCACAAAATGACACCGGGCAGCGCAGAGGAACACGCACCCTTGATACCGAGACAGAACGATTTCGAATTAGTCGTTGCCAATCTCAAGAGAGAGCTGGTTAAGGCTAGGCAGGAGATCCGATTGCACATTTCCGCTCGTGCAAAAGCTCTGAGTACGGCCAACAGATCAGTGGCTTTCGCACGTCAAAGTATCGAATTGCGCGCGCGTCTGGAAACTGAACTGGAAACTGCACACTCCGCACTGGCAAACAGGCAAACCACAATTACAAGCTTGATCAGCAGACTTGAGCGTGAAAGGCGGTTAACTGATGATGAGCTAGCATCACTATCAAATCACCTCGCAATCAATGACCAGACATTTAGGTCACGTTATTCCAACCTGGTGACCACTAGTTTGGACCAACACCAGAACGCACCATTTACAAACGGTAGTTAATCACGCCGCAGTTGCTGCTGCAGTTTGTTGACACAATCGGTTGACGTAAAGATACCAACCGATAGTCATCTCATGAATTAGTGGAAAATTGCCTCAGTTTTTGAAGTTTTCTCGCACGTGTACGACGCATCAGGGAATTACGTTGATACTTGCGTAACTTTAGGCCTTCCACGAGCTCAAAGCATTCTTCAGCTCTACGCTGCATTCCTAACATTAGAAGTACTGCTAGGAGATAAACCCCAAGAAACGCTAACAAGATGTGAACACCTTGCATCGATAACAACGTTACTACACCCACAAAAAAAATCGTGCAACATGCGATGATTCCCATGATTTGATATGGTTTCATCGTTTCTCTCTTTTTCTACAACTTTTTTAAGATACACCGAAATATTCGGCATATCAACCTTTCAAAACTAATTGTGAGCCACTAATACCCGCTGCCATTGCTGTCAAAAAATCAAACATGAAGCACAATTAAGGGCCTACTCCCAAATGCACACGTCCTCATTGGCGTGTATATTCCATAAGCATGATTATCTCTTCAATTACCTGTCCGACGAGTGACGTCACGACACTCGCCGAGCATCTAGCCGATGGTTCGATTACATCAACGGAGCTCACTCAAGGGTTTCTCAACCGCATTGATGATACCGATGAGTATCTGAAGGCGTGGCAGACTGTTGACTCAGAAACCGCACTACAGCAAGCGCACAACGCCGACGAGCGCAGACGTCACAGCAGAGCCATAGGATCACTGCACGGTATACCTGTAGGCATAAAAGACATAATAGATACAGCAGACTTACTAACGCAACGAGGTTCTGAGATATACAAGGATCGCACTCCTTCCTCTCACGCAGCTGTTATCGAGAAATTATACGAGGCAGGTGCTGTCATATTAGGCAAAACTGTGACGACTGAGTTTGCCTGGATGCATCAAAGCAAAACTCGAAATGCAGTTAATGGCGACTATAGTCCGGGTGGCTCCAGTAGCGGTTCAGCCGCAGCGGTGGCTGCGGGTCAGGTACCGTTGGCACTGGGAACCCAAACCGGCGGCTCTGTCATACGGCCAGCCTCATACAATGGTGTATTCGGTTATAAACCGTCTCGAGGCTTGATATCCCGACGAGGTGTACTCCAAACGTCCCCAACCCTTGATCATCTCGGTGTCTTCGGCAATCACGTTTCAGACTTATGCATTCTAGTTGATGCACTCGCAGGATTTGATGCCCAAGATCCCCAAACCTATTCAGGCCCACGACCAAAACTACATGCTACCTATCTGTCAGAAGCTCCAATCGCACCTGCATTCGCCTGGATTGACATGCCCTACTCAGATCGGTATTCGGATTCATTAAATGCAGGCATCGACGAACTATGCAATGTTATCGCTACCAAAACATCGGCAACTCTTGATCGAATTCCTGCACCGCAGTCTTTTTCAGCACTTCCAGCCTGCCATCAAATCATTTACGATGTAGAAATACTTCAATGCTTGGATACAGAATGGAATCAACACAGGAGCCTGCTAAGCGACACAGCTATTAAAGGCCTGCAACGTGCAGAGACAAGAACTGACGACGAATACCAAGAAGCGCTGGGTCTTCTAGAAGCCTCAGAAAAATGGTTTGATACCTTTTTTCATGATTACAATGGAATACTCACACCGTCTGCACCCGATATTGCACCACTCTATGGAAACGGCACTGGTGACTCTATCTGCTGTGTTATTTGGACGCTGTGCGGACTTCCGTGCTTGGGTATGCCGCTGCTGAGCGGAGATAATGACATGCCACTTGGCATTCAATTGGTCGGTGCTTACGACCGCGATGATCGCTTGATGCGAACAGCACGATGGTTACTCGATGCACTTAACAACCCCCTTGATGATAAATAAGGCAGGTTAATATTGCGTCTATTCGCTCGAATAGGCGCAATGTATTAAATTAACTTGTCAGCAAGTGCAACACACCCTTGTTGATATAACGCTTTTCTTTACCAACCCGCATTTCGACAAGGACTCCCTCTGAAACCAAACGTTGCATCCAAGCGCTAGCTGTTTGTCTCCGAGTCAAGCCTGCCTCACTGAGCTCCGCCAGCCCAAAACTCGGACGATTGCAAACTTCAATAAGAGCCATTGTGGGCTCCTTTGGTAAATTGACTCTCATGGACTCGGCCAGAGCTTGTTTTAATTGCTCCCAGCGCATCAGCTGTGCGGTTGCATCAATAGAGGCTTCGGTTACAGCTGTCATGAAAAATTGAATCCATGCAGCATGATCACCATGCGCCGCAGCCTGATACATGAATTCCCAATGCCGTTCTGCGCGTCGACTGAAATATAAGGAAATCGGTAGTGCAGGAGCGGGAAGCAAGTCTTCCTCGCACATCAACAAAGATGAAAGCAATTGACCATTGGCTATATTCTCGTAGGTAAACGGCTGCAGCGCGTTCCACTGTCCATGTGCCGCTGCAACCATTATCAATGGATCAAGGTCTCCCGCGTTTTTTTGGACAAATCCTTGCCAATTATCTAACAGATTCTGAATACGTTCCGATCCTATGGGCGGGGACCATTTCGAAAACGATGAGGATGCGCTTGACGACAACTCTTCACTGACACCGCTACGACGAACAGATACTGGGGTGCTCCGCATTGTGGAAGCTAGCTCTAAGGCCAGAGAGTAACTAACTGGCTCCGCAATTAAGCGTTTATGCGCTGAAATTCTAGCCTCGTAATGACGAGACAACTCAGGCATCTGAACAGAGCCCGGTGCTTGCAGAGCAGCTCTAAGCTCAACGACTGAACCACTTAACTGCAAGGCGCCTACTGACTCTATAAGACAGAAAGTATCGATGGCAGCACTGACCATTGATGATTGTTTCAAGGCCTGCGCGAAACCAGCTAATGCCGCTCTCGCGGGAATCGTAGCTTTTAATGCAGCAATGGTTTCAAGTCGTTGCGGATCTGGCAGTAATGGTAGGTTGCACCTAAGAGTGTGCGATACCGTATTAGGTGTTTCAGACAAGTTGCCTGTATGCATAATCAAGTAAGCCGGTTTTGTACAAGGCGCCCCCTATTTTACAAGCATATCCCCCGTTAAGTTAAGCCTTTTATATCACGAATCTACACGTAAGCCGGGTACGTTAAATTTTACGCAACCGTACAGATAGTTCGCCAAGGGCTCGTTTCCAAAGAAGTCATAAACCGCCAAAACATCGGCACATTTTTCGCCCCAATACCGGACATCTATCGTACCAGGACAATCGATTCTTTCTGCGATGAAACCGTCTGTTGTTTGATATACACAGAACTGTCGCCGAACAGATTCATCATGATTCAATGCTTGAACCTTAGCCAACCGAATACCTTGAAAAGTAATTTCTGAACGCCTGTCCAGTTGTACAATCGTGGTTAGCATTGCGGGTTTTCTCGGTTGTAATACGAAGGAGCCTATATTAGTGGCACTTCAGATAATTTCATGACATTGCGGACTTGTGTCACACAACAGTAGATACGATCCAGTCTGCAAGCACGTATACATGCGTGCAGCACCTAAGGCACAGCTCTTGGTCCACAGAAGACGTACACCATCTATTATGGTGTGTGCCACAAACATTTAACCGTTTTACTATGGTCACCTTGTGTCCATTATTTTTTTCTAGTTACGTTAATTATTATGATAAAAAAAATATTACTCGCTGTCGTTGGGCTACTTGTCGTAGTCGGCGCCATTGCCGCGGTCAAAGGTTATCAAATTAGGGATTTGATCGCAGCAGGCTCTTCCCAGAGCCAGCCACCCACCGCTGTAACTGCTGCATCAGTGGAACGTGCCCAATGGGAAACGACCATCCGCTCCATTGGTACTCTGGAAGCAGCACAAGGTGTCGTTGTCACTGCAGATGTTCCAGGACGGGTTGCCAAGCTGTTTTTCGATGGTGGTGAGAGAGTTTCAGCAGGAGCGCTGTTGCTTGCGCAGGAGACCAGTACCGAAGATGCCCAATTGAGTGCTGCCGAATCAGATCTGGACCTCGCTGAAAGCAACCTTGATAGGGTTTCCAGACTGTATCGAAGCCGCGTGGTCTCGCGCGCCGAATTCGACGCCGCTCAATCGCAATCCAGCGCAGCACAGGCACAGTTGGACAACATCACAGCAAGCCTTGATAAAAAGCAGATTACCGCACCCTTTGATGGGCGTTTGGGTCTTCGCTTAGTTAATATTGGTCAGGATCTTTCGCAGGGCGTTGCCATCGTATCATTGCAGGCATTGGATCCTATGCGAGTTAATTTTTCCTTACCTCAAAAAGCGCTCGCACAAATTCGAGACGGGCTGAAGGTCAGAGTCACCAGCAATGCTGTTCCCAATCGTATATTTGAGGGCAACATAACGGCGATCAACACTGAGATTGATATTCAAACACGTACGGTGCGAACCCAAGCAACGCTCAAGGTAAGTACCGACGACGACTCAAAAGAAATACCCACCCTACTACCGGGAATGTTTGCCAACGTTGAGGTGGTTTTAACCGATATAAAAGACGTTCTCATGATCCCTCTGTCTGCTGTGAGCTTTGCCACCTACGGTGATTCGGTTTTCATACTTGAGAACAATGAGAATGATCAATTGAGTGCGCGCCAGCAATTCGTTCAACTCGGTGAGCGTCGCGGCGACTTTGTGGAGGTCACCAAAGGGCTGGAAGAAGGACAAAGCGTTGCGAACGATGGTGTGTTCAAACTTCGCAATGGGGCAACGATCACCATAAAGGAAGGCGGTTCAGAACCCAGCTTAACTCCTCAACCAGACAACGCTTGAGATAAGCCATGAAATTCACGGATATCTTTATTCAGCGACCAGTGCTTGCCGTGGTCGTCAGTCTGCTGATTGTCATTGCCGGCATCCAGGCAATAAGCAGTCTGAGCATTCGGCAATATCCACGTAACGACAATGCCGTGGTCACGATCAATACAGCATACATTGGGGCTAGTGCCGAACTTGTGCGTGGTTTTATCACCACGCCTCTAGAGCGAGCAGTTTCCGGAGCTGATGGCGTTGAGTACGTTTCTTCATCCAGCCAACAGGGCTTGTCAACGGTCAGCGTTAGGCTGGAACTGAACTACGACCCTATAAAAGCATTGTCGGAGATTAGCTCCAAAGTTAATCAAGTCCGCGGAGATTTGCCTCCTGAGGCAGAGATACCTGTTATCAATGTGGAGTCTGCAGATAGTGCCTTCGCGTCCGCTTATCTGAGTTTTACATCAGACATACTAGAGCCCAATCAAGTAACTGATTTTATAGCGCGTGTTGTTCAACCTAGGCTTGCGGCACGCGATGGAGTTCAGCGTGCGGAAATTCTGGGTGGACGTAATTTCGCGATGCGTATCTGGCTTGACCCAACTCTTCTGGCAGCCCACAACATCACACCTGTGGAGGTACGTCAGGCGCTTGCATCAAACAACTACTTGTCGGCCTTAGGTAAAACCAAAGGCGCCCTGATTGAAGTTAACCTTGCGGCCAACACAGATCTTTCCACTGTTGAAGAATTTGAAAATTTGGTTCTGACATCTCAATCAGGCGCTCTCATTCGCGTAAAAGATATTGGAATCGTAGAGCTTGGCGCTGACATCAGCGATGTAGAAGTACGTTATAGCGGCGATAAAGCCATATTCATGGGCATATGGCCCCTACCTAACGCCAACACGCTGGATGTTATCCAAGGAGTTCGTGAAGAGTTAGAGGATATTAAACGTACGTTACCTTCGGGTATGACGGCAGTCGTGGCTTACGATGCCTCGGAATACATTGCAAGCTCTATTCGTGAAGTCGTGACCACGCTTGTGGAAACGCTCGTTATTGTCATGCTGGTTATTTTTCTGTTTATGGGGTCATTACGATCGGTCATCGTGCCAATCATGGCTATTCCAATCTCATTGGTTGGATCCATTTTCCTAATGCAAATGTTTGGCTTCAGCATTAACTTGTTAACACTGCTAGCTATTGTTTTATCAGTTGGATTAGTCGTCGACGATGCCATCGTTGTTGTTGAAAACGTTGAACGACATATCAGTGAAGGCAAGTCGAGAATCCAGGCCGCCCTACTCGGCGCAAGAGAGCTGATCGGCCCTGTCATCGCGATGACGGCAACGCTTGTTGCGGTTTATCTACCTATCGGATTGCAAGGTGGACTTACAGGTTCCTTATTCAGGGAATTTGCTTTCACTCTGGCAGGTGCTGTCACAATTTCAGGCATTGTCGCTCTGACTCTCTCACCCATGATGTCAGCAAAATTGCTGAGTGAGGGTGGCAAAGAAAGTCGCTTCCAGAAAAAGGTAAACAGCACGTTTGATTCTGTCCGCGAAAGCTATTCAAAGTTACTCTATGGAACATTGAGAGCTCGGCCTGCCGTGTTTATAGTGTGGATCGTCATCTCACTACTGTGCGTCCCCATGTTCATCATGTCCGCCAAGGAACTCGCACCCACTGAAGATCAAGGCATCCTGTTTGGCATCGTCAATGGCTCAGGCAATGCAACTATAGAAGTCGCCTCACGCTATGCAGCAGAGGCAGGTGAAGCATTCGATAGCGTGGACGAAACTGAATTCACGTTTCAGATAACCTTCCCATCAGGGGGGTTTGGCGGCATGGTTCTAAAGGACTGGAGTGAACGAGAACGATCAGTTTTTGAAATCAAACCTGAGATTGGGCAGAAGCTGTCCAACATCGCAGGTATCAACATGTTTCCAGTTACACCACCCGCATTACCTGGCGGTGGCCAATTCCCGGTGGAATTTATTATTGCGTCAACCGCAGAACCGGAAGCCATTCTTGAATTTGCTCAACAGATACAGCTCAAAGCCATGCGCTCCGGCATGTTTGCATTTCCTCCCATAATCGATACAAAAATCGATAAGGCGCAATCGGAAATTGTATTCGACAGAGATAGAGTGGCAGATTTAGGGCTAACGATGCAGCAGGTTGGTGCAGATGTTGGAACACTCCTGGGCGGTGGATTTGTAAATCGCTTCAATATTGAGGGACGAAGTTATCGCGTCATCCCTCAGGCGCTTCGATCAGAACGATTAAATCCAGATCAATTGCAGGATTTGTACGTAACAGGACCTGATGGAAATATGATTCAATTAGGGTCGATTGCATCGATTGAACACAGCACTGTTCCAAGGGCGTTGAATAGATTTCAACAGCTTAATGCTGTAACGCTTAGTGGTGTATCCATCAAGCCACTGTCTGAAGCCTTGGCGTTTCTGGAACAAGCTGCAGCTGAAGTTCTGCCTTCGGGCTATACCATTGACTACACTGGGGAATCTCGCCAACTCACACTCGAGGGCAACAAGTTTCTTCCTGCATTTGCACTTGCTGTTGTGCTGATCTATCTCACACTCGCAGCACAATTCAATAGTTTCCGAGACCCGTTTGTGATTCTCGCAGGATCAGTACCCTTGGCAATGTTTGGTGCGTTGATCTTTACATTCTTGCGAATGCCAAACCCTGAACTGCCACACTGGACCAATTCGTTTACCACGACCTTGAACATATATTCTCAAGTGGGCTTGGTCACGCTTATTGGCCTTGTTGCTAAGAACGGCATCTTGGTCGTCGAGTTTGCCAAGCAGATGCAGCAATTGGGCATGAGTAAACTGGCCGCCATCAAGGCGGCGTCAACAACACGATTCAGACCTATTCTGATGACGACTTTTGCAACTGTTGCGGGTCATTTCCCGCTAACGCTGGTCAGTGGGCCCGGTGCAGAAGCAAGAAACTCTATTGGCCTTGTATTGGTTGGAGGGATGGCGATAGGTACCCTGTTTACGCTATTCGTAATACCGTCCATCTACATGCTTATTGCGAAAGATCTAGGCGGTGAGCTAGAGAAAATCGACCCACCAGATCACGTCTAAAGTGTATTTACTTGACTGAATGTGTGGTTTTACGCTTTTACATGTTGCGGGCTGAAATTCTTGGTCCGCAAGATTGGTCAAATTCTGTCTGCAAAATCAAACAATCCTGTGTAGTAACCTTCAGCTGATTGTCCGTTTTCCAAAGTTACACTGAATCTCAACTCGATATCGGGAACGCCACCATCGAATTCAAAGGTGCCGCCGATGATTCTCAAATTTTCATTGGATTCTATGTCACCACTTT
This sequence comes from Granulosicoccus sp., assembly GCA_047634635.1. Classification (GTDB taxonomy): domain Bacteria; phylum Pseudomonadota; class Gammaproteobacteria; order Granulosicoccales; family Granulosicoccaceae; genus Granulosicoccus. Next base: position 3,168 of record JBLIIE010000019.1, on the reverse strand, counting down.
CGTTCAAATCAATACCAACGTACGCGCTATCAAAATAGGCATTTCCGGCCAAAACACCGCCACCAGAGCCAAAGGGTGAAAAGCTGTAGGTCCCAAAAGAAAACGCATCGCCAGGACTATAGAGCTCGACGTAAATCGTGGCTGATGCCTCGACGGGTACGAGTAGGTTGTGCGTTACCCCATCGATTTCCGTGGGAGAAACCAGAAACTTGCCATTGGTAATAGTGAAATCAACACTGTAGTGATCACCATCTGTGCCCCAGATATCTCCAAGCGCCGATTTAAGTGGGAATTGCCGCTCACCCATTTTCACTCGGCTATAACCTTCGGGCCCAACCGAGTTCCCGGTAACAGGAACACCTTCATCGTTTTGTAAGACAGCATCAGCCTGATCGAGCGTTGGCTGCGTGTCTGCTGCCACCCTTAGGAGATCAGATCCATTACAGCCAGACACCCCCACAGAACTGATGCAGGTCCACAATGCAAGTTTAAGCAACTGACTCATTAGCAAAACTACCCGTCATGAAAATTATAGGAAAAGCTTGGAACTATAGGTTCCCCTCCTATAGTAGTTTTAGTTAACTTTCTGCGTCAAGTCCAACTACCTAAGCGTGCGGTAACCAAAAATAATGCGGTTAGTGGCAGTTATCAGGCACACGAGGGCGAAAACCCATGCTATTTGAGCAAAATGAGTCGCAAACAGACACATCAAGACAAAACACAGAATCGTTTCAGTTCCCTCCGCCAAGCCATTTAAGTAATACAAACTCTTGTATTCAAAGTCAGGACTTACGACAGATTGCTTCTCAGCCAGCGTAGCAAATGCCAAAAAACTGGCGCCTGTTGCTACAAAGCTAGCAATAAGAAAAGCTGCTGGTAAAGCATTTTGAACAGGATCTGATAACGCAAATCCTAGCGGAAATAGTGCATAAAAAATAAAGTCCAAAGTAATATCGAGAAAACCACCCGCATCGCTCGATGAGTTCAACCTAGCAAGTTCGCCATCGATGCCATCAGCAATCCGATTTAAAAGCAGAAAGATTAATCCCAGGTAAGGATGATCAAACGCGATAAGAGGAATACACGCAAGGCCTAGAATAAAGCCAATAACGGTAACCGTATCTGCCTTTACCCCTCGCTGATACAAGACAGTTGCAGCAACTTGCAATGGTTTTTTAGTGACCGGAACAATATATTTGTCCAACATAGAAAACGACTAGATCGGTTGTGTTGTTAAATTATCGCCGAGTGTGCAGGGCTCACCAATAGTTAAGACTCTGGCTTCAGGGGGAATATCTGCGACATCGTGAGTGACTAGCAAAACTGGGAGCTCGGACGCAGCCTGCCAGGTAAATCGTCTAATTTGTTCACGCAGCGCAGTATCAAGACCAGAAAAAGGCTCGTCCAACAACAAGGCTTGTGGATCTGAAAGCAGCGTACGCACAAGGCTAACCCTAGCTCGCTGCCCACCGGATAACGTTGCAGGGTCACGATGTTCCATACCCGACAAACCAGCATCTACCAGACTCTGACGAACCCGTTCCTTCCTTGATTGGCGAGAACCACCACGAAGGCCAAAGTGAAGATTGTCTCCAACACTCATATGAGGGAACAGATAATCCTGTTGAAGCATCAAACCAAACCGACGATTCTCTGTCGATACATGACTAAGCAGCTGATCTCCCAACCATATATCTCCTCGAGCTCTAATTCGGCCATCAGAGGTTCCCGTCAGGAAACTTAAGATACTTGATTTACCACTACCACTGGGGCCCATCAGCGCCAGCACCGAACCTGGTTCAATCGAGAAGCTCAAATTATCGATGAGGCATTGCCCGGTGGGCAAATGCAATGTCAAATTATCTACGCGCAATGGAAGCATGCTTATAAGGGTACGGATTCTATGGTCTTAGTGGCGGCGCGGGTTTGCAACCTTGTCAATCGCCATCGAGGGTAGAGTAAAGCTAGAACGAACGCCACTAACGGTAACAAACTCTGAAGAACAGCCAAAGCCGCAATCACTCGACGATCAACACCACCAAAGCTTGTAACCAGTTCGGTTGCCAGAGTCTGATGACGGCCTGCACCCAACAATAACGTTGGTAGATACTGGGCCACACTTACAGCTATCGCGACAGCGGCCGCCTGACAGAGAGGCCTGCATAACATGGGCAGGCGGATTTTCCAAAGAACCTTCCAATAGCCTGCGCCTAATGAATGAGCTGCATGGCCCCACAGTGGATCGAGCTCACGCCAGGCAACGGCCAGGATAAGCACAACGTAAGGCAGCGTATAGAGCCAATGCGTATAAACCACCGTGCTCCAGTGGCCATCGATACCACACCATAGTGCCACGGCCTGCCAACCGAACAAAAGGCTGACTTGAGGTATCAATAACGGCAAAAACCACAAGCCATCGAGCTTCGGTGCAATCCTGTGCCGTTCAAGCTCCAACCAAATTATGGCGCTACCTACGGCTAGGACCATTACCGTTACAGCGATACTCAACGTAGTCCATGCAGGCTGAAAGAGCACTTCGCCACGGCTTGTCCAATTCTCAAACGTCCATTGACTCGGAAAGGCATCGGGGAACCGCCACCGCCTTGTAAAACTCCATACCAGCAGCAAAAGTAACGAGGCTATGCAGGTAAATAACAGACTTAACACCACTCCTTTACCAGCAAAACGAAATAAACCGAAGCCCTTGCCCCTAGCGCCACTCCGACGGCGAGCCACTGAGACTTTTGCAATCATTTGCTCAAGCAGCCACACAACGACAAAACACGCAGCAACCATCACAGCTAATAATATGGCTCCAGCAGAAGCTGCAGCTCTTGAATCGGGGTCATTTACCAAAGCCATGAGCATGACCGATAACGTGGGGGGACTGCCAGGCCCCAGCAGGAGGGCCATATCAACTACCGTCAAATTAAACGCAAGAATAATGAGAAGGGTCAGCCGGATTCGTGGGTATAGCCTTGGTAGTATCAGACGACTCCAACAACGAGCTGGCGAGTACCCTAGCGTCCTTCCAATGCGCAACGAAGCATCAACATTGAGCGCAGACAACTGAGCTGCAGCAGCCAATAGCAAAAAGGGAGTTTCTTTGATCACCAGGCCAATGACAAGTGACCAACCACCAGCATCAGGGACCACCCAGTCAGTGGG